>NZ_CP041151.1:3440649-3753435 GCF_006494715.1 Shewanella sp. SNU WT4
ACCCATAAAGTCACAGCGACCATAGCCGGGCTATGCTCAAGCTTATCGATAAAATCAACCGTTGGTACTTGGTGGCCTTTATGCTGCCACCGCAAAAATGTCTCAGCGCCAGCCACTTCTGATGTGCGGGTATTAAACACCGGCTGAAACTCAAGCTTGAACTCTTCATTATTCAATGCTTTAGTGAATTTATGTTGCCAGTATCTAGTGGTTAGTGCACCGCGCGCCTGAAAGATCAGCCAAGCGACAAAAGATGACATAGCCAACATCAGCACGAAATAAAACAGCCACAGGTGATTCTTAATCTGCTGGCTTGAACTCAAGGTAAATGCTAATGGCGTTTCGTCACTATCAACATGCACCATTTGGCCACGCTCGTGTGTTGCCCCCACAGTAAACCAAGTGTGCTCACCGACCTTAATGACAGCACCGGATAGAAACCAGCTATTTTTAAGCAAGGTTTTAAATCTTGAGCCTAGTAATAATCGTCTAAATACTTGTACATCGTTATCATCAATTCCCACAAATACCTTAACGTTACCATCAGGATATTTAATGGTATACAGGCCAAGACCTGCCACATTGGTGGACATTTTCACTATGTTTTCAGGGGTAGGCATAGCCCCTAATGCCGAGCAAAATAACGCTTGGTTTTTGATATACACCATAGGGACATAGTACTCATCCCTGTCATACATTTGCTGGCGCAACAATTCAATCAGTTCGCTATTGCACTGTTCTTCTTCGACTAAGGCTAATTGCTCTTTAAGCGCCGTCATTTGCCCATGGGCATCATGCATATGCTGGTCGTAAAACAGATTCAATTGCTCAGTCTTATACATTAATAACTGAGTTAACGTGTACTTACTCGCCCACAAAGAGGCCGTCAGCAGCATGATAAGAAAGGTGCCGACAACAAGAGACAGTATGCTGTTATATTGAACCGTAGATCTATGCAACATCATGGTGTAGATGTTCCGCATAAAAATAAGAAAAGGGCAAATTCAAGCCAAAGTTATAGTCATCAGCAGATTGCACATCTGCGAGAATTAAACCAAAGCCACGTTCACGCAGCATAAAGAGTTTATCGACCACCACTTGCTCGGGCAGACGCGTACATTCTTGACGTAACCTAGTCGTGTTAAACAGCAAACACTCAAAAAGATGCAAATTGGCTGAGGAAAGAGTATCAATCGAGGGATTCATTAAACATAAACGCACGCCCAGATCTTTTAATAAATACTTGGCCTCTGAGGTAAATTCAGCTAATGCCGTATTGCTATTATGCAGCAGTAAAGTCAGCGTCATTTGCTGCTTATCTAAGAAGTGAAATAGCTTAACTAAGGTATTAACTATGGTGATATCCAGTAAATGAATGCGCTCTATGGTCAAGAAAAACCGCGAACCTTCAAGGTTCAAGTCTTGCCCTTGCTCCAATTTAGCCAATAGCTGGCGCAACATTTTCTTAAAATCATGAATATGGGTGAGGCTGGGATAACCTTGAGCTTGGCTATATTTGTGCTGATACCAAGTTGAATAAATCTCTGCGCCAAATAACTTACCACTTCTATCTATCATATAGCGCGATTGATAATGGCAATCTTCACATACAGACTTATCCAAATTGCTGCAGGCTGAGGCTTGCGACTCAGTAACAATTTTATGGCAAGTATGTGAAAAGATGCAGTTCATTAATTTATCCAAATTTTATGCGGTGGCGGAATTTACATAAAAACAGAACCGAACTCAACCTTAGCCCCTTCTATTGGCAGCATTATTACATATCACGAACAACGAACAGATAAGCCACCCGCAAGCGCGCAACAATTAACAAACAACCGGTGCCGCGGCAGAACAATAGTAACTAGCGCACAAACAAGCGCCGACCTAAGTGTCAAAAAGCCTTATAAGCAGTCGTTTTTCAAACAGTTAGCTTAAGTTAAGATTAAATCAGACAAACCCAAACAAAATGGCGAGAATTCTGACAACCATGGGTTAACGTTTGCACCAACCAAAAAAAACGCTAAGTTAGCATTCCTCTTGATTAGCAAAGCGCTCATCCGCTCTCCTAGGTAACAACTAGGCCTTCAGCAACAATCACAACCGCTATATAACAATCACAAAAATAGCCCTGAAATATCAACATAAAACCACTTCGCCCCCTGATGATTGTCAGTCAAATAGTAAAATCAAACACGACATCTGCTACAATATTCGCCCCGTAAGAATGAGAACTATGCACTATGTCTTTTAGCGACTTGCCGCTGGCGCCAATCCTGCAACACAACCTCCACACCTTAGGTTTTACAACTCCCACTAAAATTCAAGCCCTAGCTATTCCATTGGTGGTTGCGGGGCAAGATCTGCTAGCAAGCGCACAAACTGGCACAGGTAAAACGGCGGCCTTTGGCTTGCCAATATTACAGCAAGTGTTAGGTCAAGATCTCAGCGTCATTCCAGGCAATAGCCCATGCGTTATCAAGGTCTTAGTCTTAGTGCCAACCCGCGAACTCGCGCAACAAGTGTTCAGCCAACTCGATGCCCTTGCCGCTAATACTAAGGTGCGCATTAATGTTGCTTATGGCGGTATCAGTATTGGCCCGCAAATCCACAGCTTGGCACTAGGCGTTGATGTGTTAGTGGCAACGCCGGGGCGCTTAATCGACTTACTCAAAAAACGTCGGCTTAATCTTAAGCAATTGTCTATGCTGGTTTTTGATGAAGCCGATCGCATGTTAGACATGGGGTTTATGGATGAGATCCGCGAAATCCTTAAGCATCTGTCGAAAACTCGTCAAACTTTATTATTTTCAGCCACTCTCAATGACCATATTTTCAAATTAAGTAAGCGCCTGCAGCACCAAGCACAGATCATAGAAGTGGATGAACGCAATACCACTGGGGTGAACATTGTTGAGCAGGTATACCAAGTCGATCCTGAGCGCAAATTGGCATTATTAAGTCATTTGCTCAGCAAGAACTCATGGCCACGGGTGCTGATTTTTAGTCGCCAACGTCAAGATGCGGCGCAATTAAGCCAAGTTTTAATAGAGCAAGGGATAAATGCCGCCGATTTGCATGGGGATTTAACGCAGCATCAACGCGAGCAAACCTTAAACGCTTTTAAAAATAGTGAGATTAATGTCATCGTCGCCACCGACATTGCCGCCCGCGGTTTAGATATTGATGATTTACCTGTGGTCATTAATATGGAGCTACCTTTTAAAACCGAAGATTACGTTCATCGTGTTGGTCGCACTGGCCGCGCCGGTTTAAGCGGTTTAGCCATTAGTTTGCTCGACCCACAAGATGAAAAGTTACTGCATAATCTCGAAACATTTTTAGGTCGCCGCTTACCTGAGCAGTGGTACCCGGGCTTTGAGCCTGATTTAACTAAAGAGTATGAGCGCCCAAAGAGCTTATCTAAAGCGGCGCAAAAACAAGCCGCTCGTAAAAAGGCGCTCGCACAATCAAGTAAACGCCGCTAGTTTTGCGTAAATAGCCATAAATTAAGCTGCTGGCTTTAATTCACATTTGAATGAGATAGCAGCCCATCATTTCAATCTAATCAGTAAAGTGAATGGTGGGTTCTCATATTTACCATCATTACAACCTGATTTCGGCCAGTCACTCAATTATCACGTCATCTTCAGTTAGCCCTTATTCCTTCCTTATAAATAGCTACATCGCCCGCCTAAACAACCAATGACCTTTCATTAGCCACTAATTCGCCGCAAAATTACGCAACAAACACACCCCAAGCAAGTTTACGTTGCCACCAACAAATACAACATGTGACAATCAAAACACTTACACAAGATAACGATCACCAACCATTTGTATCTTGGCAATACCGACTTAAGGATGAAGAATGAGATTTCAATCAATGCTGGCGCTGAGTCTTTTGTTCAGCGGCGCTAGCTTGGCAACTGACACTAAAGTGATGGAATTAGCCTTAGTATCAGATACAGAGTTAATGGACATATCCCAAGTCTGTCACGACTTAGCTATCGAGCTTGAAGTGCCACTCCTTAATCACGATGCTTATATGCTGCATTGCATTAACTCGCGCCTCAATGAATTAAATTACAGTCCATTAGCGGATTTACCGCATTATCCGGAATGAACTGAGCCTGCCAACGCAGATATCTTGCTTACCATTTTGATTCTTGCGACGCTGATGGCGGTGCCACTATGGCGGCTAACCGTTGGCGCCAACTGCGCCCCTTAGCCGTAACATCACGCCACATGTGTTGCCATTCCACAAAAGTCACGGTAATAGGATTAGTACTATTTACTGGCTTAGTGATGCCATACACCACGGCCTCCACTTCAGGCTCAAAAGTGCCAAATAACTTGTCCCAAATGATCAGCACCCCAGCATAATTTTTATCTATGTACTGCGGATTACGGCCATGGTGCACCCTGTGGTGGCTTGGCGAATTAAACACGAGATCCAACCAGCCAAAGTTCTTAATCCATTGGGTATGAATAATAAACTGCAACCCTAAATTCAACAGCACACTCAGCACCACCCATTTAGGCGGAAAACCAATAATGACTAACGGCACCCAAAAGAGCCACATGCCGGCAAAGGGATACATTAAACTTTGGCGAAACGCGGTACTAAAGTTCATGCTCTCAGAGCTATGATGGGTTGAATGCGCCGCCCACCACCAACGCACCCTATGGCTCGCGCGATGAAACCAGTAATAACAAAAATCTTGTGCCACCATTAGCACGATAAAGCTCATCAGCCCCATAGAAATATCCAGTAGGCGCCAATCAAATAGCCACAGATAAACTTGTATCACCATAAGCCCAACCGTGATGTCAGTTAATTGATGCAAAGCCCCCAGAGCAAAGTTACAACTGACTTCTTGCCATTGATAACTCGCCGATGGCGGCAATCTGCCGCTTTGCCTTGATACACGCCACTCGAGCACCATACACAACATAAATACCGGCGCTAATATCATAAGTAGCCAATCTGGGTGGGCAACCAACCATTCCATAGTGAGCATCCTGTTATTATTGGTTGTTAAATCTTAGGGTTAACACATCAATCAACTCTGGCACTAATTCAAATGCAGGCTACCAGCGGGCATAATGATCTTCAGTTAACCCCAACAAGTTATCTATGATGTGGAGTCGCCCTTGGTTATCAATAACATAACCATTAAACACCCCAATGTTTTGTCTAAAGTTACTTTTTAATAGCCACAAGTTACGCCGCTCGCGGCGCTGATTCAGCCCTTGAAAACTAAGATTGACTCGACCATCGACACTCTTAATTTGCCACACTTGGTTAAGATTTTTTCGGCTAAATTCAAACTGCACAGGGCCGAGTAAATGGCGCTCACCATTACACCAAAATACATTTTCATTCAGACCCGTTTCATTCACTCCCGCCGCCAAATTTAGGCCAATGGCGCCATCTGCGGTAATGGAGTTAATCGACGCCCAGCGCCAACTGGTATCGCGGCGCATAAAGCCCGCGGAAAAATCATAACCTGCCGAGCTGCCGAGCAAGCTGACGGCGGCGCCATCTATTGTTAATGTACCTTTGACCTTAAGGGCATTATGTTTTTGGGTATAGGTCCAGCCGCTATAGCCGGTGGGATTACACAAGGCGAGCGGCAAACTGAGAGGCGGCGCAATTAAATCAAGCTCAGCGTTAATCGCCATCGATTGCAGTGACAAATGCCATTGGCCGTCTGTGATGGTAAAGCGCATACTGGCATGCCTATCAGCAATGGTGCCTATGCCTTGCTTGGGGGATGGCATGGTTTGATAACCCAGCCCTAAAGGTTTAAGCCAATCAATTTGCGTGAGCCGATTAGTCTTGATGTGATAAATATAAGCAAAGCCACTGCCAAGATAGCCAATATCAGCTAAGGCAACACCTATGACATAGTCGCGAGTCTTGATACCAACAAATTGAAATTGCTTATAATGAAAGTGTTTAGCTAGGCGTGAAGCGGGTTTATCCATGCAGGTTTGATAGTCAAAATCGTCTAAATTCAATTCAGCAACTATGCCATCAAAATAACCATACTGCGGCTCACCGCTTGGGGCAATTAACTGTGCTGGTGCCTTAATAGTCGTGATTTCAGGATAACTCTTAGTATCCATAGGTTCTGTCGCTAGGCTGCCTGCTGCGCTCGTTTGGGCATCAGCATTCGCTAAGTTAACAAGCTGTACCATCTTGGAATTCTCATCCGCCATCAATAGGGTTTTTACTCTACCCCTAAGCGTTCACTGAAAAAAGCCTTAAGTTATCAATTTGTAAAAATAATCACACAAGCTCGATTGCTTGGGATGCTACTAAGCTTGGCATTGGCTTTATTTTGAATAGGCAAGTAACTATGGCGCAAGTTTCATCCTTATGAATTTCTGGTATGCTCAGCTCAAATTCACAACTTATTATTTATTATGAAATTTAACCCTCTTTTGTTGATAAGCCTTCTGTTCCTCAGCGCTTGTTCAAGCACGCCTAGTATCATAGCGCTCTCGCCGCAGTTAGACCCCATAGCTAAGCAGCTACATCAAGTGGTGCCGATTGCGATTTCAAGCTCTGATGCTCGCAGCGATAATGCGGTTGTGAAAATCAATCAAGCCAATGGCAAAGTCACATTGGTGAGCCCAGCGGAATCTCCAAGTTTGCAGCTCGAAAACATGGTGCGCACCGGCCTTAGCCAAGCAGGATATAGAATTGATCCCGCCAGCAGCACCCACATGAACATAGCACTAAGCACCTTGCTAACCGATGTCAATCAATCGACATTTGATTATGAAACTAAGAGCAATATCATCATCAATGTCACTGCCACCAGCGGCAATAAAACTCTGACTAAACAATATACTATCCGCGGTTCGCGCTCAGATATATTAACCGCTGATTATGCTAGCCTTGAACTTGAGCTCAATAAGTTACTGGCTGAAATCACCCGTAGCATTATTGTCGATCCTGAACTCAACCGCTTTTTAACTGGAGCTAACCAATGAAAGCATGGATGATTGCCGCCTTATTATTAAGCTGTAATGCCTATGCGCAGGACTCAAGTGCGCCGTTGCAGCTAGAGACTTCGTTCCCACAAGTAAAATTAGAAACGACTATGGGCACAATAGTAGTTGAGCTTGATGCCAATAAGGCGCCAATTACCGTTAATAATTTTCTAACATATGTCAGCAAAGGCCATTATGACAACACCATATTTCATCGCGTGATTGATGGTTTTGTGGTGCAAGGCGGCGGGGTTACGCCTGATTTTAAAGAAAAACCAACACTCACCGCCATAGCCAATGAATCGGGAAATGGCTTATCCAATCAGCCTGGCACCATAGCTATGGCAAGATCTATGGATCCCCATTCGGCCACCAGCCAGTTCTTTTTTAACGTCGCCGATAATAGCCGCTTAGATCCATCACCTAAGCGCTGGGGCTACGCCGTATTTGGTGAAGTCGTGAGTGGTATGGAGGTAATTGATGCCATTGCCAAGGTTGAGACAGGCCAACAAAGAACGCTTAATTGGCAAGATGTGCCGTTACAACCTGTGCTATTAAAAAAAGCGACCTTATTGTCAGATAAATAATAGATTCGACAATGACCTCAAGCGCTTACCTAGTCGATATCAGATAAATTACAAGGTCAAAAACGCTTAAAAAGTACACTTTTAATGCTTGAGCAATGCCAGATATTCCTTAATACTGGACGGGCAATTAACCTTGCAACATGTTTACAATAAATGGAGGCGACGCGATGACCCGAGAAGAGTTCATCGACAATAAGGCGCCCCAGCTGGCGTTTTATACTAATGCTTTTTTGATGGATCAAATTGCATTTGATGAAATCCAGCTTTATCTGTGGGACACCCTGGAGGAATGGCAACAATGGGACTATCAGGGCGAAGCTCAGTCAGATATAGAGCAAGCGTTCTGGCATCTGTTACATAACTTTGATAAATGGCCCGACTGGGTGTTGAGAGGGAATCGATTTTTGCGCCAGCAAATACAGCAGTATTCTGACTATCTCAGCATCGGCGGCGATAAACCGTCATCGTGTGTAGGTGTTTGTCCTTAACAAGATTGCTATTAACTTGGGTGTAAGCCTTGAAGATGTAAATGATTAGCCCAGCTTGCTGGGCTATTTTTTTAGGCAAATACACCTGCCGAAAACCAAAGCGCTTATTCATGGTTTTACTTGCCCAAGCTGGCAGCGCACCGTAAGCTAGGTTTTCCAATGGTCACTAATTGCTGATATGTCATTGCTTTCTCGCCTTTGCGCGCCTTTTTCTGTGTATTGTCACCGCCGCGTCCTGATCTTATTGCTGCTTGGATTTTCAGCAGGCCTGCCTTTAATGCTTGTGTTTTCAACCTTATCGTTTTGGTTAAGGGAAGCTGGCATTGATAGAGCCGCCATAGGTTACTTCAGCTGGATTGCGCTAACCTATGCGTTCAAATGGTTATGGTCTCCTTTGGTCGATAGAATATCGATTCCAGTGCTGACACGCTTAATCGGCCGGCGGCGCAGTTGGATGCTGCTTTCGCAAATCATTCTCATAATCGCGATCATGGGAATGGCAAGCAGCGACCCATTAAAAGATCTCAACCACTTAGTCGCCTTTGCCTTAATGGTGGCTTTTGCTTCTGCCACCCAAGATATTGTCATCGATGCTTTTCGAATTGATTCCGCGCCGCCTAGCATGCAGGCAGCGCTTGCCGCGGCGTATCAAGTAGGTTATCGCAGCGCTATGATAGTAGCCACCGCAGGCGCACTAACCATAGCCGCGTGGAGCAGTAATTACAGTGACGCTTACAGCTTATCTGGCTGGCAATACGCCTACTGGGTCATGGCCATGGTAATGGGCGTTGGCGTATTGGCCACGCTACTGGCGCGCGAGCCTAAAGTTAATACCGAGCAAAGCGATGCCATACAGCAACAAATGTATTTACGCTTATGCGAGCATCACCCTAAACGCCTAGCACGCTTATACGCTTGGTTTTATAGCGCTTGCGCCCTGCCCTTTATCGACTTTTTTCAGCGTTATGGCCGCAATGCCTTACTCATTTTGGCGCTGATTGCCTGTTATCGTATTTCCGATATTGTTATGGGGATTATGGCCAATGCGTTTTACGTAGATATGGGCTTTAAAAAAGAAGAAATTGCGGCGATAAGCAAAGTCTTTGGTTTGATCATGACCTTAGTGGGCGCGGCTTTTGGTGGCATGTTAGTCAATCGCTTTGGCACCATGAAAATCCTATTTTTAGGCGCGCTACTGGTTGCTAGCACTAACTTGCTGTTTGCGTGGCAAGCCCTCATTGGCTACAACGTGCCGTTTCTAACCTTTGCCATTTCCGTTGATAACTTTAGCGCGGGAATTGCAACGGCGGCCTTTATTGCCTATTTATCCAGTCTCACTAGCAGTGGCTTCAGCGCCACTCAATATGCGCTGTTATCATCCATCATGCTGTTATTCCCTAAGTTTATCGCGGGGTTTTCAGGGGTGTATGTCGATAACTTTGGCTATGTGAACTTCTTTATCGGCTGCAGCTTAATTGGCTTTCCGGTGTTAATTTTAATTAGCCTAGTTAATAAGCGCGTGCCGAGCGCAGAGTTAACCGATGAGCAAGCTGCCAGTCAAAATGATAATCAAGGCCTGTAATTAACTCTTAAGCTTTAGGCAAAAAAATGACGGCCAATGGGCCGTCATTAAGTGCAGTGAACCAAGGTTAGCCTTGGTTACTGGCAGAAACGCTAATCATTAATCACGGAAGTTGTTGAACTGGAACGGTTGCCCCAGCTCAGAATTACGCGCTAACGCCATTACCGCTTGTAAGTCATCACGCTTTTTAGCGGTAATACGCACTGATTCGCCTTGAATCGCGGCCACGACTTTAAGCTTACTGTTCTTAATTTCTTTCACCAACTTTTTGGCGGTTTCAGTATCTATGCCTTGCTTGAATTTCACTTTCAGGGTGAAAAACTTGCCAGAGTGAATGGCTTTGTCTTCCACTTCCATGGCCGCAGGGTCAACATTACGCTTGCTTAACGAGCCGCGCAGTACATCAACCATCTGATTACATTGGAAATCAGACTCAGAGCGTAAGCTCACCTGATTATCTTTATATTCTACTTCGCACTCAACGCCACGAAAATCGAAACGAGAATCCAGTTCACGCTTACAGTTAGCAACCGCATTACGCAGTTCGACTTCATCAACTTCAGAAACAATATCAAAAGAAGGCATAATTCATTTTCCTACCATCAAAAACTCAAGAAGATAATTTTAACTGCCATCCGCCTCAAGGTGAAGGTAAAACCTAAGATCTTGGATAATTTCAACACCAGAGGTGACAGAATCGAGCTATTTGCATATGATGTGCGTTCAATTAGTTAACGATGTTATGCCGTGATAGTTAAACGTATTATTTTCAAATTCGCGTTATTACTTGCCGTATTAGTGATTAGCTATCTGGTGTTTTCTCGCCCTAACTATTCGCCATCAGTGCCTCATCTCGATAAAATCGGTCACTTAAGCGGTTTCTTTTGTTTGTCTTTATTAACCTATTTGGCTTTCAAACCTAAGTGGCCAATTCTGTTGATGATAATGGCAGGCTATGCCTTATTGATTGAAATAGTGCAATCCTATTTACCCTATCGCAGCGCCGAATTTGGTGACTGGATAGCCGATATGTCAGGCGTTGTCTTATTTTACTTATCGCTCTGGCTCTATCAGTTATTTAGCCCCGCACCAAAAAGTATTGAATCCTAATGTCCTTAGCCCCAGCTCATATCGCCATTGTCGGCCCTGGGGCTATTGGTCAATTAATTTATCATCAACTCAATCAGTACCAACTTAATCGGCATCAACTCAATCTCCATCAACATAAGTGCTTACTGCTGTGGCCCAAAGCCCAAAGCGCGATTCCAACGCAATTAACCTTTATTGACCGCCAAGGCGTGTCTCATCACAGCCATCATCAAGGCTTGAGCCTTGCAAATGCTACTAAGGCAGAGCTTGCGACCATTCAGTTAGTCATAGTCACAGTTAAGGCTCATCAAGTGCTTAGCGCCATAGTGCCGCTACTGCCAAAATTAGCGCCTAATTGCCAAATACTGTTATTACACAATGGCCTTGGCCCCCATTTAGCGCTAAAAGCGCATTTAAGCGCGCAGCCTCAACCCCTTGGCTTATTGCTTGGTACCACATCGCAAGGCGCCATGCGTATAAATGATTATACCATTGCGCACACAGGCACTGGGGTAACCCAGTGGGGACAAGCCAGCGCGCCCGCTATTAACGCAGGCTTACCTATCAGCGCAAGTTTGCAGCAAGGATTTAGCTCTGCTATCCCAGAGTGTCAGTGGCAAACCGATATCATCAATGCCTTATGGCAAAAACTTGCTGTCAATGCTGCCATTAACCCATTAACTGCCCTTCATAACTGCCGCAATGGTGAGCTAAGTGATGCGCGCTTTACTGGCATGATTACCGCTGTGGTGACTGAATTAGTGCAAGTAGCGGCAGCTGATGGGGTCGCGCTAAATTATGCTGAGTTACTCGCTCGGGTATATTCTGTGATTGCCTTAACCGCCAACAATTACTCATCCATGCAGCAAGATATGGCGCTCGGGCGACAAACCGAAATAGCCGCCATTAATGGCTATATAGTGGCTAGAGCCCAAGCCCATCAACTGGAAGCGCCACAAAATCAGCAATTACTTGCAGCCATTTTGCAGCGCCAAGCGCATTAACGCGCAGCTATTACTTTAAAAACTTCTGCACGTACCAGCAGCTAGCTTCAATCTCATAACCTTCTTGCTTAGCCCAAGTAAGCCCGGTGCGCACTAGCTTCTCGGCTATGCCTTGACCGCGCAGCGCTTCTGGTACAAAGGTGCGACTAAAATTAACGCTCTTGCCTTGCAGCTGATAATCCAGAACCGCTTCAATGCCTTGCTGATCCCACACAAACTGCTGTTTATCAATCAAATGCTCAACTGTCATGTTCAACCTCTGTGACTCATCCTGTTAAAAGACATATATACACTGGCATGCAACACCCGCAGAGCCTAAAAGTGCAAATCAGCCTTAGCCCAGCTTCATTTGCTGCGCATCCACGGCTTCTTCAATATCATCTAGGCAGCTTAATAGGGTTGAATGCATTAACACACGCGCATCTTGCAAGCCTTGATTGTACCAATGAGCGCTTACCTTTTCGGTAATAAAATCCAGTAAGAACTCGGCCTCAAACTGACCAATATCTTGATTAAGCTCATCTTCTATATAGGTTTGCAAGCTTGCTATTAACGCTTGCTTAACTTTACTCTCTAATGGTGTGATAGCCATAATTTCTCGCATATTCGAAACAAAAACGCCCGGAAATCCGGGCGTTTAATGAATAAAAGCTGTTATTACTTGCTGGTATCAATCGGGGCAAATGATTTCACTAAATCATCAACCGCCTTCATTTGCGTCAAATAGGCTTCTAACTGATGTAAAGGCAAGGCGCATGGGCCATCACACTTAGCATTGTCTGGATCTGGGTGCGCTTCAATGAATAATCCCGCTAAGCCTAAGGCCATACCACTACGGGCCAACTCAGTGGCCTGGGCGCGGCGACCGCCGGCAGAATCTTCACGTCCACCTGGGCGCTGCAGAGCGTGGGTGGCATCAAAAATTACTGGGTAGCCAGTGTTCTTCATGTCATCCATACCTAACATATCGACGACTAAATTGTTATAACCAAAGCTGCTACCGCGCTCACACAGCATGATTTCATCATTGCCGGCTTCATTAAACTTCTTAATGATGTGACGCATTTCGTGGGGCGCTAAAAACTGCGGTTTTTTCACATTGATGACAGCGCCAGTTTGAGCCATAGCCACTACTAAATCGGTTTGACGAGCTAAGAAGGCTGGCAACTGGATAACATCCACCACTTCAGCAACCGGTGCACACTGATACACTTCATGCACGTCGGTGATGATTGGCAGATTAAAGGTGCGTTTAATTTCTTCAAAAATCTTTAAGCCTTCTTCCATGCCAGGGCCACGGTAAGAATTGATTGATGAACGGTTAGCCTTATCAAATGAGGCCTTAAATACATAAGGAATACCGAGTTTGCTGGTCACTTCGGCATAATGTTCAGCAATTTTCATCGCTAAATCTCGTGACTCAAGCACGTTCATGCCACCAAACAGCACGAATGGTTTATCGTTGGCCACTTCAATGGCACCGAGTTGGATGGTTTTCTGGATCATCACAAGGTCTCTCTTATTCGCCGACACCGCCTTGGTATCGAGCCTCTTAGGTAAGGCTGGATTATAACCTCAATTACGCCTAAGCGGCAGTGACTAAGCCCGCGTTAGTGTATTCACATAACTCTAAGTAGTAATAAGCCCATCAAGTATGGGCTTATTTAATATCACATAAAGCGCAGCGGCATGAGCACTATTGCACGAATAATTGCATTATCTGGCCACTGAACCAAGCCATATAGGTTCCGAGGGCATAGCCAAGCACGGCCAGTAATACCCCAACCGGAGCTAAAGCCGGATGGAACGCCGCCGCCACTACAGGCGCAGACGCCGCGCCGCCAATATTGGCCTGACTGCCCACTGCCACATAAAAGAGTGGCGCTTTAATGAGTTTGGCCACCACTAACATTAAGCCGCCATGCACTAACATCCAGATAACCCCAATCATAAAGTAAATCGGCGTATCTAAAATCCGGGTCACGTCCATATGTAAGCCTATGGTTGCCACCAAGATATACAGATAAGCAGAGGCCACTTTAGAAGCGCCTGCCGCCTCTAAGTGGCGCGCCGGCGTGAACGACATAGCTAAGCCAATGGTAGTCACTATCACTACTACCCAGAAAAACTTAGAGGTTAAACTGTATTGCTCGGTCCAAGGGTAGTGCTCAGTAAAAAATGGCCCCAACAAATCCGCCGCAAAATGCGAGAACCCAGTCACCCCAAAGCCTACCGCCACTATCAGCATTAAATCTGTAAGGTTTGGAATGCGGGAATTCTCAGCCTGATATTTCTCGACGTTGCGCTGCAAGGCCTCAATGGCGCGGGTGTCAGCGCCAGTACGCGCATCAATTTGCTTAGCGCGCGAGGCTAAATAGAGCAACACCGCCATCCAGATATTGGCGACTATCACATCCACTGTCACCATCACTGAGAAGATTTCACCGCCCACATCATAGACTTCCTTCATGGCGGCTTGATTGGCACTGCCACCAATCCAACTGCCTGCCAGAGTCGTCATGCCGCGCCATACCGACTCAGGGCCCATATTCGCTGTGAGACTAGGATCAAAATATGACATCACCAGCAAGGCAATCGGCCCGCCTATGACTATCCCTAAGGTGCCGGTTAGAAACATTATGATAGCTTTGGGGCCAAGACCAATAATTGCTTTTAAATCAACACTTAAAATAAGCAGCACTAAACAGGCAGGCAATAAGTAACGCGAGGCCACAAAGTAGAGCGATGAACTATCGCCATCAACAATGCCAAAGGTATTGAGCAATGACGGTAAGAAATAACATAAGAGTAACGCGGGGATAAACGAATAGAATTTGCGCCAAAATGGGTGGGGGCTGGCATTGGTATAAAACACCGCGCCTAAAATCACCGCTAATATGCCAAGGGTTACGGCATCATTGGTGATCAAGGCGCTTTGCGTCGCGACTTGCATGGTTAACTCTCCCTAGTTTTTATAATAATTATTACTGGGAGCTAAACTTAACCAATCAGTGATAGACCTCGGGTTTATCCACTAAATCTTTAAGTTGCAGCTTAACCAGTTCAATCACAGGATCATGCGGACTATGTTCAATAAAGTGCGTCAGATCCGCCGCGGCTAAACTGATACATCCCAGTTGCTGAGCAATAAAAGCTCGTTCGCGGTTTAAATGCGCGTCGTCAGGATGCCACTGCAACAATAAATTGCAACATTCCAATGCCGCTTCAAACTTCCCCTGCAAAATACAGCCTGCTTTCAATTCATGCAACATCCGCGTTAACAATCGCTTAACTGTTACCGCTTTAAGATAACTAGGTTTCAGCGGCGCTGCATTGCCAAGTTCACCGCGCACTATGGCGTGCATAAAGTGTTTATCCACAAATTGACCGGTTAACGGGTCGATATAGTGAATTTGCTGATTATGGCGCCATTGCACTAGGCTGTGGCCTGGCAGCAATACCACTTCTAACGGCAAATCTAACTGCTTAGCGAGCAAGAGTAATAAGCAAGATAAGGTCGTGCTATTGCCCTGACGACTAAGCAAACAGGTGGCCAAGTCAGCCGCTTGCACGCCGTAATAATCTTCGCGCACGCTAAAGCCTAAATCTTGATAGAACCACTTAAGTAAGGCGGCAAATCGTTGTTCTTGATCCACTAAGTAATGGCTTAGTACCGAGCCTGCCAGTTCAAACCACGCCTGCTGCGCACTATCGCCTTGGGTTAGGCCTAAGTGGATAGACAACTCCAATGGCGTTTCGGGTAAAGAGATTGAACTCAAGGCATCTTCTGCCTCGAGTAAAGAGTCATTAACTACAGACATATTGCTCACTGTTACACTAATACTGTGGTTTTTAATACCGCTAACTTAGCAGCAAACATCAACCAACCAATCGCCCCTAAGAAGGCAAAGATTTTAAACACCCGATTGCGGTTGGACTTAATTGCCATATAAGCCAGTAAGATATAAGCCGCGACTGCCATTAACTTTTCAGTTAACCATGGGGCTTCAAGAGGATATTGTTTGATCATAAAACACAAGATGACCCCAGACAGGAGCAAGAAGGTATCAATCACATGGGGGGCAATTTTGAAAAATTTCTTATCAAGCTGCTTTGAGTCTGCCATATGCAAACCAAAACGAACCACAAAAAATAATACGCTGAGTGCAATCAATAAAAGATGTAAGTGCTTGGTTGCTGGATATAAATCGTAGAAGGCTTGCATAGAGTCCCTGTGGCAAAAAATTCAAGGGCGTTAGTGTACCGTAAAGCCAGCACTAGGCCAAACCGTATCCCCAACGCCATTGCTACAAGATCAATCGCAATTAACCCACTGAGCTAAGGTGCAGCGCTCATTGTCGCCGTAGTCCTTAATAGTGCGCACCGCTTGATAACCTAAATCTTTAAGCTGCTGGCGCAAGATTGCGCCTTGCTCAAAGCCGTGTTCCATCAACAGGTAACCGTCATTAAGCAGATATTGCCGACTTAAGTCAGCGATATGAAACAAGTCACGATAACCGTTATCCGGCGCGGTTAGGGCGCTTAATGGCTCAAAACGCACATCGCCTTGATTAAGATGATGATCTTCCTCATCTATATAAGGCGGGTTAGAAACGATTAGATCAAAGTGCTGGCCGCTAATGGCACTAAACCAATCACTCTGACAAATGACCACTTGGTTTAAGCCAAGCATTTGCTGGTTTTCGCGCGCTAACGCCACTGCCGCTGCCACTTTATCGACCGCACTCACCTGCCACTGCGGCTGCTCATGGGCCAAGCTTAAGGCAATAGCACCTGTGCCTGTGCCTAAATCAAGCACCTTAGCATTGGCTGGCAAAGCTAACGCCAGAGCGGTTTCCACTAACACTTCGGTATCCGGGCGCGGGATCAAAGTCGTCGCATTGACTTTAAATGGCAGCGAGAAAAATTCACGCTCACCAATTAAATGAGCAATGGGATGGCCTTGCAGGCGCAATTCAAGCAGCTGCTGGAACTTAAGCGCTTCACTACTCGTTAGGCTTTTATCGCCCCAAGTAAACAAATAGGTACGGTTTTTAGCCAGCACAAATTGCAGTAAAATTTCGCTATCTAACGCCGCACTGTCGCTACTATCGCTTAAAAGCAAACAAGCCCTCCGAAGGGCTTGTTGAATGGTTTCAATCGCTTGCATTCTAGTTCTGGTCATCCGCCAACGCAGCTAACAAGTCAGCTTGATGCTCTTGCATCAAAGGTTCAATCAAGGTGTCTAACGCCCCTTCCATCACTTCATTTAAGCGATATAAGGTTAAGTTGATACGATGATCACTCACTCGCCCTTGTGGGAAGTTATAAGTACGAATCCGCTCTGAGCGATCGCCACTGGCTACCAGTGAACGACGAGTTGATTCTTCAGCACTACGGCGCTTCTCATCTTCTGCCGCTTGCAGACGCGCTGCCAGTACACTCATGGCCTGAGCACGGTTTTTATGCTGCGAGCGCTGATCTTGACACTCAACAATAGTACCGGTTGGGATATGCGTAATACGAATCGCCGAATCGGTTTTGTTAACGTGCTGACCACCCGCGCCTGATGCACGGAAAGTATCAACTTTTAAATCAGCAGAGTTAATTTGAATCGCTTCTGCTTCTGGAACTTCAGGCATAACGACCACAGTACAGGCTGAGGTATGAACTCGACCTTGAGATTCAGTTTCAGGTACGCGCTGCACACGATGGCCGCCTGATTCAAACTTAAGTTTGCCGTAAACTGACTCGCCACTGAATTTGGCAATCACTTCTTTAAAGCCACCATGTTCCCCTTCATTGAGGTTCATGATTTCTACTTGCCAGCGATTGGCTTCTGCGTAACGGCTATACATACGGAATAAGTCACCGGCGAAAATCGCCGCTTCATCACCACCGGCGCCAGCACGAATTTCCACGAAGGCGCTACGATCATCATTAGGATCTTTTGGCAGCAACAGAATTTGTAATTCATCTTCCAAGCTGATTAAGGTCGCTTTCGCGTCTTTAATCTCGTCTTCGGCCATTTCTTTAATTTCAGGATCGTCTTCAGCCAACATTTCTTTAGCTGTGTCTAAGTCGGCCTGAGCTTGCTGATACGCCTTAAAGCCGGTCACGACATCTTCTAATTGGGCATACTCGCGGGATAAACCACGAAATCTGTCTTGATCGCTAATAACGCTTGCATCACTAAGCAGCGCCAGCACTTCTTCGTGGCGCTCGAGCAAGCCTTCAAGCTTGCGAATGACGGAATCTTTCATTGAATAATTTAAACCTTACTCTTTATCCAGCCCAAGCGCGGAACGAAGTTGCGCCAGAGTATTAACATCCCCAGCACGACTGGCCGAGGTTAAGGCCTGAGTCGGTGCATGGATTAAACGGTTAGTGAGCTTATTGGCCAGTTCCAACAGCACTTGTTCGCTGTTAGCCCCCTGTGCCAGTTTATTGATGGCACGCTCTAATAATTCATCTTTAACCGCTAAACTCTGCTGCCGATATTGGCGAATACTGTCCACTGAACTCAGTGAACGGATCCAATCCATAAACAGATGCGCCTGTTCTTCGGCTATCACTTCCGCTTGCTCTGCGGCCTCTTTACGCGAGGCCATATTCTGTTCGATGATGCTTTGCAGGTCGTCAACCGTATAGAGGAAGGCATCGTCAAGATCGGCCACTTCTGCCTCTATATCACGGGGAACGGCAATGTCCACCAGCAGCATTGGCTGATGACGTCGCTGCTTCAGCGCTTTTTCTACCATGCCTTTACCTAAGATAGGTAGAGGACTTGCGGTAGAGGATATCACGATATCGGCTTTAGGTAGATAGTCTGGGATCTGTGTCAAGGTAATTGCCGTGGCATTAAACTCTTCACACATGGCTTGAGCGCGCTCAATCGTGCGATTTGCCACCACCATTGAACTAACACCATTATCTTTTAAGTGACGCGCCACTAGCTCTATGGTTTCACCCGCACCAATCAGCAGCACTTTAGTGTGCGCTAATGATGAGAAGATATGCTTTGCCATACTCACGGCCGCAAAAGCGACCGACACTGCATTGGCACCAATATCAGTTTCTGTTCTGACCTTTTTCGCCACTGAAAAGGTGGTTTGAAATAATCTATCTAAGGTCAAAGCCACTGTGCCGGCTTCTTTAGCCTTGGCAAATGATTGTTTAACTTGACCTAAAATTTGCGGCTCGCCCAAAATCAGCGAATCCAGCCCAGAGGCGACTCGCATTAAATGGCGCGCAACTTGTTGACCCTTTAACTGATAAACGCATGGCATCAAGTCGTCATGACTTAGGCCATGGTATTGCTCTAACCAATGGATGACATCAGCGGACTCGGCCGCATTGCAATACAATTCAGTTCGATTACAGGTGGAGATAATTACGGCTTCACCGGATTGACTGCGACTTGCGAGACTCTTCATGGCGTCATGAATGATCTCTGGACCAAATGCCACCTTCTCACGTAAATCTACCGTGGCCGTTTTATGGTTAATCCCTATTGCTACTAGGCTCATCTGACTATTTTCAGGCTCTTAGGCGTCATTATCATTAGGCTATTCTACTGAATCGAGGCAATTAAAAACAGAATATGCGTAACAAAACCGAATAAAGGTCTAACTTCTTAATCAAAAATCCAATTAGCACCCAGAAGTGATCGACAATCATTAACCTTTGTATCAAGGGGGTTTTAACAAAAATCCCCTATCGGTATTGGTATTCTGTGACTGGCGTCAGTATCATAAGAACATATCTTGGCTAATGGCGGACAAAGATTTTGAAATTGCTCACAAAAATGCAGCTGTTGCTGCTGTTTTTACTGATTAGCTTAAGTGGCTGTAGCCTGTCGCCACCGCCAAGTTTGCAGCCTGTGTCGGTACCGAGCGCCGCCGAGGCTTATGCTTGGCAACTCAATGGCAACATTTTAGTCCGTACCCCTGATGATAAGGTTAGCAGTACCCTCTATTGGCTTGAGCAACCTCAACTAACCGATATTCAGCTTATTAGCCCCATAGGCACAAGTTTATTGGCGTTAACTATCACCCCCAAAGTTGCAAATTTAACCACTAACGGTGAAACCTATGAAGGCACTAATGGGGAAGAGTTATTGCAAGCCTTAACCGGCTGGGCACTGCCTATTGCCCAAATGCCGCTGTGGGTTACCGGGCAAGTCACAGATGATATGCAAGTGATTAGCCGTGATGAACAAGGGCGCGTAGCGCAAGCTAAAACCACAGGCGCACAGGCATGGACCATAAATTATCAGCAGTGGCAGCAACAAGGTGGCAGCGAAGTCCCACGCTTAATCCTGCTGCAAAGTGACTCGATACAAGTTAAAATTCAAATCAATCGCTGGCAACCTCTAGCCCCTAGCAGCGCTACTTTGACGACCAACAAACGGTATTAAGAATTAACGGCTGATGGGATGTAATCAATCAAAATTAGCAGCCGCAAGTTAGCCCAAGGAATACATAATGACACTAAGCGCGCCCTCACTGCGCTGGCCGGCACCGGCTAAACTTAATCTTTTTTTGCATATTAATCATCAACGTGCCGATGGTTACCATGAACTGCAAACCTTGTTTCAATTTATCGACTTTTGTGATTATCTAACCATCACGCTCCATGACAATGATGAAGTCACCTTAGCCTCAGAATTGAATCAGGTTGTCGCAGATAGCGATAACTTAATTCTCAAAGCAGCAAAATCATTGAAATTAGCCACAGGTTATCGCGGCGGCGCCCATATTGAATTAGAAAAAAACATCCCTATGGGCGGCGGCTTAGGCGGTGGTTCATCGGATGCTGCTACCACTTTAGTGGCGCTCAATGCCTTATGGCACACAGGGTTATCTAAGGCGCAACTCGCTGCCATTGGCTTAAGTCTTGGCGCGGATGTTCCTGTTTTTATTAATGGTTATGCCGCATTTGCCGAAGGCGTAGGCGAGCATTTACAAGCAGTCTCCCCCACTGAAGCTTGGTACCTAGTTATCGCGCCCGATGTCCATGTGTCGACAGCCGCAGTGTTTCAAGATCCACAACTTGTGCGTAACACCCCAAAAATGACATTAGCAAGCTTGATGTCATCACCATGGCGTAATGACTGTGAGATGCTAGTCTCAAGGCAGCAGCCTCAAGTTGCCAATGCCTTAGGCTGGCTGTTAGAATATGCGCCGTCAAGAATGACCGGAACAGGCGCATGCGTGTTTGGGTCATTCGAGCAGCAACAAGAAGCTAAAGCGGCGTTGGCTAACCTGCCAAGTCACTGGCGCGGTTTTGTTGCTCAAGGAAAAAATATTTCGCCGTTAGAGCAAATGCTAAATTCGCTCTAATCCATGTACCTAAAGTGATGTTCACTTTAGTCACGACATATTAAGCAAACGCCTGAGGTTCTTACAGTGCCCGACATCAAGCTCTTTGCTGGGAATGCCACCCCCAGTCTCGCGAAAAAGATTGCCGATCGTTTATTTTGCAAACTTGGAGACGCCGTGGTGGGCCGTTTCAGCGATGGTGAAATCAGTGTTCAAATCAACGAGAACGTACGTGGAGCGGATGTTTTCATCATCCAATCAACTTGCGCTCCAACCAATGACAACCTGATGGAGCTGATCGTCATGGTCGATGCTCTGCGCCGTGCTTCGGCCGGTCGTATCACAGCCGTGATCCCTTACTTTGGTTACGCACGTCAAGACCGTCGTGTACGCAGTGCACGTGTTCCTATTACCGCTAAAGTTGTTGCTGACTTCTTATCGAGCGTGGGTGTTGATAGAGTATTAACTTGTGATTTGCACGCTGAGCAAATTCAAGGCTTCTTCGATGTTCCTGTTGATAACGTGTTTGGCAGCCCAGTATTACTGGAAGACATGCTGAGCCGTAAATTGGATAACCCAGTCGTAGTATCTCCTGACATCGGTGGTGTAGTTCGTGCGCGAGCTATTGCTAAATTGCTCGATGATTCTGACTTGGCCATTATCGACAAGCGTCGCCCTCAAGCGAACGTTGCCCAAGTTATGCACATTATTGGTGATGTCCAAGGCCGTGATTGTATTATCGTAGATGACATGATCGACACAGGCGGCACTCTGTGTAAAGCAGCTGAAGCATTAAAGCAGCATGGCGCTAATCGTGTATTTGCTTATGCAACTCACCCGGTTTTCTCTGGCAAAGCCGCTGAGAACATTGCAAATTCAGTAATTGATGAAGTGATCATCACTGACACTGTGCCATTATCTGAAGAAATGCAGAAATTGCCTAATGTGACTCAGTTGACCATGTCAGCTTTATTAGCAGAAGCTATTCGCCGCGTGAGCAACGAAGAATCTATCTCTGCGATGTTTCGTCATTAATTCGCAAAGATAATCAAAACGCACCTTAGGGTGCGTTTTTTTATGGCTGAAATTCTTATATTAACCCCTGCGCTTTAATCATTACTCGGCATAGGATAAAAACCGCCAAGGGATGATATCTGCTGACACCAGCGCTGAATATGTGGGTATAGGCTTAAATCAAAACCACCTTGATGCGCCACATGGGTATAGGCAAATAGAGTGATGTCAGCAAGACTCGGATCATCCCCCACTAAATAAGCGGTTTTAGCAAGCTGCGCGTCCATAATCGCTAGCGCCTTATTGCCACCTGCCTGTAAGCTAATGAACTCAGCACGGCGCGCTGGTGGTAACCCCTGATAATGCTTAATGAATCGTGCCACCGCAATATAAGGCTCATGGCTGTACTGCTCAAAGAACATCCACTCGAACATCTTAGCTTTAGCAAACCTATCCGTTGGGATCCAAGCGCTATCTGCGGCCAAAAACAACAAGATGGCATTAGACTCACAGAGCACGCATTTATCATCTAACACTAATGCCGGAATTTTCCCGTTAGGGTTAATAGCTAAATAATTTGGCGTATGCGTCTGCCCCGCCAATACATTCACAGCTTGCCATTGATGCTCAATTGCTAACAGTTGCAAGATAAGTTTTACCTTGTAACAGTTTCCAGAAGCCAAATCGCCATACACTAACATTATCCGCTCCAAGTGCTTGTCCTTGTTATCAGATTAGCACCCAAGCTTCTGGCAAAATAGTCTTTCGTTAGCCCAAAATAAAAAACGCTGCAGCAGCAGCGTTTATTTGTTGATCAGCGAGCATGTTAAACCATGGCACATAGTTCATCACGGTTCATCACTAAAACTCATCGCGATACTTCATAGCAATAGTGCATGGCTATAGTTAGTCTGCCTTAGCAAGCCACTGCGCGATAAATCACATCAGGCTCAGCAATTTGTTCTTGGCTGGCAATCAATTGCAGCTCATAGGATTGAGTCTCAAAGGTCTGCTTCAACACGCTATCAACCGCGGCATTAGTGCGCTCAAAAGCGGTCACGGCATCAAAACCACGCAATAAGTTACTCAGCATCAAGCCACTCAGTAAATCACCTACGCCCACAGGTTGGCGCTCAAACATATACAGAGGGCGTGAAATAATAAAATCACCCTGCTCACAGCTTAATAGCATTTGGAACTCATCACTGCTGCCTGCGCGGCTTAAGTGCTTCACTAGGACTAACTTAATGCCAGTATCCAATAATTGCTTAGTCGCAGCTTTAACGCCATTAAGATCGTTAATGCTATGACCTGCCAAGGTTTCTAATTCTAATAAGTTGGGGGCTATCATGTCAGCGCAAACTAACGCGCGTTGCTTAAAGAATTCCATCACCCCTGGGGCCACAATACAGCCTTTTTCAGGATGACCCATGACAGGATCGCAAAAATAGAGGGCATTTGGGTTAGCGGCTTTAATCGTAGCCACAGCCGCTAAAATCTCTTCACCTTGCTCGGCGCTACCAAGATAGCCACTTAATAAGGCATCACATTGGCTCAAGGCATCAATATTAGCAAGTCCAGTCACAAGTTCGGTAATTTGCCCTGCTGGCATTACCATTCCCTTAAAACCTTGTTGATATTGTGTATGGTTAGAAAACTGGACAGTATTAATCGGCCACACTTCCATGCCGTTACGACGCATAGGAAACACAGCGCTGCTATTGCCGGCACAACCAAATACCACATGAGATTGAATGGATAAGATCCGCTTCATGGACAAAACCTTATTGTAAATAGATGAGATTGCAACGAACAACTCAAGTGTAGGATTGAATTATACCCGAATACACGATTAGCAATAGTAATCACTATCGCATTATTGGCCTTGATGGCTGAGTTCGGGATTAATATTTATTTATTCTAGATAGCAAAAAGCCCGTCTATTAAGACGGGCTTTTTAAATTTGGCTGGGGTACAAGGATTCGAACCTTGGAATGCCGAGATCAAAACCCGGTGCCTTACCGCTTGGCGATACCCCAATAAATTGTTCAAGACGATTAGCAATCAACTTGATAAAAGATGGTGGCTATGGCGGGATTTGAACCTGCGACCCCAGCATTATGAGTGCTGTGCTCTAACCAACTGAGCTACATAGCCTTGGCTGGGGTACAAGGATTCGAACCTTGGAATGCCGAGATCAAAACCCGGTGCCTTACCGCTTGGCGATACCCCAATCATTGGAAATAAGAGGAAAATTGGCTGGGGTACAAGGATTCGAACCTTGGAATGCCGAGATCAAAACCCGGTGCCTTACCGCTTGGCGATACCCCAACTGTTTGTTGCTCATCTAACTTAACTTAACTTAACTTAACTTAAATGGTACGGGAAGAGAGACTTGAACTCTCACACCTTGCGGCACCAGAACCTAAATCTGGCGTGTCTACCAATTTCACCATTCCCGCTCAACAATCTCTTTTTTACATCTGGAGAAGATGGTGGCTATAGCGGGACTTGAACCTGCGACCCCAGCATTATGAGTGCTGTGCTCTAACCAGCTGAGCTACATAGCCATCTTATTTTCCGCGTCCCCTTCATCAGGGAACGGGGCGTATTATGCTTATTCGACCCAAGGAGGTCAACCGCTTTTTTACGAATAATATCGTCAAATGCATCGTTTGCTCATTCCATCAGCAAACTGAACATTAGATGGCCAAAAAAAAGAGGGAAACTATGTTTTCCTCTTAAATTCACTTAATTGCAAATGTTTGCTTGATTAAACATTGAACAGGAAATGCATTACGTCGCCATCTTTAACGATATAAGTTTTACCTTCCACTCGCAATTTACCGGCTTCTTTACAGCCAGACTCGCCTTTGAACTCTAAAAAGTCGTTATACGCCATTACTTGAGCACGAATAAAGCCGCGTTCAAAGTCAGTGTGAATAACACCAGCCGCTTGTGGCGCAGAAGCACCTACTGGCACAGTCCAAGCGCGCACTTCTTTTACACCCGCGGTAAAGTAAGTTTGCAGATCAAGTAATGAGTAGCCACCGCGGATCACGCGATCAAGACCTGGCTCTTCTAAGCCTAAGTCAGCCATAAACTCATCACGCTCTTCAGCATCCATTTCCGCCAGTTCAGATTCAATCGCTGCACATACTGGTACTACTACCGCATTCTCAGCGGCAGCAATGGCCATAACTACGTCTAAATGCGGGTTATTTTCAAAACCGTCTTCAGATACGTTAGCAATGTACATAGTTGGCTTGATAGTCAGCAGGTTCAAATAAGCAACGGCTTCCAACTCTTCTTTTTCCAGCGGTAATGAACGCAGCATTTTGCCTTCATCTAATACTGGACGCAGTTTCTCAAGCACTTCAACTTCGAACTTAGCATCTTTGTCACCGCTCTTAGCGCGTTTTTGCTGGCGAGTAATCGCACGCTCAACACTGTCTAAGTCGGCTAAGGCCAATTCGGTGTTAATGACTTCGATATCGCTGGCAGGATCAATCTTGTTAGCCACGTGAATAATGTTGTCGTTATCAAAACAACGAACCACATGACCAATAGCGTCAGTTTCACGAATGTTAGCTAAGAATTTATTGCCTAAGCCTTCACCTTTAGAGGCGCCAGCCACTAAACCTGCAATATCCACAAATTCCATCGTGGTAGGCAGAATACGCTCAGGTTTAACAATGGCCGCTAACGCATCTAAGCGTGGATCCGGCACTGGCACTACGCCGGTATTAGGCTCAATGGTACAGAAAGGAAAGTTTGCTGCTTCAATCCCAGCCTTTGTCAGTGCGTTAAACAGCGTAGACTTACCTACGTTTGGCAAACCAACGATGCCACATTTAAAACCCATATCGATACCTTTTTATTGACGTAACAACCTAAGCTAAAGCAGCTTAAGTTCAAAATTCATGGTGGCTAGTACTAGACGGCTTTGAATGAATGCAGTCTATGTTGCGCCTTAACCATATCTTCTTTAAATCCAATTTCAGTGGAGCGTACGGCTTCATCAATCGCGGCCAAGATTTTTTCTTGATCGTCACTCGATGCTTTATTCAGTACATAAGCTGCCACTTTGTTTTTATCGCCAGGATGACCAATGCCAATCCGTAAGCGATAAAAATTATTATTGTTGGCCATTTTAGCCACTATGTCTTTGAGGCCATTATGACCACCGTGACCGCCACCTATCTTAAATTTGGCCACCCCCGGAGGCATGTCTAATTCATCGTGGGCCACTAGTATCTCTTCTGGCTCAATTCGAAAGAAATTAGCCAGCGCGGACACAGACTTACCGCTTAAGTTCATGTACGTCGATGGGATCAACAAACGAACCTCGCGACCAAACAACATGACTCTTGCCGTCATTCCAAAATATTTAGAGTCTGGCACTAAACTTACATTCGCCATGCGAGCTAATTCTTGGACATACCAAGCGCCAGCGTTATGGCGAGTTTGCGCATATTCTGCGCCAGGGTTGGCTAAGCCAACAATCAATTTTATCTGATCCATACCGCTACTATTACTCTATCCGGCATGCCATCTGGCTGCCACTCAGACATAAAGCCCAGTATTCTACCACTGCTAACACTGCTCAACAAATTTACAATTAGCTTAGACTAAGCCCAGCGCATATTTGAGCACCCAATCTTTCAGTGGCCCTGACTTATCAGCGATGCGCAGCGCCGCGTTGCGCAGTAATTTAAGCGGTAAGATTCGATTACTGAAACCGGCATAAAAGGCATCCATAGTGGTCATCATTAATAAATTGTCGCGATAACGTAGGCTTTGATAGTCACTCAGTACTTTAGTGCTGGCAACATCATGGCCGGCTTGCTGCGCTTTAGCTATCACCTCAATTAACGCGGCCACATCTTTAAAGCCTAAATTAACCCCTTGGCCAGCCAGCGGATTAATAGTGTGGGCAGCATCGCCTAGGATCACTACATTTTCTTGGTAATAACAACTGGCGTGACGGCGCGTTAACGGAAAACTGCCCTTGGCTTCAATCTCAAAATCAGTAGCAAGGCGCGCTGGGAAATGGGTTTGAATCGCGCTTTTTAGCGCCGCATTATTCATCTGCATTAATTGCGCGATGCGCTGCGGCGTATCATACCAAACTAGCGAAGCATGCTTATCTGGCAACGGCAGTAATGAGCGCGGGCCATCAGGCGTAAATTGCTGCCAAGTAATAGCGGGCAGCTCCTCTGTGGTCGCGATATTAATCAGCATGGCACTTTGACTATAATCCCAACCACTGACACCTATGCCCGCCCATTGGCGCACATGCGAATTCGCACCATCACAACCCACTAACAAGCGGCAATCAATACTGGTGCCATCATCGAGTAGCACACTAACCCCATTATCATGGCGCTGATATTTAGCCACGGCCGCGGGGCAATACAGATTAAGGTTGGGATAATTGGCCATTTGCTGCCAAATACCTAATTGAACCACACGGTTCTCAAGGATATAGCCTAACTGCTCAAGCTTAACTTGGCTGGCACTAAAGCGCGTGGCAGCACCTTCCATTTCCCAAGTTTCTAGCCCAGTGTAAGCCACATGGCGCATAGCTAAAATGGCATCCATAGCGCCTAACGATTGCAGTAACCGCACTGAGGCCATGCTAATGGCGGATACGCGCACATCTAAGGGTTGGCTTGGGTCATAATCTTCTTGGCGACGATTTTCCACCAGCGCCACCGATAGGCCAAGTTTTGCCAAGCCGACAGCCGTCGCGGCGCCCACCATTCCACCACCTATGATGCAGACATCAGTTTGCGCTCGTTGTTGTGTCACCTTGTGCTTCCTTATTGATTGAACATTGCATAGCTACAATAGTTAGAACTGTTGGCCGAGTCGAATAACCAAAATGGCTTAAAAGCGCGAGTATGCTTGCTTGCACAGAACGCTGGCGCTTTATCATCACTCAGACCTTTTTGATGAACAATTTTACGCAATTATCATTAGTAGCATTATGCCTTAAATCACAGCGCGACTAAATCAGCGAATACCAGGCGTGGATTCTGACCCTTTACTCAATAATAAATGTGGCGCAACCCATGCGTTCAGGATTATTTCCGCTATGATGGCGCACCGAATGCAGCGCCTTAATCCCTAGTAATTGCAAGCCTACTAAGAGATATTGCTTAAAGTTAGTCCGACCACTGGAAAGCTTGGGTGCGAGGGGGTAAAATGCTGCGCTATTTTTCCGTGGTTCGAAGAGCGAAATTAACTGATGAGTAAAAAACTCCATATCAAAACCTGGGGCTGTCAAATGAATGAGTATGACTCATCCAAAATGGCAGACTTGCTGGGTGAAGCTCAGGGATACACTCTGACAGAAACAGCCGAAGAGGCTGACATCCTGCTGCTGAACACCTGCTCAATTCGTGAGAAAGCGCAGGAAAAGGTGTTTCATCAGCTCGGCCGCTGGAAGACCCTGAAAGATAAAAACCCAGACCTAATTATAGGTGTGGGTGGTTGTGTTGCCTCCCAAGAAGGCAAGGCCATTAAAGATCGCGCCCATTGCGTTGATATTATTTTTGGCCCGCAAACGCTACACCGCTTGCCAGAAATGATTGAGCAAGTGCGTCGTGGTGATAAAGCGGTTATCGATGTCAGCTTCCCTGAGATTGAAAAGTTTGACCGTTTACCTGAGCCGCGCGCTGATGGCCCGAGCGCCTTCGTATCTATTATGGAAGGCTGCAGTAAGTACTGTTCATTCTGCGTGGTGCCTTATACCCGCGGTGAAGAAGTGAGCCGTCCGCTTGATGATATTATCCTTGAGATTGCCCAGTTAGCTGAGCAAGGCGTGCGTGAAGTCAATTTACTTGGCCAAAACGTGAACGCCTATCGCGGCGCGACTCATGATGATGAAATCTGTAGCTTCGCTGAATTACTGCGCTTTGTGGCAGCGATTGATGGCATTGATAGAATTCGTTTTACCACCAGCCATCCTATCGAATTCACTCAAGATATTATTGACGTGTACACAGATACGCCTGAGCTTGTAAGCTTCTTGCACCTGCCTGTGCAATCAGGTTCAGATCGCATTCTGACCCTGATGAAACGTAACCATATGGCGATTGAATACAAATCAATTATTCGCCGTTTACGTGTCGCCCGCCCAGATATCAACATTAGTTCTGACTTCATTATTGGTTTCCCTGGTGAAACTAAAGAAGACTTCGCTGATACCATGAAGCTGATTGAAGAAGTGAACTTCGATCATAGCTTTAGCTTTATCTACTCAGCGCGCCCTGGTACGCCAGCGGCAGATCTGCCTGATGATGTTAGCTTGGAAGAAAAGAAACAGCGTTTAGCTATCTTACAAGACCGCATTACTCAGCAAGCCCTGCGTTATAGCCGTCATATGTTAGGTACAGTGCAGCGCATCTTAGTTGAAGGTCCATCAGTGAAAAACCCGATGGAGCTGCGTGGCCGCACTGAAAACAGTCGCGTCGTAAACTTTGAAGCCGATATGAAGCATATCGGTAGCTTTGTGGATGTTGAAATTGTTGATGTGCTAACTAACTCACTGCGCGGTAAATTTATCCGCGGTGAAGATGAAATGGACTTACGTCGTGAATTGCGCCCAGCCGATATTTTATCGCAGCGTAAACAAGATGATGCTTTAGGTGTAACCACCTATAAGCCTTAGTCGCTAAGAGCATTAGCGCCGCGCGTCAGCTAGTGTGCGGCCATAAGATAAGCTCTAGAATAAGGCGGCTTAGGTCGCCTTTTTTCATACCTAATTGCGGTAAGTTAGGTTATATTCATCCCTTATTATCACCGCAGATATCTCTATATACCTTCTGGGTAAAACTGAATTCGGAGTGTTTATTTGTCTGGTAAAATGACTACGCTCAATCTTTATCTTGAGCCCGCTGAAACTCGTCGTTTGGCTTCTTTATGTGGTCCGTTTGATGACAACATCAAGCAACTTGAGCGCCGCATCGGGGTAAAAATTAGCTACCGCAACAACCATTTTCAGATTGTCGGTTTACCGAGAAACTGCCTAACTGCCAATAACTTGCTGCGTGATTTATATGTCGAGACTCAAACAGTTAAAGGCAGCACCCCAGATTTAGAGCTAGATACTGTGCATTTAGCCATTCAACAAGCAGTATCGATTGAGGCTGCGAGTGAATCTGATGACAAGCATCTGCATATCAAAACCAAGCGGGGCGTCATTAAGCCGCGTAATCCTAATCAAGGCCAATATGTTGCCAATATAGTGACCCATGACATTACCTTTGGTATTGGCCCTGCAGGCACAGGCAAAACCTATTTAGCGGTTGCGGCCGCCGTTGACGCCTTAGAGCGCCAAGAGATTCGCCGCATTATTCTAACGCGCCCAGCGGTTGAAGCCGGTGAAAAACTAGGTTTCTTACCTGGGGATTTAAGTCAGAAAGTCGACCCGTATTTACGCCCGCTGTATGACGCCTTGTTTGAAATGTTAGGCTTTGAAAAGGTTGAAAAACTGATTGAGCGCAGCGTCATTGAAGTCGCGCCTTTAGCCTATATGCGCGGTCGCACCTTAAACGATGCCTTTATCATTCTTGATGAAAGCCAAAACACCACCATAGAACAAATGAAGATGTTCTTAACTCGAATTGGCTTTAATTCCCGAGCGGTGATCACCGGCGACATTACTCAGATAGATTTACCTAAGCATCAAAAATCAGGGCTACGTCATTCCATTGAAGTGCTTAATGGCGTCAATGAAATTAGTTTTAATTTCTTCCAATCCCATGACGTAGTTCGCCATCCCGTCGTGGCGCGTATCGTTGATGCTTATGAAGCGTATGAGCAAAAAACCGCGAAAGCGGGCCACGATAATCAGCACCAATTACAGGACACTCACCATGAGTCTTGAGTTATTTATCGATTTACAAATTGCCACAGATAACAACCAGCTACCGTCTGAATCTGATTTTGAATTATGGGTTCGTGCCGCATTGGGCAACACCATGGCGGAAGCAGAACTCACCATTCGTATTGTCGATGAAGCAGAAAGCCAAAGCTTAAATCACGATTATCGCGGTAAAGATAAACCGACTAATGTGTTATCTTTCCCATTTGAAGCGCCGCCAGGAATTGAATTACCCCTGCTTGGCGATCTTGTTATTTGTGCTAAGGTAGTCGAAAATGAAGCGTTAACCCAAAATAAAGCCTTACAGGCTCATTGGGCGCACATGGTTATCCATGGATGCTTGCATTTACTTGGCTATGATCATATTAATGATGAAGAAGCCGAAGAAATGGAATCACTTGAAATCGAGTTGATCCAATCTCTTGGTTACCCAGACCCTTACAAGGAGCAAAACTGAACTCAGCCGTTGGCTTAAGAGTTTAAGAAATACTATGAGTGATGATATCCCACCGAGTACCAGCGCCCACAAAAAAAGTTGGCTTGATAGAGTAAGTCAGATTTTTCAGGGCGAACCCCAGAATCGCGATGATCTGGTGGACGTGATCCATGATGCCGAGCAGCGTGATTTGATCACAGAAGATACCCGCGAAATGATTAAAGGCGTATTGGAAGTTTCTGACTTACGAGTACGCGACATTATGATCCCACGGGCGCAAATCGTCGCCGTCCAGATCAATAACAGTGTCGAAGAATTATTGTCTACCGTCATAGGTTCAGCGCATTCCCGCTTCCCTGTGGTTAATGAAGATAAAGATCATATCGAAGGAATTTTGCTCGCCAAAGACCTCATTCGTTATGGCTTTAATTTAGAAGCCGATTTCAGCTTAGACAAGGTCATTCGACCTGCAGTCGTTGTTCCAGAAAGCAAACGCGTAGATGTGTTACTTAAAGAATTTCGCTCACAACGTTACCATATGGCCATAGTGGTCGATGAATATGGCGGCGTATCGGGTCTAGTGACCATTGAGGATATTCTGGAAGAAATTGTCGGTGAAATTGAAGACGAATTTGACCATGACAGCAGTGAAGATACTGAAATTCGCAAAATCAGTCCTAAAGTGTTTATGGTTAAAGCCCTAACTCCAATCGATGATTTCAATGAACACTTCAACACTCACTTTAGCGATGAAGAGTTTGATACCGTTGGCGGCTTAGTGTCACATGCTTTTGGTCACTTACCTGAACGTAACGAAAAAATCACCATAGATGGCATTGAGTTTAAAATCGTCAACGCTGATACCCGCCGTCTTATTCAGTTACGAGTATCTTGGCCAGAATCCGAAGATAATCAAACAGTTGAAAATTAATTCGTGCATAAAACTCTGCAAACTTTTTTGATGGCAATTTGCCATAATGCAGGTCTACGACTGGCGATCGGCTATTTAGCCGGCGCCAGTACAGCCCTCGCCTTCGCCCCCTATAGTCTTTGGGTCATTTATCCACTCGCTATCACTGTTGGTATGTGGCAATCACGCCACTTAACGACCAAGCAAACTTTCTATTACTGGTGGGCCTTTGGCTTTGGCGCCTTTAGCGTCGGCATCAGCTGGGTGCATGTCAGCATGGCGCAATTTGGCGGTATGCCGTTAATTGCCTCTATCGGCCTAATGGCGCTGCTAGCTCTCTATCTGGCGATTTATCCCGCGCTCTCTGGCGCCCTTGCCCGCTATTTAAGCCCGTATTCTCTCACTTGGCGATATTTAGCCTTATTCCCCGCGCTGTGGGTATTAACTGAATGGGCCCGGGGCTGGGTGCTGACCGGATTCCCGTGGCTATGGGCAGGTTATTCGCAAGTTGATGGACCACTGCGCCCAGTCGCAGCCGACATTGGCACCTTAGGCTTAAGTTACCTAGTGATTATAATCGCGGCCGCACTCATGCTTGTCACTGCCCGCCGTTATCGCTTAGCTAGCGCCGCACTAGTCATAGTCGCTATCACGCCGCTTGCCACGCAGTTGCAACCTAAGCTGACACCGCAAGACAAAGCCGTGAATGTCGTTTTAGTTCAAGGCAATATCGCCCAAAGCATGAAATGGCAGCCTGAAGCCCTGTGGCCAACACTGCTTAAATACATGGACTTATCTCGACCAGAACTCGATGCTGATATTGTTATTTGGCCAGAAGCTGCGATTCCAGCGCCTGAGTACATGGTGCAATCGTTTTTAGACAATGCCAATCAAGTTGCTAACTTAAATGATGCTGCCATCATTACCGGCATTATCAGCAATCATAACGATGACTTTTATAACTCGTTAATAGTGCTAGGCAATCATAATAACAAGCAGCAAGCACAAGCGGATTATGTGGGTGGCGGCATCAATGAATACCGTAAGCATCAACTACTGCCTATAGGGGAATTTGTTCCACTAGAGGCGCTGTTAAGACCGCTGGCACCGTTTTTCAATCTGCCGATGTCATCGTTTGCTCGCGGGGATTACCAGCAAACTAACCTATCGGCGCTCGGTTATCATATTGAGCCTGCTATTTGTTATGAAATCGTCTTCCCTGAGCTGCTGCGTGCCAACTTCAATGAGCACACCGACATGCTACTGACCGTATCTAATGATGCCTGGTTTGGTGATTCCAATGGACCATTGCAGCATTTTGATATTGCTAGAATGCGCTCGGTAGAATTAGGCAGGCCGTTAGTGCGCGCTACCAACAACGGCGTCACAGCTGTGGTAGATGCCAAAGGCAATGTAGTTGATAAGTTGCCACAATTTGAAACTGGCGTACTTAGGGTGGCCGTACCATTAGTGACCGGCCAGACGTTATTTAGTTATGTGGGTGAGAAACCCATACTAGGGTTAAGCAGCTTATTAGTGTTGCTTGGTTTTATCTTAGGTCGGCGTCAGCGCCGAGTGCATAATGCTAAGCTCAATCATAGCGAGCCATAAACAACGCTAGCCGAAACGACCAACAAAAAAGCCAGAGTCATCATACTCTGGCTTTTTTATTTAAAGCGGGTTAAAGCTCAGCATTACACCCAGCCTTGCTGCCTAAATTGAATTAAGGTGCGACAAAATTTTTCCATTTGCTCTGGCGTCCCTAAGGTTAAGCGGTTCCAACCATTAGTATGATTAAACTTACGCCCGACTAAAATGCCTGCAGCCTTCATACGCTGCTGATATAAATCAGTGTCACCATTCACCTGATGAAACATAAAGTTAGCATTGCAATCAAGATGCTTAAGCCCTAGGGCATCTAAGGTTTGGGTCACTAACGCTAATGCGCGCGCTTGCGAAGCAAGGCTTAATGCCAACCAAGTATTATCGCTAAGTGCCGCCGTTGCTGCCACGCAGCCCGCTAAGTTAGCATTATCTATGCTGGCTTGACGTGTCATAGCCACTATCATCTGCGGATGAGCTACGCCATAACCTACCCGCAGTCCAGCTAAGCCATAAATTTTAGAAAAGGTGCGTGTTACCACTAAATACGGATTTTCGGCCTTCACCGCAGCCACGGCTGATACAAAGGTCTTGGGATTAGCATATTCACCATAAGCTTCATCGACAATAAATTGCAGCTTTACCGATGCTTGAGCTAACCAAGCTTGCAGCGGATCAGTTGCCATCAATAAACTGGTGGGGTTATTGGGGTTACATAAGTAGATGATAGAGCAGCCATTAAAAGAGTCGACCTGCGCTTGCATAGCCACTAAATCAATCTGTAACTCTGAGTTAAGTGGCACAGCAACCACTTTTACACCGCGGGCACTGGCATAATCAGCCACCACGCCATAACTTGGATCTGGCATCACTAATTGAATCTCAGTGACCTTAGCGCCCGCATTATCAATGGCATTAGTCACCATGGCATCCACTGACATTTTAAGCACTTCTGACGAGCCATTGCCGTAAATCAGCTGCTCGGCCGTAACGCCATGGTATTGAGCTAACGCCGCCATAAACTCAGCCTTTGGCGCATCTGGATATAAAAAAGCCTGTGGCAATTGCTGGCTTAATGCCCGCATGCAACTTGGTGGAACACCTAAAGCGTTTTCATTGAAATTAAGCAATAAAGGCGCAGCACTGGCCGATGCTTTAGTTGCATGACTCACTGACTGACAACCCGTTAATGCCAATACGCACGCCGCGCCGCCTGCGCCTAATAATTCCCGTCTTGATAATTCCACGCCTTCACCAATTTGAATAATTATTCTTTTTATTATCATATTTAATCACACAGCTTGTGCTACTAAGACCCGTGAAAAGTGTGACAGCGATCAACAACAAGCTGTTTTGTCGTTTGTTTTTTAGCACAAATAAAAAAGCATGCCTCACGACATGCTTTAGATTGCACAATAAGTGAATAGAAAATCGACTTAGGTCATATAGTTTGCCATTAACTGCCTTGGGTTAATTTGGCAAATTGCTTTTGCCAAGTCACATGCCAGCTTATTAAGCTTGAAAGTGAGCGCGACTTACTGATTAAGAAGCCTTGAATAAGCATTTCATCGTAATGACCAAATAAATAAGTTAACTCTTCAACCTGCTCAATGCCTTCGGCCACTAAATTCACATCCATTTGCGAGGCGATTTCAATCAAAGAGTGCACCACAGCCTGACAAAATACGTCCCTATGGATGTTAATGATCAATGACCTATCAATTTTAATTTCACTGTAAGGCAAGTGCCTTAACTGATTAATATTAGTAAAACCGGTACCAAAATCATCTAAGGACACGCCAAAACCGCGCATACGTAAGCGATTTAAGGTTTCAAGTTGATGAGTACTGCGCAGGGCATTATCTTCGGTAATTTCAAGTACTAGTTGTTCAGGGCCCACGCCATTACTTGAAAACATTAACTGTAACTCATCCACTAACGCCAAGTTCTCTAGTTGTGGCGGCGCTAAATTGATGCACAGATGCACTGAGTCACCAAACTGTTTTTTTAACTTAGGTAAATCCGCAATCGCCTTTTTTATCATTATGTTCGTCATAACATCTAATAAATTAAGCGATACTGCCAAAGGTAAGAAACGATTTGGAGTTACGGCATCGGTTTCGCCTTGAAGCCTAATTCGCATCAGCGCCTCAACCGAGCTCACCTCGTGAGTTTTCATATTCACTTTTGGCTGGTAATAAGCCTCGATTCGCTCATCGGCGATAGCAGCGCGCAGTTGCTGCTCACTTAATAAATCAAGAGAATGATGCTGATTGGCGAGTAAGCTATCAGCCTTTAATAACAAACCGTTAAGATCTTCTGGTTGCAAAGGTTTAGCTATGCAGCCAATCAGGCGCAGTCTATATCCTTTAGCGATATCGGCCGCCAAATGCACAATTCGTTTTTCCATTTCCGAGATTATGCCAACCGTACCTTGATAACCGATTTCACCTAACCCCCGTAGCACCGCCATGCCATCTATGTTCGGCATATTTAAATCCGTCAAAATTAAGCTATAACGCTTAGGATTGCGGGCAATAATCGACAACGCTTTGGCGGGATCGTCAGTCACAGTAATTTGAAAATCACCAAAGGTGGAGAGGATATTTTTTACGATAAGCAAAATCGCTTTGGAATCATCAATCACTAACACGTGATCAATGTGGGGATACTTTTCGCTAGCAGATGAAGAATATGGGGTTAAATTGTCCATGAAGTATCTCACTTACATCACACATCCGTGTCGTCCACCAAGTGTAGACTGAGATATTTTTTCCTGCAAAAGTGCAAAGAACTTAAGCAATATTTTTTGCTACAGCATAATAATTTGAAGTATCGATCAAGCAATTAGCACTTTACAACCAGTCAGTTAACAACCAAAAAGCACGCCAATGCGTGCTTTAACTTAACTACAACCCGCTCGAATCAGCCGGTCTGAACTTGAGCAACAACGCTAAGGGGTTAAGGCTTCACGAATAAACTCACTTTGTTCGCACTGCGGACAATCAGGAATAAGCCCGGTGAATTCAATATGCATTTTATGGCCACAATGAATACACGTCAGGGTGCCTTGACTAATAATGTCACCACTTTGGTATTCGCCATGCTGCTTAAAATCTTGGCTAAGTTCATGCCACTCTACTTGGCTGCGGTCAGTAATTTCACTTAACCAGTGCCAAAAGGTATTTTCCATCGCAATCATGGTTGGGCTATAGCTGAGCTCATCGGCATGCTGCTCGTTGAGAAAGGCAATAATGTCGCGTTTAAGAAAATGCTCCACCAGCGCTAACTCTTCACTATCGGCGATTTGTTTGAGTTTTAAATAATCAGTGCCCTTAGTCACTGACGCCATTAAATCTTTAGTACTGAGTTGATTATTATCACCAAAATCGACTTTAACCTTGTCAATCAGCGTCTGATATAAGGCTAACATCTGTGAACTTCGATCACTCATGTTGAATACTCCTTCATTGGAACCTTTTTAATACAACGCATCTGGTTTATTCTATGCAGATCCCACCGCGCATATACAGCGCGAGATCAAAAAAAGGCGGCTTGGCCGGTAAATATTAATGCAAGAGCAATATAATCCCTCAGAAATCGAGACCTTAGTGCAACAGCATTGGGCCGATAACAAAACATTTGAAGTCACTGAAGATAATACCAAGGAAAAGTACTATTGCCTTTCCATGTTCCCTTATCCATCTGGACGCCTGCACATGGGCCATGTGCGTAACTACACCATAGGTGATGTGGTTGCTCGCTACCAGAGACTGCAAGGAAAAAATGTTCTGCAACCTATCGGTTGGGACTCATTTGGCTTGCCAGCGGAAAACGCGGCGATTAATAATAAAACTGCGCCGGCGCCATGGACTTACGAAAACATCGATTACATGAAAAACCAGCTGAAATTGCTGGGTTTCGGTTATGACTGGAGCCGTGAAATCGCTACTTGTACCCCAGAATACTATCGCTGGGAACAATGGTTCTTCACTAAGTTGTATGAAAAAGGCTTAGTCTACAAGAAGACCTCAGCGGTTAACTGGTGTCCGAATGACCAAACGGTACTGGCCAACGAGCAAGTACAAGACGGTTGCTGCTGGCGCTGTGATACTAAGGTTGAGCAAAAAGAAATTCCGCAGTGGTTTATTAAAATCACAGCCTATGCCGATGAACTGTTATCTGAATTAGATAACTTGGACGGCTGGCCTGAGCAAGTTAAATCCATGCAACGTCATTGGATTGGCCGCAGCGAAGGCATAGAAATGACCTTCCAAGTCGCTGACAGCGATCAGAGCTTTGATATTTATACCACTCGCCCTGATACAGTCATGGGCGTGACTTATGTTGCTATTGCTGCAGGTCACCCATTAGCTGAAGAAGCGGCTACCAATAATCCAGCCTTAGCGGCCTTTATTGAAGAGTGTAAAGAATCTTCTACCGCAGAAGCCGATATCGCCACCATGGAAAAACTGGGTGTTGATACTGGTCTTAAAGCCGTTCACCCATTAACCGGTGAATTAGTACCTGTATGGGCTGCTAACTTTGTACTGATGAACTACGGCACTGGCGCGGTAATGTCAGTTCCTGGCCATGATCAGCGTGATTATGAGTTTGCAAAGAAATACGGTTTAGAAATCAAGGCAGTTATTAAGCCAGTTGATAGCGAAGTCGATATTAGCGAAGCCGCTTACACTGAAAAAGGCGTGTTATTTAACTCATCTGAATTTGATGGCTTAGATTTCCAAGCGGCATTTGATGCTATTGATGCCAAGCTGAGCGCTGAAGGCAAAGGTAAGCGTCAAGTGAATTTCCGTCTGCGTGACTGGGGCGTATCGCGTCAACGTTACTGGGGCGCGCCTATCCCTATGGTGACTCTGGAAGATGGCACTGTGATGCCAACGCCTGAAGATCAACTGCCAGTGATCCTGCCAGAAGATGTCGTCATGGACGGTATTCAAAGCCCAATCAAGGCTGACAAAGAGTGGGCGAAGACCACAGTCAATGGCCAGCCAGCGCTGCGTGAAACCGATACCTTTGATACCTTTATGGAATCATCATGGTACTACGCACGCTACTGTAGCCCACACGCTGATCAAATGATTGATCCCGCTAAAGCTAACTACTGGTTGCCAGTAGATCAGTATATCGGCGGTATTGAACACGCTTGTATGCATTTGCTGTATTTCCGCTTCTTCCACAAGTTGCTGCGTGATGCGGGTCTGGTAAACAGCAATGAGCCAGCGAAGCAATTGCTGACTCAAGGCATGGTGTTAGCCGATGCCTTCTATTACACCAACGACAAAGGCGGCCGTGTATGGGTATCGCCACTTGACGTGACTGTACTTGAGAAAGATGACAAAGGCCGCATCCTTGCCTGTGTTGACCAAGAAGGTCATGAGCTGGTGTATACCGGTATGAGCAAGATGTCTAAGTCGAAAAACAACGGTATTGATCCACAAATGATGGTGGAAAAATACGGCGCCGATACTGTGCGTTTGTTCATGATGTTCGCAGCCCCTCCAGAGCTTACCTTAGAATGGCAAGAGTCTGGCGTAGAAGGCGCGCATCGCTTCATTAAGCGTTTATGGAAGTTGGCGAGCGATCATATTGGTTTAGGTGCTACTGAAGCGTTAGACATCAAAGCCTTAAGCCCAGAGCAAAAAGCCCTGCGCCGCGAGCTGCACAAGACAATTGCTAAAGTAAGCGATGATATTAGCCGTCGTCAGATGTTCAACACTGCCGTTGCTGCGGTAATGGAACTGATGAACCACCTGCAAAAAGCGCCAATGGCCAGCGCTCAAGATCGCGCCTTGATGGAAGAAGCGTTATCTGCTGTGGTACGTTTGCTTTACCCTATCATTCCACACTTGTGCTTCCAGTTATGGCAGCAACTGGGTAATGAAGGCGTGATTGAAGATTCGCGTTGGCCTGAAGTTGACCAAGATGCCTTGGTTGAAGACAGCAAGCTCATCGTGGTGCAAGTGAACGGTAAAGTTCGCGCTAAAATCACGGTAGCGGCTGATGCCAGCAAGGAAACCGTAGAAGCCTTAGGCTTAGCCGATGAGCATGTGGCTAAACATCTTGATGGTTTAACCGTACGTAAAGTCATTTTTGTACCAGGTAAGCTGTTGAGCATTGTTGCTAACTAACCCAAGGATACGACGCTAAATGAAGTTAACTCAACGGATAAGTAGCGTCGTACTGGCACTGGTCGTGTTGACCAGTGCTGGTTGCGGCTTTCACTTACAGAGCAGTTATTTTATTCCTGCATCATTAACAACTCTGCATTTGAGTTCTAGTGATAATTACAGTGAATTAACGCGACTGGTGCGCGAGCGCCTGCGCCTCAATAACATTACTTTAGTTAATGCCGCGGCCGATATTCCAACCTTACGTTTAGTCCATGATAGTTTGGAGCGTTCAACCTTGTCCCTGTATCCCTCGGGCAATGTTGCTGAATATGAACTTATTTATCAGGTCCACTTTTCAGTACGCTTTGATAAGCAAGAGGCTAAAGAGTTTGATGTGGTCATTCGCCGCGATTATTTAGATGATCCGCGTACTGCATTAGCTAAGAGTAAAGAAATGGAATTGCTGCTCAAAGAAATGCGAGCGCAAGCGGCCGATAAAATTATCCAAACCCTATCGACGGTTGAAACTAACTAATGCGGGTCTATCCTGAACAACTTGCTAGCCAGCTATCAACGCTGGCTAGCTGTTTTTTACTCTTTGGTGATGATCCTTGGCTGCTAGGCCAGTGTCGTCAACAAATTCTTAGCGCTGCCAAAGCTCAAGGTTTTGATGAACATATTCAACTGGTGCAAGAAGGCCAATTTCAATGGCCAGAATTGCAGCAAGAATGGCAAAGCTTAAGCTTATTTGCTAACCGCCGCGTGATTGAACTGACCTTGCCACAAGCTAAACCTGGCACTGAAGGTAGTCAGTGTTTGCAGCAATTACTGGCAACGCCTAATCCTGATTTAATTCTTATTCTGCAAGGCCCAAAACTTGCTGCCGATCAAACCAAAAGCAAATGGTTTAAGCAGTTAGATAGTCACGGCATTTACTTACCTTGCCTAACCCCTGAAGGGCCACAATTTTTACGTTGGCTCACGGCGCGCATCAAGCATTACGCTTTAACCTTAGATAAAGAAGCCGCGAGCTTACTTGCCTATCTGTATGAAGGTAATTTATTAGCCTGCGATCAAGCGCTGCAATTATTGCAGTTATTGCACGGCCAAGAGTTAGTACCGGCGCACAAGCTGCACGAGTATTTTGATGATCAGTCGCGCTTTAGCGTCTTTCAACTAACTGATGCCTTGCTTGAAAACCACACCAATAAAGCCATGCATATGCTAGCTCAGCTCAAGGCTGAAGGTACGGCTATGCCAATTTTACTGTGGGGATTGCTGCGAGAACTGAGCTTATTGCTGGCAGTGAAGCAACCGGGCGCCGACCAAAGGCAGCTATTTAATCAGCATAGAGTCTGGGATAAACGCCAGCAGGCCTATAAACAAAGCGCAGGCCGCCTAACTTTATCGCAAATTGAAACCATGTTAGCCATGACATCCAATTTAGAATTGGCCTTAAAACAACAAGGGCAAGAAAATTGGATTTTATTAGCCCACATCTGTTTGCTGTTTAACCCTAAGGCCCATCAAGCCCTGCCGCAATTTAGCCAATAGGATAACAGGTGAGAATCGCATTATTGGGGGGCACATTTGACCCCATACATTTAGGTCATATTCAATTAGCGCTGGCGGCCAAGTCGCAGTTAGCGGTTGATGAAGTGTGGCTGCTCCCCAATGCCACGCCGCCTCATAAACCTCAGCCCAAGGCCAATGTGCAGCAGCGCTTAGCTATGCTGAGCTTGGTATGTAAGCAGTGGCCTGAACTTAACGTCTGCGACTATGAACTTAAGCAAGCGGGTCCTAATTACACCTATTTAACCTTGCAGGGACTGCATAAGTTATATCCACAGCATCAATGGGTATTTTTGATGGGAATGGATAGCCTAGTGAATTTGCCATTATGGCGCTCGTGGCAAGAGTTATTAACGCTTTGCCATATTGGCGTTTATCAACGCCCCGGTTGGCAACTGGAAGCACAAACCCCAGTGGCCGCCTATTATCAAACGCACTTAGTGACTCAAGATAAGATATGGCAGCGCGCCAGTGGCGCCTTTACGCCCTGCATAATGCCAGACATGCCCATATCCTCTAGCGATATACGCGCGCAGCTGCAAGCAAATACCCCCTATGACTTAGTCACAGGCTTACCTCACTGCGTGCAAGATTACATAGCAGCAGAGCATCTTTATCGCTAATTTGCGCTGCAAAACTCAGGTTAACGCCCCTCAACACTTAGGCTAAATAACTTCAAAACTCAGGCAAAACCACCTCAATCTTCATGCTCAAACACTTCAACTTTTCTCCTAAATTAGCTCAAAATAATCGCAAATGGGCAAAGCGTATATTTGCCGTACGTTACTTGCTATAATACTCGGCTATTTCATACACCCAGAGGACCGCTTAGGTGCAAAGTGAGCAACTAAAGCAATTCGTATTCGACAAAGTCGATGATTTAAAAGCAAAAGATATTCAAGTTTTTGATGTATCTGCACATTCAAACATTACCGATACTATGGTGATTTGTACTGGTACTTCAAAGACTCACGTCCGTGCCATTGCAGAAAACTTAGTTTGTGAAGCTAAAGCTGCCAACCTGCCAATCATTGGCGTTGAAGGCCGTGAAGGTTGCGAGTGGGTATTAGTCGACTTAGGCGAAGTGATCCTGCATGTAATGCAAGAGCAAACTCGTGAGTTGTACCAGCTTGAAAAACTTTGGCAAGATTTCGCCTAATGAAGTTACAACTGATTGCTGTCGGCACTAAAATGCCCGACTGGGTAACCCGTGGATTTGAAGAATATCAGCGCCGTTTCCCCCGTGATATGCCGTTGGAATTAATTGAAATTCCGGCCGGTAAACGTGGTAAGAATGCTGATATTGCCCGGATTTTACAGAAGGAAGGCGAACAGACAATGGCCGTCATTCCCAAAGGCAATCATATTGTGACGCTCGATCTTCCCGGTAAAACTTGGGATACTCCAGCGCTCGCAACACAAATGCAAAAATGGCAACTTGATGGTCGAGATGTCAGTCTACTGATAGGTGGTCCAGAAGGTCTTGCACCCGAATGCAAGGCAGCGGCACATCAAAGTTGGTGCTTATCAGCACTGACCTTACCGCATCCTCTGGTCAGAATTGTCGTAGCAGAAAGCTTATATCGCGCATGGAGCGTGAACAATAACCACCCCTATCATAGGGAATAAAAGGCTAGGCTGATGGAACCTTTCCTCTCAGCCTAGGTCTATTAGCCGCCCACTGGCGGCTTATATTGACAACTATTCCGAGGAGATAGCATTAGTGTCCCCGAGAAAGCGCATCACAATGCACAACCACGCTGCCGAAGCGTCACTGTTTAAGAGCCGAGCTCTTTTCACCTTTTTATGTGTAATCGTTCTTTTATCCCTATTAGTGGCCAATCTGTATCGGCTACAGATTTCCTCTTATAAAGATTACACCACCCGCTCCAACGATAACCGTATCCGCGTTGTCCCTGTTGCGCCAAGTCGTGGCCTGATTTATGACAGGCATGGCCATCTATTGGCCGAAAACCGTCCGTTTTATACCTTAGAAGTGATCCCAGAGAAAGCCGTCAATCTCGATGACAGCTTAAATGAACTGGCGAGCATTATTGAAATTACCGACGATGAACGCGAAGAATTTGCTAAGACCTTAAAATTCCACCGCCGCTTTAAGCCTTTGCCGCTAAAAAACCGCCTAACCGAAGAACAAGTGGCAACGTTTAGTGTCAATCAGCATAGATTCCCAGGCTTTTATGTAGAAGCAGGTCTTAAACGCCATTACCCCTATGAGCACTTACTGACTCACGCCTTAGGCTATGTTGGCAAGATTAACACGCGCGATCGCGAAATCCTTGAGCGCAATGATGAATGGCAATTCTACCCAGCCACCCGCGATATCGGTAAGCAAGGGGTAGAAAAGTTTTACGAATCCTTACTGCATGGTAAACCTGGTCATCTTGAAGAAGAGGTTAATAACCGTGGCCGCGCGATTCGAATTTTAAACACCACAGCGCCCGTGCCAGGTAAAGACATAGTCCTGACCTTGGATTTAGATTTACAACGCAAAGCCATGGAGTTACTCGATGGTCGCCGCGGCACTGTGGTTGCTATCGACCCGCGCGATGGCGGCATTTTAGCTTTGGTTTCAAGCCCAAGTTACGATCCTAACTTGTTTGTGCATGGCATTAGCTCTAAGGGCTATAACGCCTTGTTGAACGACACTTCGCGTCCATTAGTTAACCGCGCGAGTCAAGGCCAATATTCTCCAGCCTCAACCATTAAACCTATGATGGCTATCTTGGGCCTAGAAGAAAAAGTCATTACCGATAGAACCCGAATTTGGGATCCGGGTTTTTGGCAAATCCCTGGGGTTGAACATAAGTATCGCGACTGGAAACGTTGGGGCCACGGCTGGGTTGACCTTTACCATGCCTTGATAGATTCCTGTGATACCTATTTTTATGATCTCGCTTATAAGGTCGGTATAGATAAGATTGCCAACTTCATGGGTGATTTCGGCTTTGGTGATTCAACTGGCATAGATATCTATGAAGAATCCAAGGGTAACTTGCCATCAAAAGACTGGAAGCGCTTACGCTACAACCAGCCTTGGTATGTGGGCGACACCATTTCTGTGGGTATTGGCCAAGGTTACTGGACAGTAACGCCATTGCAATTAGCTAATGCTACCGCCATTTTAGCCAACAAAGGTAAACGCTTTACCCCGCATTTACTCAAAGCGCTTAAAGATGAAAATGTCACTTTAGATACGCCCATTGAAGAGTTACCGCCAATTGTGCTGGAAAATAACAAGCACTGGGACTCGGTCAATGAAGCCATGCGTCAGTCTGCTAGCAAAGCTCGCTTTAGCGATGCTAAATATACTGCGGCAATGAAGACTGGTACGGCGCAGGTATTTACCGTAAGACAAGATGCTAAATACGACAAAGACAACGTTGATGAGCGTCTGCGAGATAACGCCTTAATCGTGGCTTATGCCCCCTTTGAAAACCCTAAGATAGTGTTAGCCGTGGTGATTGAAAACGCCGGCTTTGGCGGCGCCAGTGCAGGCCCTGTCGCGCGCGCATTATTAGATGAATACTTGTTAAGGGATGACTGGAAAAACCAATGATGAGCCAACACCCACATCAAATGACATTTTGGCAGCGCTTTCATATCGACATGCCGTTATTTCTTGGCATTTTATCTATGTTTGCCTTTGGTTTATTTGTGATTTTCTCGGCCAGTGGTGGCAATTTAGCCATGATGGATAGGCAACTATTTCGCATGGGTATTTCACTGGTGGTTATGTTAGTGGTTGCCCAAATCAACCCCGAAGTACTCAAACGCTGGGCCTTACCTATCTTTCTAATCGGCATTTTATTACTGGTGGCGGTGCATTTTTTTGGTGAGATAAATAAAGGCGCGCAGCGCTGGCTCAACTTAGGCTTTATGGAGTTCCAACCATCAGAACTGATGAAGCTCGCCTTTCCTATCATGATGGCTTGGTACATAAGTAAGTATCCACTGCCGCCTAAAAAGCGCTATTTAGCGGGCGGGATCATGATTTTATTAGTGCCAACATTACTTATTGCCAGTCAGCCCGATCTCGGTACTTCTATCTTAGTGGCAGCCTCAGGTATTTTCGTGCTGTTTTTAGCCGGCATGAGCTGGACTATTGTCGGCGGCGCTGTCGCCGCCGTCTTACTATTTTTGCCAATTCTGTGGTTTTTCTTAATGCATGATTATCAGCGCACCCGCGTGATGACCTTGCTCGACCCTGATAAAGATCCTCTTGGCGCGGGTTATCACATTATTCAATCGCAAATTGCCATTGGCTCAGGTGGCTTTTGGGGCAAGGGCTGGCTTGAAGGCACGCAGTCACAACTGGAGTTTTTACCAGAACGTCACACTGACTTCATTTTTGCCGTGATTGGTGAAGAATTTGGCATGCTCGGCTCCCTATTCCTTTTGGCCATGTATCTCTATATTATTGCTCGAGGCTTGATTATTGCATCGCGCGCGCAAACCAGTTTTGCACGCCTGTTGGCAGGTTCAATCACCTTAACATTTTTCGTGTATGTGTTTGTTAATATTGGGATGGTGTCAGGAATACTACCCGTTGTAGGTGTACCCTTACCACTTATCAGTTATGGGGGAACGTCAATGATCACCCTGATGATAGGCTTTGGTATTTTAATGAGCATTCACACCCATAGACGCTTTGTGGACAGATAAAAGGATTCACTATGTACCATAAATTTGCGCCGTGGTTACTCGCTGCGGGATTGGTTATTCAAGCCTCAGCGCAGGCCGATGATAATCACCAACAATTACAGCAAGAATTTTTGGCAAGCCAAGAACAACAAGGTTTCAGCCAACAGCAAACTTTGGACTTTATCGGCCAAGCTCAGTTTAATCAGCAAGCGCTAGATGCCATTTCTAGGCCTTGGGAGGCCAAGCCTTGGCATGAGTATTTCCCCATATTTCTGACCGAAAAGCGCCTGCAAGCCGGCGTTAATTTCTGGCAGCAACACGCCAGCATCATAGATAAAGCCAGCAAAGAGTTTGGGGTTGAACCGCAAATCATAGTGGCCATTATTGGTATTGAAACCTTCTATGGTCAGTACATGGGTAAATACCCTGTGCGTGACGCCTTATTTACCTTAGGGTTTTATTACCCACCGCGCGCCGACTTCTTTCGTAAAGAGTTTGGTCAATTGCAGCTATTGCTTAAAGAAGAGCAACTGGATGCCAATAACTTGTTTGGCTCCTACGCGGGTGCCATGGGATTCGGTCAGTTTATCCCGTCAAGTTATCGCAACTTTGCGGTAGATTTTGATGGCGATGGTAAGCGTGATTTACTCACAAGCCCAAGTGATGCGATTGCGAGTGTAGCAAATTACTTCCACCAACATGGCTGGCAAGCGGACGCCGATGTGGTTTTACCACTGCAAGCGTTAGTTAATGGCAAAGCCATAGATAAACCACAACCGGGCGCAGCAACCACTATTGCGCCGTGGGCAGGAGAGGCACTATCGCTAACGGTGGCCGATATTTTAAGCCCTACCTTAGCGTTAAAACACAGCAAAGATATTGATGTTAGTCAGCAAGCGTTATTAATTGAGTTAGCACAACCTGAAATGACTGAGTATTGGTTAGGGCTTAATAACTTTTATGTTATTACCCGCTATAACCGAAGCCCATTGTATGCCATGGCTGTATATCAATTTAGCGAGCAACTAAAACATGCCTATCAAAAAAACTAGCCATTTAACCCCTCTTGCTGCCGTTGCTCTATGGGTCGCACTAGCCATCTCAGGCTGTAGCAGTAACTCCCGAGATATCAGCAGCAACAATGAAGATATTGCTCAAAACCAGTCAGCAGAAGCGCAAGCTGATGACTATCAGGTAGAAGATGAGCAAGACACGCAAGACGTTAGCAATGAACCAAGCGAAATCGTAGAGCAAGCTGATAATGAAGCTATGCCTGCAAGCGCTGACTATCAAGTCATCACTTCAGCCAATGCCTATAAAGCCACAGGCAAAGCCTCATTTTATAGCGCTGCCCTGCAAGGCAATAAAACCGCCAGCGGTGAGCGCTATGACAAATACGCCTTGACTGCCGCCCATAAAACCTTGCCATTAGCGAGCTTTGCAAAAGTCACTAATTTAACTAATAACAAATCAGTGATAGTTAAAATTAACGACCGCGGCCCGTTTCATCGCAGTCGCCTCATAGATGTGTCTTATGCTGCGGCTGATGAACTTGGTATGGTTAGAAGTGGCACGGCTAAAGTTAAAGTCGAAGCAGTTAAATTAGATGCCAATGCCAAAATGGCACTGGCCAATTATAAATCGTCGGCTAAATCTAACCGTCAGTCAAAAAGCCAAGCTCAAGGCAAAGGTCATTACATTCAAATTAGCTCGTCTAAAAATAGGCAGCGACTGTTTGAATTAGGTGAGCAACTTGCCAGTAAAAAGGGCTATGAATATCGCCTAAAAACGGCGGGCACTTGGCATCAATTACAACTTGGTCCCATTGATAATACCAAGCAAGCTAAAAAGCTACTTAAAAAGATGAAGCAGCAAGGTTATCCCGACAGTTACTTAATCCAATAATAACTATTTATTCATGGTTAACTAATGCAAGGAACCTATACTGAATTTCTTTGTCCACTAGTGGTATACTCGCACGCTGACATTTAGCCAGTGGCTAAATTGTCTCCCATTTTCGAGCGGTAATGCCTAGTTGTTACCGCAAATTGTTCAACACTGACTGTTGTCAAAAACCAAAAGAACCGTCTTACTGATGAAGAATTTAGTGATAAAACCAATTTCAGCGTTACTGTTATTTTCCAGCATTTGTGTGGCCGCTAGTGCCAATAACGCTCCGATGGTGATCCCTGACGCTCCAAATGTCGCCGCTAAAGCGTATATTTTAATGGATTACAACACAGGCAAAGTGATTGCCGAAACCAATGCCTATGAGAGCCTAAATCCAGCCAGTTTGACTAAAATGATGACCAGTTATGTGATAGGTCATGAAATCAAAGTCGGCAATATTTCTCCTGATGACAAAGTCACTATCAGCAAGAATGCTTGGTCAAAGAATTTCACTGACTCATCTAAGATGTTTATTGAAGTGGGCACCCAGGTTTCTGTAGACGATCTGAACCACGGCATTATCATTCAATCAGGTAACGATGCTTGTGTAGCTATGGCTGAGCACATTGCTGGCACTGAAGATGCTTTCGTTGACTTAATGAATTCTTGGGCCAAGCAATTAGGCATGCAAGACAGCCATTTTGAAAACTCTCATGGTTTAGATTCAGCGCAGCATAAAACCACTGCCTATGACATGGCCATATTAGGCGCAGCGCTGATTCGCGACGTTCCCAATGAATACCGTGTTTACGGTGAAAAATCATTTACCTTTAATGGCATTAAGCAATACAACCGTAATGGCTTATTGTGGGATAAGAGCTTAAACGTAGACGGCATTAAAACTGGCCACACATCAGGTGCTGGTTATAACTTAGTGAGCTCTGCCACTAAAGATGGTATGCGCTTGATTTCTGTGGTTATGGGCACAGGCAGCGAAGCTGCGCGTAAGGCTGAAAGCAAGAAGCTACTTAACTACGGTTTCCGCTTCTTTGAAACTGTGACTCCTTACAAAGCCGGTGATACTTTCGTTGAACAGGACATTTGGTACGGCGATCGCCCTAAAGTAAAACTTGGCGTAGCCACCGATACCCCTATCACTATCAATCGTGGTATGGCTAAGAATTTACAAGCTAACTTTGAACTGACTAAGCCATTAGAAGCGCCGATTGTTAAAGGTGAAACTGTTGGCCGCGTATTTTTCCAAATGGATGGCAAAGATATCGCCCAGTTCCCACTGGTAGCCTTAGAAGATGTGCAGCCAGGCAGCTGGTTTAGCAAGTTAATGGATTACTTTAAACAACTCTTTGCGAGCTGGATAAGTTAATCAATACGCCACCGCAAGGTGGCGTTTTTTTATGGTGTAACTTGAAATATTCGATTTCGACACCATATTAAGTTCAACAGTATTAAAGGGAGTATCCCATGTCAGATTTAGATACACGTTTTGATGAATTAATGGAGTTTCCTAACTCATTTCCTTTTAAAGTTGTTGGCAGTGCCAGTGACACCTTGGCTGAACGCGTTGTTGCCGTAGTCCAGCGCCATGTGCCAGGTGATTACGCCCCAACCACCAACATCTCAAGTAAAGGCACCTATTACTCCATTACCATTCGTGTCATGGTGCAAGATAAGCCGCAAATTGAAAGTTTATATACTGAATTAGCGGCGATTGAAGGCGTTAAACGCGTACTTTAATTCAAGCCTTTTCAGGCGAAGCTCTCCTTGCGATAGTTTCGCCTTTTTTTTACCCATTAAATCTGTGGCTTAACAAACAGATTTTTGTCGGCTGTGATCTCTGTTACATTTCTTGCCCCTCGCGTATAATGACCCCACATTTAGTTGAAAGAGGCCGCGACAGTGTCCGTTGAGCTTAACACCGCAGATCTTGCTAGCTGTTTACATGTACGCCATCTAGGCAACATGGATTACCAGACAGTCTGGCATGCGATGCAACACTATACCGACCATCGCACCGAGCACGACCAAGACGAATTATGGTTAGTGGAACACCCCCCCGTATTTACCCAAGGTCAAACGGGCAAGAGTGAACATATTTTGGCGCCTGGTGATATCCCAGTCATTCAAGTCGATCGCGGCGGACAAGTGACTTATCACGGTCCAGGGCAATTAGTGGCCTACCCATTACTTGACTTAAAGCGTAAAAAACTTGGAGTCAGGCAATTAGTCACCGCCATTGAAAACAGCATAATTGCGATGTTAACGCCTTACAGTATTGACGCATTTGCTAAGGCTGATGCCCCAGGCGTGTATGTAGGCGCGGGCAAAATTGCCTCATTAGGCTTACGTATTCGTAAAGGATGCTCGTTTCACGGCTTAGCGCTTAACGTCAATATGGACTTAGCGCCCTTTCAACGCATTAATCCTTGTGGATATGCTGGGATGGAAATGGTGCAATGCCAAGCATTAGCTGGACCGCAATCGGTTGAGCAAGCTGCTGCAGAATTGACTGACACCCTTAGCCAACAACTAGCCTATACCCAAGTTATTCATCATCACGGATTATCCACTACAAGTACTGAGGAAGTATCTCATACATGAACAGGCCAGAACGATTACAGCCAGGAGTTAAACTCCGCGATGCTGACAAAGTAGCTCGAATTCCAGTGAAGGTTGTGCCTTCTGAAAAAGACACTATGTTACGCAAACCCGACTGGCTGCGAGTAAAGCTGCCAGCGTCGAATCAGCGCATCAATGACATTAAGCAAGCCTTGCGTACTAATGGCTTACATTCTGTGTGTGAAGAGGCTTCATGCCCTAACTTGGCTGAATGTTTTAACCATGGTACGGCTACCTTTATGATCTTAGGTGCCATTTGTACCCGTCGCTGCCCATTTTGCGACGTGGCTCATGGCCGTCCACTTAAGCCTGATAGCGAAGAGCCTAAAAAGCTGGCAAAAACGATTGCCGACATGAAGCTTAAGTATGTCGTAATTACTTCTGTTGACCGTGATGATTTACGTGATGGTGGCGCCCAGCACTTTGCCGATTGCATTCGCGAAATTCGTCTGTTAAATCCTGAAATTAAGATTGAAATCTTAGTACCAGATTTTCGTGGTCGCATCGATGCCGCCTTGGACATCTTGGCCAATGAGCCACCAGATGTATTCAATCACAACTTAGAAACGGCGCCAGCCCATTATCGCAAGGCAAGACCCGGCGCTAACTATCAGTGGTCATTAGACTTACTGAAACGCTTTAAAGAGCGTCATCCAAACATTCCGACTAAATCTGGCATCATGCTGGGTCTGGGTGAAGCGAATGAAGAGATAGTACAAGTACTCAAGGATTTGCGTGATCATAATGTCAACATGCTAACCTTAGGTCAGTACTTGCAGCCATCTAAGTTCCATTTGCCGGTCGAGCGTTATGTCACGCCAGATGAGTTTGCTGAATTCAAACGCATTGCCGATGACTTAGGCTTTAGCCATGCCGCTTGTGGCCCATTAGTGCGTTCAAGCTATCACGCTGACTTACAAGCTCAAGGCAAAGAAGTTAAGTAACTTTAAACGCCAATAAAAAAGCCGCAGTGATAACACTGCGGCTTTTTTGTATCTGTGCATTGCTAACTAAAATCTTTACCCGTGCTTAGCTAAGTGTCTTTTAAACTTAGTTAAAGCATTAATCACAAGCCTTAAACGCTAACTTGCCAATCCATTAGAATCGCATCCTCGCGTCCCGCTGGCGTTTGATAATAATTAGCTCTAATACCTGTTTCGATAAACCCAAGTTTTTGATAAAGATGCCTAGCGCCATGGTTAGATGCCTTAACCTCAAGCATGATCACGACCGCGCTAGCCGCTTTGGCTTCGTCATACATATGCTTAAGTAACCAAGCGCCTATGCCTTGCCCTTGAAATTGCGGCGCGACACATATATCCATCAGCGTGACTTCATCGATGATTTGCTGGCAAATACTAAAACCAAGCAACTGCTTATCTACATAAAGCCCTGACACTCGATACAAGGGGCCAAAACAGCCCTGTAAGCTACTTTCTGATAGCGGATAACCTAAGTCACTGGCAATCGACGCCATAGCGTTCACATCGCTTAACGACAGCGCGACTAATTGTTTATTACTGCTCATTATTTTTACCACTCCTTTGCTGCGCTAACCACTGCCATAGGCACGCCCATAAGTGCCGCTTAGTTGCAGCATCAGCGAGCTGAGTTACCTCATGTAACGCTAAAGAATGCACTAACCCATCATCTTTGCCGGTGAGATCCCATAGCAAGTGTTGCCCCGCGTCAACATAAGGCTGCGTAGAACAAGTGCTTGGCGCGATATCCGCTAACTTGAGTAATGCTTGCATCACAGGGTGTCCTAGCAAGCTCTCAGCGCTTACTTGCGTATCGGCGGCTAACTTAACAACCCAAGGTGATAGCGCAGCGCTAGCCCCTTGCTCTGTTAACGCAATACTTGCAGAGCCTGTGATAGGAAATTGCTTACGACCACGCTCATTGAGTCGTAACGGCGTAATACCCATAGCGAGTAGTTGAGATCGTTGCGTCATGATATTCATCCTTAACACTCAGTCGGTTAAGTTTACGCTGTTAACGGCTGAGGCAGAAGAGTGGGACTTAGAGTTAATACATCGGACTTAATAAACTGCTTTATTAATCTGTAAATGCAAAAAAGGCCATTCATTGCTGAATGGCCTTTTTCTAGAATTTGGCAGGGGTGGCAGGACTCGAACCCGCAACCATCGGTTTTGGAGACCGCTGTTCTACCAATTGGAACTACACCCCTGTTGACGAGACGGATTATGCGTAAAAGCGGGGTAAAGGTAAAGTACTTTTTCACTAAGACTGATTCAACTGCTGAGCTTTTGAACGATGCGTCGATAATTACGCCAAGTAAGCGTATAATAACGAAATTAATCGCTTAATTTCATGCAAAGGCCGCGGCTATGTTAGTATTTTTTCCTCAGTTAAATATCACTAAAACTCTGAAATTATCGTCACTGTGCTTAAGTTTTTCACTCATTAGTAGCCAAAGTTATGCCGACCCGCAGGCACTGCTGCAAAATCTATCCGGCCAATGGCAAGGAAGCACCTACTACGCCCAAAGTGAGCCCACCAAAGTTGCCACCCAAATCGCAGCCAACCTCACCCCAGATCAAGGCATATTGACCTTTAACATCACCTATTCTGCCGATGGCTTACAAAACTATGCCGTTAAGGTGATGAGTTTTGATAAGGAAGCGCAGCTACTTTACTCCAGCGACTTTCATGACCATAACGGCACTTTAAGTCAGGCTGAGATAATCCCGAACCAAGGCCTCAGCAATTACACTGAGTTGCAGCAAGATAACCTCAGCAATGGCTTACCCTTTAATACCGACAGCACACTCGATCAGCAGTTAACTATTCAATACCAAGGTGTGTATCAACAGCGACCGGCAAAGTACATTGAGCACTGGCAATTATCAGCCACTGAATTTACTCGTCACACTAAAATGTGCTTCCAAGATGTGAATGATTGCCAATATGTGCCCTTAAGCACCAGTAAGTTGACTCGAGTGACTAATGACTCTTTTTAAGAGCTAAGGTTAACCTCAGTTTTTAAAGCACTTAGCACTTAGCCGCAATAATTAGCCACTCAGTTATGAGAGTTAAACTGCTCATTGATAGATAACAAAAAGCCCTAACATGGCTGTTAGGGCTTAATTAGATGGTCCGCCTCACCCCTAAACTAAGCTTAGGGTTAGGCAAACAAAGAGGCGAACCATCATGTCTACTATTAAAGTAATTGGGATCGATTTAGGCAAATCTTCTTTTCATCTTGTTGCTCATGACTATAGCGGTCGAGAGCAATTTCGAAAGCATTTATCTCGCGCAAAACTTATTGAGTTTTTAGCTCAAATACCCGCAACAATCATAGCTATGGAGTCATGTGGTGGCTCACATTGGCTCGCTCGAAAGTGCCAGTCTTTTGGGCACGAAGTTAAACTCATTCCTCCGCAGTACGTTAAACCTTACGTTAAAACTAATAAAAATGATTACATCGATGCTGATGCAATAGCGGAAGCATCAACACGCCCATCGATGCGCTTTGTTGGTGTTAAAACTGAAACTGCTCAGGTTATCTCAGTGATCCAACGTATTCGTTCTAGTTACGTACTGAGGAATCCCCTGATAATTTACAAATAAATCATCAAATTAGGGTGGAAGCGCATCTTGTTGCATGATCAAATGGTTTCGTCAAAAACTACACTTGGACAACAAGATGCGCGAAGCCAATATCCTACAACATTATTTACACCAATACTGCCCAGAACTTCACCTAAAACGATTAAACAGTTTGATGCTGGCCTCTAAGGCACTGATTGAATGTAAGACACTGACCTTGACTGAGTTAGGTCGAAATTTACCAACCACGGCTCGAACCAAGCAAAACATCAAGCGCATTGATCGTTTGCTCGGCAACACGCATCTGCACCAAGAGCGGTTAGCGGTCTACCAATGGCATGCCAGCCTTATCTGTTCTGGTAACCCTATGCCGATTGTGCTCGTCGATTGGTCAGATATCCGAGAGCATAAACGCATCATGGCCCTGCGAGCCTCAATAGCCTTCAATGGCCGCTCTATTACCCTATATGAGAAATCCTATCCCCTATCAGAACAATGCTCTAAGGCCGCCCACAACGGTTTTTTAGCGGACTTAGCCAAGATTTTACCTTTGCATGTTACCCCTCTCATCGTGACTGACGCGGGGTTCAAAGTGCCTTGGTACAAAGAGGTTGAGGCACATGGTTGGTTTTGGCTAAGCCGTATTCGCGGTACAGTTCAATTTGCAGATATTTGTGCCGAAAATTGGCGTGCAGTGCGCAGTACACATGACTTGGCCAACGGTCAAGCGAAGAGCCTGGGTTGTAAGACCTTGACCAAAACTAACCCTATCAATTGCCATCTCACGCTGTATCGTAGCAAACCTAAGGGCCGTACAAATCAGCGTTCAACCAGGACGAATTGCCACCATCCATCAGCAAAAACGTACTCAACAGCGGCGAGAGGACCTTGGGTGTTAGCCAGCAACTTACCACCAGAATCTCGCAGCCCAAAACAGCTGGTAAACCTGTACGCCAAACGTATGCAAATAGAGGAAACCTTTCGTGACCTCAAAAGCCCGGCATACGGCTTTGGCTTACGCCAAAGTCGTACCAACAGTCCAGAGCGATTCGACATCATCCTACTGATTGCGTTAATGGTTCAATGCCTGTTGTGGCTAGTTGGTTTACACGCACAGCAACAGGGCTGGGATAAGCATTTTCAGGCCAATACCATTGGGCATCGAACGGTACTCTCAACGATTCGCTTGGGATTGGAGGTACTCAGGCGGCCTGATTATCAAATCACGGAGAAAGAATTGCTGGCGGCGTGGGTATTATTCGCCAATCAGTTACTCAAATATGGCTATGCTATGGCCGATTTATGAGGGGATCCTTCAGAGTTACGTAAAAGAGCGTACCGCGTGCATGTCCCGTATTGGAGCTATCTTGCTTGAATTTGGTATGAGCTTCCCTAAAGGGCATAGCAAGATGAAGAGCCTATTTCAATGGCTTGCTTATAGTAAAGAATCTATTCCTCAGATGTTAATGCAGGAGTTGATTGAGCATCACGAATACTATTTACAGCTTAATGAGCGTATTGCAGGTCAAGATAACAAGCTGAAACAGCTTGTCGAGCAAAATGAAGATGCTCAACTGCTTAAATCTATCCCAGGTGTGGGAAATTTAACAGCGAGTCAGTGTTTAGCGGATATCTCCGATGTGGGTCACTTTAAAAATGGACGACAGTTAGCCGCCTGGATAGGGCTTGTCCCACATCAATACTCAACTGGCGGCAAAACCAGGCTTTTGGGGATAAGTAAGCGCGGCAACAAAGCGTTGAGGACGTTATTCATCCATGGTGCACGGTCGATTTTATCAAGGCCAGAGGTTGCAGTCGCTGTTTTTGGTGAATGGATTTTGGAGTTAAGAGCCAGAAAGCCATTTAACGTAGCGGTTGTCGCTTTGGCGAATAAGTTAGCGCGGATAGCGTGGTCAGTGTTATCGACCAAGCAAGCATTTGAAGTAAGAGTTTAAGCCGAGTTTGCAGATGATAAAAAAGATGGCAGAACGGTCAGACCACTAGATTGAAGACCTGACATAAAAAACAGCAACGCAGTATGCTTTGGGCTTTTTGAGGACAATCTAGCGCGGAACTCATCGTGGAGCGGGTGGTAGCACCTAATGAAGACTCAGAATACATTAGCGCAAACCAACCTCGTTATCGAAAATATCATTTGCAATAACGAGGCGGACCATACATTGTTTTGAGAAATAGTGTGAAGTGAACTGCTAGCCTACCAATCATTCGTTTGAGCTAAAGTGGCGCGAAGTAATGCCTCATAAAAGCTAAAATGCCACAACGAAAAAAGCCTCAGCATTGCTGCTGAGGCTTTTATTTTAATGTTGATGGGTGAATATCGCCTAGCGATGAGCTTATGAGCACGAAGCTGGGGCGAACAGGACAGCCCCGCTAAATCACAGCATCAAATTTCAGATACGAAAAAGCCCTAACATTACTGTTAGGGCTTATCAAAATGTTGGCGGAGCGGACGGGACTCGAACCCGCGACCCCCGGCGTGACAGGCCGGTATTCTAACCAACTGAACTACCGCTCCTTTAGTGATGGCTTGCGCTTCTCACTAAATTCTTTTAGCGTCGCTAACGTGTCAGCGTTAGGATACGTGCTTTTGCAAGCAAATTAGGCGCCTGGAGATGACCTACTCTCGCATGGGGAAACCCCACACTACCATCGGCGCGACTGCGTTTCACTTCTGAGTTCGGAATGGGATCAGGTGGTGCCACAGTGCTATGGTCTCCAGACAAATTTGGAATTCGGAAAGCTGTCAAAAAATGGTGGTCGCTACTGGGCTCGAACCAGTGACCCCCTCCTTGTAAGGGAGATGCTCTCCCAGCTGAGCTAAGCGACCTGGGATTTTTTGCTATTGAGTACTCAATCTTCAATCAAGTATTTTTCGATTCTTTATCAGGCTTGTTCAGTAAAACCCATCTGGGTTGTATGGTTAAGCCTCTCGGGTCATTAGTACAAGTTAGCTCAACGCCTCACAACGCTTACACACCTTGCCTATCAACGTCCTAGTCTCGGACGGCCCTTCAGAGGACTTATAGTCCTAGGGATGACTCATCTTGGGGCTCGCTTCCCGCTTAGATGCTTTCAGCGGTTATCGATTCCGAACGTAGCTACCGGGCAATGCCATTGGCATGACAACCCGAACACCAGCGGTTCGTCCACTCCGGTCCTCTCGTACTAGGAGCAGCTCCCCTCAATCATCCAACGCCCACGGCAGATAGGGACCGAACTGTCTCACGACGTTCTGAACCCAGCTCGCGTACCACTTTAAATGGCGAACAGCCATACCCTTGGGACCGACTTCAGCCCCAGGATGTGATGAGCCGACATCGAGGTGCCAAACACCGCCGTCGATATGAACTCTTGGGCGGTATCAGCCTGTTATCCCCGGAGTACCTTTTATCCGTTGAGCGATGGCCCTTCCATTCAGAACCACCGGATCACTATGACCTACTTTCGTACCTGCTCGACGTGTCTGTCTCGCAGTTAAGCTGGCTTATGCCATTGCACTAACCGTACGATGTCCGACCGTACTTAGCCAACCTTCGTGCTCCTCCGTTACTCTTTGGGAGGAGACCGCCCCAGTCAAACTACCCACCAGGCACTGTCCCTAATCCCGATAAGGGACCTAGGTTAGAACATCAAAACTACAAGGGTGGTATTTCAAGGACGACTCCACACAAACTAGCGTTCATGCTTCAAAGTCTCCCACCTATCCTACACATGTAGGTTCAATGTTCAGTGCCAAGCTATAGTAAAGGTTCACGGGGTCTTTCCGTCTAGCCGCGGGTATACGGCATCTTCACCGCAATTTCAACTTCACTGAGTCTCGGCTGGAGACAGCGTGGCCATCATTACGCCATTCGTGCAGGTCGGAACTTACCCGACAAGGAATTTCGCTACCTTAGGACCGTTATAGTTACGGCCGCCGTTTACCGGGGCTTCGATCATGAGCTTCTCCGAAGATAACCCAATTAATTAACCTTCCGGCACCGGGCAGGCGTCACACCGTATACTTCATCTTGCGATTTTGCACAGTGCTGTGTTTTTGATAAACAGTTGCAGCCACCTGGTATCTGCGACTCCCGCTAGCTTAGAGAGCAAGTCTCATCACCGGCAGGAGCGTACCTTCTCCCGAAGTTACGGTACCATTTTGCCTAGTTCCTTCAGCCGAGTTCTCTCAAGCGCCTTGGTATTCTCTACCCGACCACCTGTGTCGGTTTGGGGTACGATTCCTGCTAACCTGAAGCTTAGAAGATTTTCCTGGAAGCATGGCATCAACTACTTCAGTCCCTTAGGACCTCGTCATCAGCTCTCAGCGTAAGTATTCCCGGATTTGCCTAAGAATACCGCCTACCACCTTAAACGCGGACTACCAACGCCGCGCTAGCCTAGCCTTCTCCGTCTCTCCATCGCAGTTAGCACAAGTACGGGAATATTAACCCGTTTCCCATCGACTACGCCTTTCGGCCTCGCCTTAGGGGTCGACTCACCCTGCCCCGATTAACGTTGGACAGGAACCCTTGGTCTTCCGGCGAGGGGTTTTTCACCCCCTTTATCGTTACTCATGTCAGCATTCGCACTTCTGATACCTCCAGCGTGGGTTACCCCTTCACCTTCAACGGCTTACAGAACGCTCCTCTACCGCGCATCTCTAATGAAATGCACCCGTAGCTTCGGTGACTAGCTTAGCCCCGTTACATCTTCCGCGCAGGCCGACTCGACTAGTGAGCTATTACGCTTTCTTTAAATGATGGCTGCTTCTAAGCCAACATCCTAGCTGTCTAAGCCTTCCCACATCGTTTCCCACTTAGCTAGTACTTTGGGACCTTAGCTGACGGTCTGGGTTGTTTCCCTTTTGACAACGGACGTTAGCACCCGCTGTCTGTCTCCCGCATAGTACTCATTGGTATTCGGAGTTTGCAAAGGGTTGGTAAGTCGGGATGACCCCCTAGCCTTAACAGTGCTCTACCCCCAATGGTATTCGTGCGAGGCGCTACCTAAATAGCTTTCGAGGAGAACCAGATATCTCCCGGTTTGATTGGCCTTTCACCCCCAGCCACAAGTCATCCGCTAATTTTTCAACATTAGTCGGTTCGGTCCTCCAGTTGATGTTACTCAACCTTCAACCTGCCCATGGCTAGATCACCGGGTTTCGGGTCTACACCTAGCAACTAAACGCGCAGTTAACACTCGGTTTCCCTACGGCTCCGCTATTCGCTTAACCTCGCTACTAAATGTAAGTCGCTGACCCATTATACAAAAGGTACGCAGTCACGGTCTCAAGAACCGCTCCCACTGCTTGTACGTATACGGTTTCAGGTTCTATTTCACTCCCCTCACAGGGGTTCTTTTCGCCTTTCCCTCACGGTACTGGTTCACTATCGGTCAGTCAGGAGTATTTAGCCTTGGAGGATGGTCCCCCCATGTTCAGACAACATATCACGTGTGCCGCCTTACTCGTTTTCATCTAAGGTTAGTTTTCATGTACGGGACTATCACCCTGTACCGTTGGACTTTCCAGACCATTCCACTAACACCCCCTAGACTTAAGGGCTAATCCCCGTTCGCTCGCCGCTACTTAGGGAATCTCGGTTGATTTCTTTTCCTCTGGGTACTTAGATGTTTCAGTTCCCCAGGTTCGCCTCATACAGCTATGTATTCACTGCATGATGACCACTTATGTGGCCGGGTTTCCCCATTCGGACATCGTTAGCTCAAATGCTTGTTACTAGCTCGCCAACGCTTTTCGCAAGTTACTACGTCCTTCATCGCCTCTGACTGCCAAGGCATCCACCGTATACGCTTAGTCACTTAACCATACAACCCAAATGAGTTTCACTTGAGCGTATTGCAACTAGCTGGTTTTTACTGTCTCTTGCTTTCGCAAAAGAACGCCTTGATTTACTTCATTTCTGAAGTTAAAGAATATCCAAAACACTTGATTAAAGTATTTTGAGAACTCAATTTTGTATCACCTAATGCTTGCGCACTAAGTTCTACTATCAGCTTTCCAAATTTTTAAAGAACGACATCCCTTCAAAGGAAGGTAATGTTTTGCTCGTCAACAAGACAAGGCAATCTGTGTGAACACTCAACAGTAATTCTAAATCGCATAGGTAAGGAGGTGATCCAGCCCCAGGTTCCCCTAGGGCTACCTTGTTACGACTTCACCCCAGTCATGAACCACACCGTGGTAAACGCCCTCCCCGAAAGGTTAAGCTATCTACTTCTGGTGCAGCCCACTCCCATGGTGTGACGGGCGGTGTGTACAAGGCCCGGGAACGTATTCACCGTGGCATTCTGATCCACGATTACTAGCGATTCCGACTTCATGGAGTCGAGTTGCAGACTCCAATCCGGACTACGATCGGCTTTGTGAGATTAGCTCCACCTCGCGGCTTTGCAACCCTCTGTACCGACCATTGTAGCACGTGTGTAGCCCTACTCGTAAGGGCCATGATGACTTGACGTCGTCCCCACCTTCCTCCGGTTTATCACCGGCAGTCTCCCTAGAGTTCCCACCATTACGTGCTGGCAAATAAGGATAAGGGTTGCGCTCGTTGCGGGACTTAACCCAACATTTCACAACACGAGCTGACGACAGCCATGCAGCACCTGTCTCAGAGTTCCCGAAGGCACTAAGCTATCTCTAGCGAATTCTCTGGATGTCAAGAGTAGGTAAGGTTCTTCGCGTTGCATCGAATTAAACCACATGCTCCACCGCTTGTGCGGGCCCCCGTCAATTCATTTGAGTTTTAACCTTGCGGCCGTACTCCCCAGGCGGTCTACTTAATGCGTTAGCTTGAGAGCCCAGTGTTCAAGACACCAAACTCCGAGTAGACATCGTTTACGGCGTGGACTACCAGGGTATCTAATCCTGTTTGCTCCCCACGCTTTCGTGCATGAGCGTCAGTCTTTGTCCAGGGGGCCGCCTTCGCCACCGGTATTCCTTCAGATCTCTACGCATTTCACCGCTACACCTGAAATTCTACCCCCCTCTACAAGACTCTAGTTTGCCAGTTCAAAATGCAATTCCCAGGTTGAGCCCGGGGCTTTCACATCTCGCTTAACAAACCGCCTGCGCACGCTTTACGCCCAGTAATTCCGATTAACGCTCGGACCCTCCGTATTACCGCGGCTGCTGGCACGGAGTTAGCCGGTCCTTCTTCTGTAGGTAACGTCACAGCTAACGGGTATTAACCGTCAACCTTTCCTCCCTACTGAAAGTGCTTTACAACCCGAAGGCCTTCTTCACACACGCGGCATGGCTGCATCAGGGTTTCCCCCATTGTGCAATATTCCCCACTGCTGCCTCCCGTAGGAGTCTGGGCCGTGTCTCAGTCCCAGTGTGGCTGATCATCCTCTCAGAACAGCTAGGGATCGTCGCCTAGGTGAGCCTTTACCTCACCTACTAGCTAATCCCACCTGGGCTTATCCATCAGCGCAAGGACCCGAAGGCTCCCCTGCTTTCCCCCGTAGGGCGTATGCGGTATTAGCAGTCATTTCCAACTGTTATCCCCCACCAATGGGCAAATTCCCAGGCATTACTCACCCGTCCGCCGCTCGCCGGCAAAGTAACAAGTTACTTCCCGCTGCCGCTCGACTTGCATGTGTTAGGCCTGCCGCCAGCGTTCAATCTGAGCCATGATCAAACTCTTCAATTAAAGTTTTGTTCGGACCCGAAAGTCCTGCTCAATGAATTCTGTCGATTCGATGATAAATCATCAAATTTGCATGTTATGCGGACATCTTCGTTGAAGTCTCTTGCGAGACGTGTTAAATCGTTGTCGATTTATCAACTACTGTGAATGTCCACACAGATTTGCTTGTCTTCTACTTGTTAAAGAACGTTGCCGCTACGGGCTAGGGATGCGTATTTTACGCATAAACCTGAGTGGGTCAAGCCCTTATTTCAGGCTTGGATCCAAGCGGTTAAACTTTCGCCTAACACCCTTAATCACTCATGGTTAACTTGCTTCGCAAGTTCCATCCTGACTCAGTATCGTTGCCTTACAGCGCCGTTGTCCGTGTCAGTGGGGTGGATTATAGGGCGCTGACCCAATTGCGCAAGCGCTAATTTATTCAAACCACACCAAGCGCTCAAACATTGAGCAAAACTATTAAGTTCACGACCAAATAGAGCAATTAATGCCGCTTTTATACTTAAAAGCTGGGCATGTTTAGCGCTGCAAGCCTGAATTTAGTTATGAATAGACTAAGGTTAATTTAGGTTATGAGTCGTTAGCAGTTGGCAAGGTTGCAGAGCTTGAGTAAACTTCAACCACTATGACTGAGATATGGCCGCAAGGAACTGCATATGCCGCACTTTTTAAGTTTACCTAAGCGAGCTCTCGTTATCATTAGCTTAAGTGTATCTACTCAGGTTATGGCAAGTGAGGTCATTTACTCTTGGGTGGATGCCAATGGCCTAGTCCACTATAGTCAGCAGCCGCCCGCAAACGATATAAAATTCACTCAAGTTTATAACGATGATATTGAGCCGCAAAAATCAGGGTATGTCAGCGCACCGACAAAACAACCGACTCAATCGACAGCCGCTGAAATAGCCAGTGCCGAGGCGTTACTTATTAAGGCCAAAGATCCTGCTCAAGCAAAAATGTTGTGTGAATTGGCGCAGGAAAAACTAAAACTACTTAATAGTCAAAATCGACTGACCCGCAAAGACTCAAAATCTGGTGAACAAGTGACCTTAAGCGATCAAGAGCGTGCAACTGAAATTACCACGCAGCAACAACGTATTGATGAATTTTGCCCCAAAGCTTAAGTCATTATTGCAATCTGTTATTTTGAGTATCAGTTTTGATAAAGCTTTTAGCTCAACATAAATAAGGCGCCCACAAGGCGCCTTATTTTGTTACTGCTAACTATTCATAGTAAATTGTGCTTATTGAACGAAGTCTAACTGTTCATTTACTACTTTAACCCGAATAGGCCGCCCGGGGAGTAAATCTCCACGCAGTAAGCGCTGCGCTAATGGGTTTTCGATGGCTTGTTGCAAAGTGCGTTTTAGCGGTCTGGCGCCATACAGAGGATCAAAGCCCATAGCCGCTATATAAGATAAAGCTTCATCACTGACTTCAAGTTCAAATTCTTTATCGGCCAAACGGCGACGTAAGGATTCAATTTGAATGCTGGCAATGCGTTTGATGTTTTCTTTATCTAATGGATGGAACACGACAGTTTCATCGATGCGATTTAAAAACTCAGGGCGGAAACTTTGAGTCACAACCCCCATCACCCGCGCTTTCATCTCATGGTAACTCATGGTATCGCATGACTCTTGAATAATGTCTGAGCCTAAGTTAGAAGTCATGATCACGACAGTATTTCTAAAATCTACCGTCCGCCCTTGGCCATCCGTTAAGCGGCCATCATCGAGCACTTGCAGCAAGATATTAAACACATCAGGGTGCGCCTTTTCGACTTCATCCAGCAAAATCACTGAATAAGGCTTACGGCGAACCGCTTCAGTTAAATAGCCGCCTTCTTCATAACCTACATATCCTGGAGGCGCCCCGACTAAGCGCGATACTGAATGCTTTTCCATAAATTCTGACATATCAATACGGATTAAGGCCGATTCAGTATCAAACAAGAAACGCGCTAAGGTTTTACACAGCTCAGTTTTACCAACCCCTGTAGGACCTAAGAATAAGAAAGAGCCGATGGGCTTATCGGGATCAGCAAGACCCGCGCGGCTGCGACGTATGGCGTTCGCCACAGCATCGACGGCTTCGTTTTGACCGATAACCCGCTCGTGCAAGACATCTTCCATTTGCAGCAACTTTTCGCGCTCGCCTTCGAGCATTTTACTGACGGGAATACCTGTGGCTTTAGATAAGACTTCAGCAATTTCAACGTCAGTGACTTTATTTCTTAATAAGGTCATGTCTTGCATTTCAGCTTGCGAGGCTAAATCAAGCTGCTTTTCCAGTGCAGGAATACGGCCATACTGCAATTCTGACATATGGGTTAAGTCGCCGGCGCGTCTTGCGACTTCTAATTCCATCCGTGCTTGCTCTAAATCGGCCTTAATGTGTTGAGTACCCGCCAAGGCGGCTTTTTCTGTGTACCAGATTTCATTAAGCTCACCAGCGCGCATTTCGACGTCCACTAATTCGTGACGCAGAATATCTAAGCGCTTACGACTGGCTTCATCGCCCTCTTTGGCCAGCGCTTGCTCTTCTAGCTTAAGCTGAATAGCGCGGCGCTCAAGCCTATCGAGTTGCTCAGGCTTGGAATCAATTTGCATGCGAATGCTGGACGCCGCTTCATCGATAAGATCTATGGCTTTATCGGGTAACTTGCGATCTGAGATATAGCGATGCGACATAGTGGCTGCGGCTACGATTGCAGGATCGGTAATTTCCACATGGTGATGCAGCTCATAACGCTCTTTTAAGCCGCGTAAAATCGCTATGGTGTCAGTAACACTAGGTTCATCCACCAGCACTTTTTGGAAACGGCGCTCTAATGCCGCATCTTTTTCTATGTATTGGCGATATTCATCAAGGGTGGTCGCGCCCACGCAATGCAAATCACCGCGCGCAAGCGCAGGTTTTAGCATATTGCCCGCATCCATGGCGCCTTCACCTTTGCCGGCGCCGACCATGGTATGCAATTCATCAATAAATAAAATTACCTGCCCTTCTTCTTGGGCTAATTCATTGAGTACCGCTTTTAAGCGCTCTTCAAATTCACCGCGATACTTAGCGCCCGCTATCAAGGCGCCCATATCTAGGGATAACACGCGTTTATTCTTAATGCCTTCTGGTACTTCACCATTAATAATTCGCTGCGCTAATCCTTCAACAATCGCAGTTTTACCCACGCCCGGCTCACCTATGAGCACTGGATTATTTTTACTGCGGCGCTGCAACACTTGAATCGTGCGGCGGATTTCATCATCGCGGCCAATCACAGGGTCTAGTTTGCCTTGCTCGGCGCGCTCGGTTAGATCGACGGTAAATTTTTTCAGGGCTTGGCGCTGATCTTCAGCATTTGGGTCATCAATATTTTGGCCACCGCGCATCGTTGAGATAGTGCTCTCCATTAACTCTTTAGTCGCTCCCGCCTGAATAAGGCATTGAGCTAAGGTATCTTTGCCCTCAAGCGCAGCTAAAATGAATAGCTCACTCGAGATGTACTTATCTTGACGCTTTTGAGCGAGCTTATCGCATAAATTAAGCAAACGAATTAATGCTTGAGATAACTGAACATCGCCACCTGAACCATCTACTTGCGGCAAACGTGCTAATTCTTGAGTTAACAAGGAGCGAAGATTACTGACGCGAATGCCAGCTTGGGTGAGTAGCGGATGAATGGATCCTGAATCTTGATTCAGCAAGGCCATCATTAAGTGAATTGGCTCAATAAATTGGTTATCTCTACCCAGTGCAAGTGACTGAGCATCGGAAATAGCCAGCTGGAATTTGTTGGTCATACGGTCTAATCGCATAATACCTCCTCAGCGAACTAACAAATATAAGAATACATTTGCCTACTAAGATGGAGATTAATAGCGAAATTTCAAGCTATACCATCAATCTTTAAGCCAAATTAATGATGCTTGACGCCCGGTAACACCATCACGGCGATAGGAAAAATAATCTGCAGCTAAGGCAAAAGTACACTGATGACTATGGTAAAACTGTGTGACACCAAGGCGCGCTAAGCGATTTTGCGCCAGCAAAGTTAAATCAGCTAAAAATTTACCATTGGCATTTGGCTTAAAAGCACCAGCATCTTCAGTATGACGACTGACAAAAGCGGCTTTTACTTCGGCGCCGACTTCAAAGGCTTGTGGGCCGATACAAGGGCCAAAATAGGCTCTAAGCTCATGGGCTTCTGCCATAAATCTGGCAACGCCTACCTCTAAAATACCATCACATAAACCGCGCCAGCCTGCATGTAAAGCCGCAACTTCAGTGCCAGCATTATCACATAACAATACAGGTAAGCAGTCAGCTGTCATTACGCAGCACACCAGACCTTGTTCGCGCGAATAGCTGCCATCGGCAATATTATCGCCCGCTAACGGCAATTCAAGCACGGCAGTGCCATGTACTTGAGTTAACCAAGCTGGAGGTGATGATAAGCCCAAGTCTTTATGTAAGCGCAGACGATTGGCAACCACATGGATAGGGTTATCCCCCACATGATCGCCAAGATTGAAACTATTCCAAGGTGCCAAGCTATGGCCGTTACTCCGTTGAGTTAACGCCATACCGACATTTGCAGGTAACAACCAATGACTTGGCAGCATCTTAGATATATTCCATTGGGTGAGCTTCAGTGTCAGCTCGCAGCGCTTTAGTCAGTTGCACCATGTCATCAGGAATAGGCGCTTGCCAGCTCATTAAGAACCCTGTGATCGGGTGGTATAGCTCTAAGCGCACAGCATGCAGCGCTTGACGCTTAAAGCCACGCAATACTTCCATAAACTCAGGGCTTGCCGCTTTTGGTGGACGAGGACGACCACCATACACAGGGTCACCCACCAGCACATGGCCGATATGCGCCATATGAACACGGATTTGGTGAGTACGACCCGTTTCTAAGCGCAAACGTAAACGAGTATGGGCTCTGAATTTTTCTGACACGCGATAATGGGTGACCGATGGACGACCATTATGGATAACGGCCATGTGGGTACGCTTAGTGGCGTGACGCGCAATCGGCTCATCCACAGTGCCGCCAGCTGTCATAGTGCCTGTAACAATGGCTTCATATTCACGAGTGATTTCACGCTCTTGCAGCGCTGCCACTAAGTGAGTCTGAGCTTCCACTGTTTTAGCTACAACCATTAAACCTGTGGTGTCTTTATCAAGACGATGAACAATACCAGCGCGTGGCACTAATTCAATGTCAGGACAATGATGCAGCAAGGCATTCATTAACGTGCCGTTGTGATTGCCAGCGCCTGGGTGAACCACTAAGCCTGCAGGCTTATTGATCACCATAATATCGTCATCTTCATAGACGATATCTAAATCCATGGCCTGCGCTTCAGCAACCACTTCTTCTTCAAGAGTCGCTTCAACCTCAATAATTTGAGATTCAAGCACTTTTTCTCTAGGCTTGGTCACTGCAATACCATCGACATAGACAGCACCGGATACAATCCATTCCTTGATACGGGTGCGCGAATAGTCTGGAAATAATTCAGCGACTGCTTGATCTAATCTCAGTCCAGTTTGGCTTGCTGAGATCTCGCTTTTTAGATTAATCTGTTGAGTCATAGGAACCGTACCCCGCTTTTGGGGTCCAAAAGTGTGTGCTATCTGATACTATCGAGTTTTCTATTTTATCCCGAAATGGAAAAATTCTTAACAACAACTTATAAAAGAATTGAATTCAGCATGTATAAATTTGCCAAGCGCACTGCCATTCTTGTGCTCACATTGAGCCTTGGAGCCTGTAGCAGTACAGATCAGCAGGATGATCTAATCAACCAACAATCTCCAGAAGCCCTTTATAATCAGGCTCGTACATCAATGGAGCTAGGTAATTTTGCCAAGGCAGTACGTTCTTTAGAAGGCTTGGATACTCGCTATCCTTTCGGCCCTCACAAGACTCAAGTACAGCTAGATTTAATTTATGCTTACTACAAGCTAAACGATCCAGCCTCGGGAATTGCCAATATTGACCGTTTTTTACGCTTAAATCCAACTCATCCTGACATTGACTACGTTTATTATATGCGCGGCTTAGTCAATATGCAGTCAGATAGCTACCTGTTTCATGACATGTTGGACATAGACAGAACCGATCGTGATCCAAAAGCGGCCATGGCGGCATTTAAGGATTTTGAGCGCTTACTTAAGGCTTACCCTAATAGTAAATATGCCCCAGATGCTCAAAAACGCATGCAGTTTTTGAAAAATCGTTTAGCCCAATATTCAATTCGTGTGGCTCAGTATTACATCAAGATGAATGCTTGGAGCGCTGCGGCAATTCGCGCCCAATATGTGCTGGAAACTTTCCCAGGCACGCCATCGGTTGAGCAAGCTCTCGAAGTTATGATTGAAGCTTACGGTGAACTTGGGCAAAACAAATTAAAGCAGCATGCTGAACAAGTATTAGCGGCTAATTACCCTGAAAATGAGTTAGTAAAACAAGCGAACTAAGCTGTTTCGCTAAATACGCTAAGCATTTTCGCAAAGTATTCGCGACTCATTACGCCAATAATAACCAACTCATAGGCAATTAATAATGCCATGAGTTGGTTGTTTGTGTTTTTCTTGGCCTTTATCCCGCTTTATGGCGCCTGCCTATGAAGATAGACAAAGCCGCCATAGATATATTTAGTCGCCTCAGCCCCGAGCACTAATACCTTATCGCCATCCTCTAGCTTACCTGAATGAATTAAGCGCGACAGACTGACCCAAATGGCCGCCGAGCCTAAATTACCTAGCTTGAAGGCATCATTAACAATGCGCTCGCGCGCTATCTGCCAATGGCTACTTAGCAAAGCATCTATATGACCATTGGCTTGATGGGGCAAAATATAAGTGAAATCACTAAGCTTATGGCCTCGAGCTAATACCGCCTCTAACCCCAACTCAAATAATTTGGGCCCCATAGCTCGCACCGCATTGGCATCATGATAAAAGCGGCTAAACTCCCCTTGCCACACTGAATCACTGCCTCCCGCCAAATAAAACCCTGGCGACTGACCAATCCCATGATGACCAATATAAATATCGCTTAAATACGACTTATCAGGCTGCCAAGCCCCTACCATCACAGCGCCCGCGCCATCACCCATTTGCATGACATTAATAAGCTGCGCCGTATCTAAAAACTCAGCGCTAAACTGACTATACACAGAGCCGGTTTCACTGCCGGTGATCACTATGGGCGCAGCGCTTGCGCCAATCATAGCCGCCGCAATTTGCAAACTATTGGCAAAGCCGCAGCAAGCTTGGCGCAGCTCTAAATAGGGCGCGCTAAATGCCAAAGCATCGCTTATCCAAGCGCTGTTACCTGGCACTTGGGTGTGCGGCGTGCAAGTATGACTAATAAGATACTGACAATCTTGCAGTTGCACCTGCGCGCTATGCTGCAACATTTGCTCTATAGCAGCCAAACTCAGTTCAATGCCATTGGGCTTAGCAGCGCTTGCCACTTGATCAAGCCGCCGACTTAAATACCTGTGCTGAACGCCAATAAGCTCGCCTAAGGCTTGCGCCTTACGCGCAATTCTTGGATTCGTCAGTGCTTCTAATGCTGTTAATAATTGCTCATTATTAACCCCGGCCCCTGGCAGTGCATGACCAATACCTAAGACACTTAATCTTTGTTCGGCAAACCTGACATTCATTAAAACCTCTGCAGATGATCATTCATCTTAAAAAAGACACGGCAAATCTAAGCGAACCTTATCAAATCAGTGCATGTTTACATGATTTCAATGCAACAGTTCATCAAGCTTGATGCCTACCGCTTCAAAATGCTGTTGATAAGGCAATAATAACTGCCCCAAGTTAGCATCCACTTGATGGCGGTAATAATGAAAGTCATAGCTTGTCGCGCCAAGCAACTTGGCATAATGACGACTGACATACACATGCTTAGCTTCATCTTTGGCAATGGCGAGACATAACTCACCAAAAGCGCGATTAGCTTGCCATTGATAACTGCCTAACTGATGCATCAACTGCGAAACCAAGGTATCAAGTACGCTAATGCTGACAAAATGGCTCGCGAGGGTTTCCCCCTTAACCAGCTGCCGATAAAAAGACTTGGCTTGTTGCTGCGCCGCTTGCGCCTCACTATGGCGCGGCACTTGATTAGCCACTAAGGTCAGCGCCTGATCGTGCCAATATTCTTCTTGGCCAATCAGCGCAAGTTGCTTGGCTGCTTGCTGATAACCGCCTTGCTCTGCCCTGCGACTTTCGCTGGCAAAGACCCACTGCGCTGATTGCTCGCCGCACAATAGCAAAGGCAATAACAAGCCTAAATGTTCAGCGAGATTATCTGAAAGATGCAATGGCTTATCATGCACTTGGCACCATTGTTTAACGTTAAGGCAGCCTTTCTCTTGCAATGAGTTTAGAGCTGTTGACCTTGATGGCACCAAGCTAGGCAGTTCTGCCAAGTTAATTGCCCTAAAGCAGCGGGGAGTGGTCATCACTAGAGCTCCTTAGTAAACGCCCATAAAGATGAGGCAGCAGCAATAAATCGGCCCACCAAGCTGCCGCTATCATTAAGGCCGACAAGCCACTTAAGTCGCGAATGGGACCAAAATCAGATAAACCCCCTAAGCCAAAACCTGCCACTAAAATTATGCTGGTTAAAGTAATGGCTGGGGTAATTTTGGCTAATGCGGCGTTCATCACTTGCCTTTGTATTGCTCCCTGCGCTGGCAATTTCAGCAGTAGATGCAAGCTATCATCCACAACAATCCCCATGATGATGCCAACAGCCACAGCGCTACCTAGACTAATGCCACCCCCTAAAAATCCCCATAAACCAAACACCCATAGAATGGGTAATAGATTCATCAATAACGCCAGAATGGCAAGCGGTATAGAGCAGCGCAGCCAAGCGACTAACACCACTAACAGCAAGGCACTCATAGCAAACGACATCAGCATGTTTATACCGTTATCGCGGCTTAATCTGGCAAACATCATTTGTGGCCCGAGCGCCTGACTCAAGGTTAAATGTGAAGGCAGCGTTTGCTGCGCCAGCCAAGCATTAATGCTCGCCTCTAATGCCAACATACTGCTGGTATCTGTTGAGCTGAGGTACACTGTAATGGCGCTCTTTGATAACTCGGCATTAAGCTCGCGCCGCAGTATATGGCTAATATCAGGGTTATCATCCAGTAAACGCTTTAACGTGCTACCACTAATGCCGGTTGCTTTTAACCAATCCACATAAGTATCAACCGATGTCACTTGGGCTTGGCTCACTAAAAATCGCTTAAATTGATTAGTAAAAGACACTACTTCTGGCTGCAACAAGCCATAAGAGCTTTTCGTTTGAGTATCCAATTGAAAATAGACATGATTTGCCCCAGAAAATTGCCGTTCTAGCACTTGGCGAGCCTGAGATAAGGGATTATCAGCACTGAAATAACTTAAGGGATCGTCGCGCACACTTAACTGAGTTAACCCAGCGCAGGCCATTACAGTGGCAACAATAGATATTGACCAAAAAAACCTTGGTTGCCGACACGCCCGAAATGCCCACCTTAATGACCACAACTTAGGCGCTTGCATTGAAGTAGTGCGCGCCCAGCGACTAAACCACAGCAACAGACTTAAATTCAGCGCTAACGCCAACAGCACAGCAAAAGTCACCATCACCCCAACCCCTTGAATAGGAGGCGATGGGCTCAACATTAATAAAGCAAAACCAACCGCAGTGGTAAGTGACGCCCAAACCATAGGTTTACCGTGTTCACTCACACTTAAGTGCATGGCTTCTGAAGGCGCTACGCCTAAACGCACATGCCGCGCCCAGCCTAAATATAAATGACAACTGCCGCTTAATAGTAAAGTCACTATGACGACTGGCACAAAGCCGCTAATCGCCGCTAAGGTCAGTGATAAGTGTCCCGCTAACGCTAAGGTTAAATACAAGCAAATGAAGACATTAGTGATGATTGCCGTAAGCCACACGAGTGAGCGCATGCGCCAATACAGACAAACCAAGATGAGCACTAATAAACCGGGAGCAAACCATAACAAGTCGGCTTTCAACACTTGGGCGTATTGCCAATTTAATGCCAAGGGGCCGTAAAAATAATGCTGACTGCCAACGGGCAATAAGCCTGCGACTAATTGACTGATCTGCGTAATAGATTGATTAAGTTGGCGCGGATTGGCCGCTTGGCTGTTAAGGTTAATCTCCACCAAACAAGTGGTGCCGTCACTGGATAACAAACTGTTTAAGCGCGGAAAGGCTTTATAAGGCAATAACTGCAAACCATTATCGGCAGATAACAGGCTTGCCACACTCAGCACAGAAGTGACCGACGCTTGCTGACCTAGCGCCTCCTCTATTGAGGTTAATAACGCAAGTTGCTGACGCCAATCAAAGCTTGATTGCAGCACTAACCATAAACTATCAGTACGTTCAAACTGCCGTTCAAATTGACTGTTGGCGATAAAATCGGCGGAATCATTAGCAAAATAGGCATCATACCGACTATTGAGTTCTAAATTCGCTAATCCTGGGGTCATAATAGCCACTAACACTAGCCAAAATAGCGGCACCCCAAGGCGATGATTAGATAAGGTTAAGATCCAAGTCATTATAATTACTTATGGTTAGCTGTACTTTAGTGTAGTCACTCACAGATAGACCTAGGCAAAGAGATTATTCATTCACTGAGCGATTGATTTAGTTTTTAGCTTAACCATTCACTTTTCAAGCCGTCAAAAAACCAATTGCGACCATAAAAACATCAGCATTAACATGGCTCGCGTAAAACTTAGGCAAAAGCGCTGATTTTTTCATTTCTCACTAGAAAAGTGTTGACTCAAATCCACAAAAGCTTTTTAATGCACGCCGTTGCCCGAATAGCTCAGTCGGTAGAGCAGAGGATTGAAAATCCTCGTGTCCCTGGTTCGATTCCGGGTTCGGGCACCAATCAATTTTTGTCTTTGATAAAAGTTGATATTAACAAGAGTACAGCGCAGGTGTGGTGGAATTGGTAGACACGCTAGCTTCAGGTGCTAGTGCCCTCACGGGCGTGGAAGTTCAAGTCTTCTCACCTGTACCATCTTGTTAATAAGTTAAACAACACAGGTTGTCAGTGCAGGTGTGGTGGAATTGGTAGACACGCTAGCTTCAGGTGCTAGTGCCCTCACGGGCGTGGAAGTTCAAGTCTTCTCACCTGTACCAATTTCTGACAATCAAAAGTGTGCGCAGTGCAGGTGTGGTGGAATTGGTAGACACGCTAGCTTCAGGTGCTAGTGCCCTCACGGGCGTGGAAGTTCAAGTCTTCTCACCTGTACCAAATTTGATGCAAATCATCTTTGGTACAAAGTCACAAGATAGTAAGATGCCCGAATAGCTCAGTCGGTAGAGCAGAGGATTGAAAATCCTCGTGTCCCTGGTTCGATTCCGGGTTCGGGCACCAATCTTGAGCATGACTTATCGTCAGACTAAGACGTTAACCAGTCAACAATGCAGGTGTGGTGGAATTGGTAGACACGCTAGCTTCAGGTGCTAGTGCCCTCACGGGCGTGGAAGTTCAAGTCTTCTCACCTGTACCAATTATTTAAGAATCTCGCGGATGCGAGTTTTTTTAGCGCAAGAATTCGCCCGAATAGCTCAGTCGGTAGAGCAGAGGATTGAAAATCCTCGTGTCCCTGGTTCGATTCCGGGTTCGGGCACCATCTCTTCGTCTATACTAAGACGTGAAATAAGTACAATGCAGGTGTGGTGGAATTGGTAGACACGCTAGCTTCAGGTGCTAGTGCCCTCACGGGCGTGGAAGTTCAAGTCTTCTCACCTGTACCAATTAAGAAAAAATCTCGCTAAGGCGAGATTTTTTTTGCCTAAAATTTGGTGAAAGACAACCCAAACCACTTTAAGCGGCTACGAGATAATAACCGTATTACTTATTATCACTATGATATGCGCCTAAACACAAAAAGGGCTTGCCAGTGGCAAGCCCTTCTTTATTGGCTGCGGTTAATGCTCAATAACACTTAACGCGCAAGCACTTATATTAACTCACGCCAACTTAAGCGCCGATACTGGCAACTTCTGCAGCGGTTAGCATGCGCCATTCACCTTCAGCTAAATCGCTATCCAGTTCAATCGCGCCAATTTGCTCACGATGCAAAGCCACCACCTTATTACCAACCGCAGCAAACATACGTTTTACTTGATGATATTTGCCTTCATTAATGGTTAATAACGCTTCATGGGAGGCCAAAATTTCAAGCTTAGCTGGCAAGGTCAGGTTATCTTCACCGCGCAGCGCTAAACCCGTAGCAAAAGGTTCGATGAGATCTTCAGTCACAGGATCTGCTAATTCCACCCGATAGCGCTTAGCGCACTGCTTTTTAGGGGATGTCACTTGATGCGACCATTGGCCATCATCAGTTATTAGCACTAGCCCTGTGGTATCGACATCTAAACGGCCAGCAATATGCAGTTTTTCCACTTGAGGCACATCCAGCAGATTTAATACTGACTGATGCACTTCATCTTGGGTTGAACAGATATAGCCTTGCGGCTTATGGAGCATGATGTAGCGATTACCCAGCACTTGGATAACCTCATCATTGAAAGTCACAATACTGCCATCCACTAGCTGTAATGAGGCATCTTTTACCATGATGCCATCAACCTTTATCTCTCCACGCTTAAGCGCTCGTTTAGCTAAAGAACGAGTCAAGCCAGTAGATTCACATATGTATTTATCAAGACGCACTGTCATACCCACCCAATCAAATAGCTGCCGATTATAGCCAAACTAAGCTAACAAGGCTTGTGATACCGCCCATAAGCCTCCACAAAATTTTAGTTACATTTTTTATTCAGTAGAACGACTGAAAAAACACCCATTAGCTTTACATTATTGCAACACCACATACCATAGGCATCATTGCCCATGTCAGGGCTCACTATAACAAGGGATATTTATGCGCAAGTTAATCTTAGGCAGCGTATGTGTGTCAGCAATCTCGCTGTTAACGGCCTGTAATCCAAGCGATATTAGCCAGCAAGCCGCAACGCCAACTACTGAGACGGCAAGCCCTGCGGTATCTAAAGTTGCCGCTGCGGTTAAGCAAGAGCTGAGCTCAGGAATTGATTTTGAAAACTTTGACAGTTCAGTGCGCCCGCAAGATGACTTTTATACCTATGTGAATGGCGCTTGGATAAACAATGCAGAAATTCCTGGCGATCAAGTGAGCATTGGCGCCTTTTATGATTTACGTGAGCAAGCCCAGCAAGACGTTAAAACCATTATTGAAGAAGTGGCCGCAACGCCTAACCTCACCCCGGGCAGTGACGAGCAAAAGGTGGCCGATTTATATCGTGCCTATATGGATGTAGCCACCATAGATAAACTTGGTGTAACGCCACTTAAGCCATATTTTGCTGAGATCAATGCTATCGCCAGCCCATCGCAATTAATGAGCTATTTTGCCCAAAGCCAAATCATGGGCGGCGGCACACCGTTTGCGTTTTATATTAATGCCGATGCCAAAGATTCAACCCGCTACGCTGCCCACATTTGGCAAGCGGGATTAAGCTTACCCGACCGCGATTATTACTTATCTGCTGAACCCAGATACCTAGAAATTCGCGCCGCCTATCTTGCTCATATTGCCAAAATGTTTACCTTGGCAGGCTTAGCCAATCCAGAAGAAAGCGCTAAGCAAGTGTTAGCCTTAGAAACCGACATAGCTAAGCTGCATTGGGATAAAGTGGAAACGCGCGATAGCACTAAAACCTACAACCTTGTTGCCACTAAAGATTTAGCGACCTTAAGTCCTGGCATTGATTGGCAAGCTTACTTAACCGCCCTTGGCGTTGATAAACAAGGTCAAATTATTATTAACCAGCCAAGCTTTATTACTGGTATGGGTAAGCTGATTAACCAAGATACTTTGCCAGAGTGGAAAACCTACCTCACATGGCAGTTATTAACTCAATTTGCGAGCGACTTGAGCACGCCACTTAACGATGAAAACTTCGCGTTTTTCTCCAAGTCCCTTAACGGTCAAGCCGAGCCAAAACCTAGGTGGAAGCTTGGGGTAGATAACGTTAATGGCGTGCTCGGTGAAATTGTCGGCAAGATTTATATCAAGCGTCACTTCACCCCAGAAGCCAAACAAAGAATGCAGCAGTTAGTTGAAAACCTGCGCTCCGCTTATGGCCAAAGTATTGATGAACTCACCTGGATGAGCCCAGAAACTAAAGTCGCTGCCAAAGAAAAGCTGGCTAAGTTTAATCCTAAAATTGGCTATCCTGACCAATGGCGCGATTATTCAGCCCTGACCATAAGCGCTAGTGATTTGGTCGGCAACATAGTCAACGCCAATCGCCTTAATCATCAATTAGAGTTAGAAAAGCTTGGCGGCCCAATAAGAAAGTGGGAATGGTTTATGACGCCACAAACCGTCAATGCCTACTACAATCCAACCATGAATGAAATCGTGTTCCCTGCGGCGATTTTACAACCGCCCTTCTTTAGTATGGATGCCGATGATGCCGTCAATTACGGCGGTATTGGCGCTGTGATTGGCCATGAGATGGGCCATGGTTTTGATGACCAAGGCGCTAAATTTGATGGTGATGGCAACCTTAAAGATTGGTGGACAGAAAAAGACTTAGTCGAGTTTACTCTGCGCGGTAACGCCCTCATCAAGCAATATAATGGCTATAAAGTCTTTGATGATTTACACGTGAATGGCGAGCTTACTTTAGGTGAGAATATTGGCGATTTATCTGGGGTCACTATCGCCTATAAAGCCTATCAAATGTCCTTAAATAACCAACAAGCCCCTGTCATTGATGGCTTAAGTGGTAATGAGCGTTTCTTTATTGGCTTTAGCCAAATCTGGCGCAGCAAGCTTAAAGATGAAGCCATGCGTAACCGGGTTGCCACTGACCCACACTCACCGGGTAAGTTCCGCGCCATTGGCTCGCTCGCTAACATGCCAGAATTCTATCAAACCTTTGATGTAAAACCTGGCGATGGCATGTATCTGCCTGACGACCAAAGAGTCAAAATCTGGTAATCGTGATTATCACGCCAGATTCGCAGTAATAACCCATAGTAATCCCCTAAGGCTGCGCCATTTTGGCGCAGCCTTTTTATCGAGTTCGCCTCACAAACGATTAGCCAGCCTTAACCACAAAAGGCTATACTGCCGCCAAATTTAGATAGCGGAACATCACATGAATGAATTGATTGAACGCCTGCAGGAACTTAACCAAACCGTTCCCGTCCCGTTGGAATTACCTGAGTATGACCAACTGGTGCAAGCCGAAGAACAACTATTAATCGGCTTTCCTCGAGAACTAAAAGAGTTTTTGCTGTATGCCAGCGATGTGATTGTTGGCCGTATTGAGCCAGTAACAGTATCAGACCCAAGCTCCCACACCTATTTACCTGAAGTCGCCTCTTACGCTTGGTCCATTGGCCTGCCGCGGGATTTATTGCCGATTTGTCAGGTAGGTGATGATTTTTATTGTATAGATCAAGAAGGTAGAGTTTATTTGTGGCAAGATGGCTATCTTGACGAAGAAACCACTTGGGAATCCTTCTGGGAATGGGTGGACAACGTGTGGCTAGCCCACTGCTAATTGGTAAGCAATAGGATAATAATTATGGCAAAGCAACCTGATTTAAATGCTGTTGAGATGCAATATTTACGCATGTCTCTCGGCCTAGATGCACAGCTACTTGCACAGTTAACCCAAACAACCGTAGAGCAAGTGCTTGCTTGGGAAGCGGGTACCACTATTGCGCCTGAATTAGTGCAAAAGAAACTGCTCGAAATCGATGAAACCATTGAACTGCGTGTTGCCGATACTTGTGATGGCATTGAAACCTTGTTTAAGCAGGAGCCTAAGCGCCGCTTAGCGTTCGTGGTGTATCCAACTCAAGCTGTGTATACCCAATACAATCCAGAATTTTTAAGCTCACTGCCGTTAACTGAGCTTTACACTACTTGCGCTTGGCGCATCAAAAAAGAATGTAAGCTAATTCTTGATGTGGAAGTCACTTTAGTGCAATTGGACGCTGAAGCTTATAAGAGCTATCGCGCCGAGCATAACTTAGGTGAAAGCCCAAATAATCGCGCCAAGTGGGCCGCGACTCAAATCAAGTAACTCGATTAAAAAACTAATCAAATGACTGAATTAATTGAGCCTTTTTAATAAGGCTCAATTGATATCAAAAAGCGGCCTTGTAGCCGCTTTTTTTATGCGCCATGTAAAGTGCCAACACGCAGGCCTTTGGAGGCGCGCTCAGCGTTTGCATCGATCTCAGCCCGCAATCTGTGCTATTATCCCGCGCAATATTTCTACAAGCTTTTTAACTAGCTATGTCAACCCGCTAGAGCCGCGATAAATGCTGCTCAGTCATCGCATATAAATGCTGGAAACCCATGATAAACAACGATAAATTTAGACAGATTCGCTACATCTTCAACTATAACAACACTCATGCCTTAAAAATATTTAAGAAGATGGGTGCGGCTATGACTGAGGCTGAATTATTGGCCTTTATGAAAAAAGAAGAAGACGCTGGGTTTGTATTGCTGAGCGATGAGCTGTTATGCCGCTTTTTAGATGGCATTATTATTGAAAAACGCGGTTTGAAAGAAGGCGCAGAATTGCCAAAACCTCTGACTGAACTCAATAACAATATGATTTTACGCAAAATCAAAATTGCCTTGCAGTTAAAAGATGATGATATTTTAGCGGCTCTTAAGATGGCTGATTTCCGCCTTTCTAAATCAGAATTAGGCGCATTATTCCAAAAGCCTGAGCACAAGAATTATCGCAATTGTGGCGATCAAATTCTGCGCTACACCATTAAAGGCTTAGGCTTAATTCACCGCGAAAAATAAGACGCTCATCGTCATTGATGCTCGGCTGCAATTGATTTTGCACAAAAAGCAGCCGACAAATACAACAAAGATCACATTCCGTGTTAACCTTAACGCATTGAACTTTCTATAACTCTAATGCCAAACAAGGTTTACCATGGAAGATAATAAACGCCCTCTGTATCTCCCTTTCGCAGGTCCTGCCATTCTTGAAGCGCCGTTAATTAATAAAGGCAGTGCTTTTAGCCACGAAGAACGAATGTTTTTCAATCTCGAAGGCCTAGTACCCCACGTGATTGAAACCATTGAAGAGCAAGCCTCGCGTGCCTACGATCAGTTCAAAAGCTTTAGCCGTGATGTCGATAAGCATATTTATCTGCGTAATATTCAAGACACCAATGAAACCTTGTTTCATCGGTTAATTCAAAACCATATTACCGAGATGATGCCCATCATCTATACCCCGACTGTGGGTAAAGCCTGCGAGCGTTTCTCTCAGGATTATCGCCGTAATCGCGGATTATTTGTGTCCTATCCCAATAAAGACCGCATTGATGACATCTTAAATAACTCCACCCGTCATAAAGTTAAAGTCATAGTAGTTACCGATGGCGAGCGCATTTTAGGCCTTGGCGATCAAGGCATTGGCGGCATGGGGATACCCATTGGTAAGTTGTCACTGTACACAAGTTGCGGCGGCATAAGCCCGGCATATACCTTGCCTATCACCTTAGATGTGGGCACGGATAATCCTAATTTATTAGAAGATCCTATGTATATGGGCTGGCGTCACCCGCGCATTGGTGGTGAGGAATACGCCAACTTTGTGGAAGCCTTTATGCAAGCCGTGCAGCGCCGCTGGCCTAATGCCCTGATTCAATTTGAGGATTTTGCGCAAAAGAATGCCATGCCACTGCTTGAGCGCTATAAAGATAAATACTGCTGCTTTAATGATGATATTCAAGGCACAGCGGCGGTGACTGTTGGCTCATTGCTGGCAGCCTGTAAAGCCGCCGGTAGCCAGCTTAAAGATCAACGCGTGGCCTTTCTTGGCGCCGGTAGCGCTGGCTGCGGCATAGCTGAAGCCATCATTGCGCAAATGGTGTCTGAAGGCATCAGTGATGAGCAAGCACGCAGCCAAATCTACATGGTCGACCGCTGGGGATTATTACTCGATAACATGCCGAATCTATTGAGCTTCCAAGCTAAGCTTGGGCAAAAAGCCGATGTTATAGGCCAGTGGCAAAACGGCAATGATAATGTGTCTTTACTTGATGTCGCGAATAACGCAAAACCTACCGTATTAATAGGTGTGAGCGGCGCGCCAGGCTTATTTACTGAAGAAATTATTAAGGCCATGCATAGTCATTGCCCACGACCTATTATCTTCCCGCTGTCTAACCCCACTAGCCGTGTAGAAGCTACCCCTAAAGACTTAATCCACTGGACTCAAGGTCAGGCGTTAGTGGCCACAGGTAGCCCGTTTGAGCCTGTGGTGTATGAAGGTAAAACCTATGAAATTGCGCAGTGCAATAATAGCTTTATCTTCCCAGGCATAGGCCTTGGCGTATTAGCGAGCGGCGCGCGCCGCGTTAGCGATGAAATGCTAATGGCATCCAGCCGCGCCTTGGCTGAATGCTCACCGTTAGCCAGCGATGGTGAAGGCGGCTTATTGCCGAAACTTGAAGATATTCATGCCGTGAGTCAATACATTGCCTTTGCTGTTGGCCGCGTGGCTATGGATCAAGACTTAGCACTGCCGACCACCAATGAAATATTAAGACAAGCGATTGAAAGTAACTTTTGGAAGCCCGAGTATCGCAGCTATAAGCGCACCTCCTTCTAAATCGTTACCCATAAAAAAACCGCCTTTCGGCGGTTTTTTTATGCTGACAAGCCTTACGCAATCACTTGCTTAATAGCATTAAGCATAGAACGATCGGTACGGGCTTTTTTCAGCTTCTTAATGCTTTCTTTGAGCGCTTGCTCAATCAGCTTAGCGAAGATCCCCGCATAAGCCTGTTCATTAACAGCATCCTCTGAATCCTGACGGTCAGCGATTTCTTGGCCAGCCATGGTCAGCTTTAACCAAGCGTGACCAATGAAGAAACCATGAAACTCAGCGTCACTGATTAACGCGCGGGCGCTGGCAGGAATAGCCTGATAATGAGTGGCAAACAAGCTGTCACTATCTAGCATTAATTGCTCATACAGATCGGCAAAAGCTTCATGCAAGCTTTCTGGCATCTCATTCATAGGAAACACTTGCGCCGCAACGTTAATGGCAGCGAGGTGAGCGGTTTCGCGGTATTGAGCACTTACTTCAGTCATAGGAATTCTCTAACGATTAGAAACGGCCGCTAATATACAGACCATACTGGCCATTGCCTACTATTGGCGTGATATTTATATTTTCATAAGGGTCAGTAAAGTACCAACCCGCTAATGCGCCAATGGCTGCGCCCGCAAGCACATCACCGACATAATGCTTGTCACTCTCAACGCGGCTATAAGCCACAAAGGTAGCGGCAACATAGGCTGGCGCGCCATATTGCCAGCCATAGCGCTGCTGAATAAATGTCGCTGCCATAAAGCTATCTGTGGTGTGGCCAGACGGAAACGAGTCATTGCCACTGCCATCTGGGCGCTCTTTATCAACCGCAAGTTTTAAGCCTTCAGTAATTAAGCGCGCTGATACCGCAGCTTTTGCCAGCTGCCACATGCCTGCATCGCCCTCTTCATAAAACACTGTGGCGGCAAGCGCACTAACAGGCAAAGCTAAGTGCACTATGTCACCACTGGTCTCTAAGCTCGAGCTTGCCAACGCAGGTGTTGAGAGCGCCATTGCTCCCACGGCCAAGAGCCACTTTTTTACTGAGGTCATTCGCGATTCCCAAAAATTAAATCCAATCAAATTTAAGTGTGTTGTGGCCAAGCCACTATCACGGGCTTTGACCATCACTATGGCTTAGTCATACCTAAGCCATAAACAAGGGCGCGATTATAACAGAAACAAGCTATTAGCGCTGAACTCACTATGCCGCTTACCTTTAAGCTAAATGTCCATGTGGCTGTGATTTGGCGCTCATCCTTAGGCAAGGTAAACTAGCCACATTATTTCTATACTTTGTACGCCATGTCGCCAGCTTGCCCACTCAGTTCAACTCAATTAGCCCAGTTAGCCACTCAAATTAAACTATGGGGGCAAGAACTAGGCTTTGCCGCAATCGGTATTACTGATACCGACTTAAGCAGCCATGAACCTAAGCTGCAAGCTTGGTTAGATCAAGGCTATCACGGTGACATGAACTATATGGCGCAGCACGGCATGATGCGTGCCCGCCCCCATGAGTTGCATCCTGGCTGCGTTCGAGTGATTAGTGCGCGCATGGATTATTTACCGACTAACGCCCGTTTTACCCGTGAACTTAAAGAGCCTATGCACGGCTATATATCTCGCTATGCTGGCGGCCGTGATTATCACAAGTTATTAAGGCAACGCCTTAAAAAGCTTGGCGATAAAATTGCGGCAGAGCTTGCCACCTTTAGTGAGTGGCACACTGACTATCGCCCGTTTGTGGATTCGGCGCCCATATTAGAGCGGCCATTAGCGCAAAAGGCTGGTCTTGGCTGGACGGGAAAACACACCTTATTACTCAGTGAAGAAGCTGGCAGTTGGTTTTTTCTAGGTGAGTTACTGATTAACTTACCGCTACCCATAGATACTCCTAATCAACAAGACTGCGGGGCTTGCACCGCTTGCATCACCAGTTGCCCAACGGGCGCCATAGTTGCGCCTTTTACCGTTGATGCTAGGCGCTGCATCTCTTATTTAACCATTGAATTAGATGGCCCGATTGCTGAACATCTGCGCCCCCTCATAGGGAATCGAATTTATGGCTGTGATGACTGCCAATTGGTGTGCCCTTATAACCGCGCCGCGCCTTTAAGTCAGGAAGCAGATTTTCAAACTCGCGATGTTTGGCAAGATACTAATCTTTTAAGCTTATTTGCATGGGATGAAACACATTTTTTAGCGAAAACTGAAGGTAGCCCTATTCGGCGCATAGGCCATAGGCGGTGGTTAAGAAATATTTCAGTAGCGCTCGGCAATGCGCCAAGTCATAGCGATATTATTGCGGCGCTTAAGGCTAAATTAGAGCTGTACCAACACGATAGCATGCTGCTAGAGCACTTTACTTGGGCGCTAACTCGCCAGTTACAAGCTGAAGTTAATCAAGACCGTAAAACAGCGCGCTTGATTCGCATTATTGAAAAAGGATTAAGCCGCGACGCCTAATCCTATTGATAAATGCCATTAGGCTGCCTTGTGTGCAGCCCAATGCTTAACTGTGAGGCGTCAAGGTAAAACCAAGCTTAATCGTCACTTGCCAATGAGCCACGGCATTATTTTCTAAATGACCGCGAGTTTCGATAACTTCAAACCAACGTAAATGATCTAAGGTTTCGGCCGCCGATGCGATGGCATTGCGGATGGCCTCATCACTACTAATGGGCGACGATCCTGTCAATTCAATAATCTTATAGGTATGGCTCATAACTTGCTCCTTGGTGTTTTTACTCAGTATAGACGGCTGCGCTTAAAAACTGAGTCAAGCTCCCATGGTTAATAGTTAGCTAAGTGGTTGTAAATTTAAAGCAACAACCATCTAGACGTCCAGAAGTTTGCTGTGCTAATCTTGAGCAACAATGCACCAAACCTAAGCGCTAAGAGTGGACTTATGATTGAGCTCAGACATTTACGAACCCTTTTGGCTCTTAAGGAAAGCGGCAGCTTAGCAGCAGCGGCTAAACTGCGCTTTGTGACCCAATCTGCGCTTTCCCATCAGATTAAAGAGCTAGAAACTAGAATCAACTCGCCGGTATTTATTCGTAAGAGTAAGCCCTTATGTTTTACCGAGGAAGGCGCAAGACTGCTGAAATTAGCTGAAGATATCTTGCCAAAAGTGCAGCACGCCGAGCAGCAGTTAAAGCATGGCTTAACACAAGCGCCCCAAAAAATTCGCGCCGCCGCGCATTGGCCAGTATTAAATGGCTGGTTAGCCCAAGTGGCTGAGAATAAGCGGCAGGAATTAAGTAGCAGCGAATTACAGTTAACCAGTCAGCATCCGCAAGCGGCGCTACATTCACTGGTGAGCGGTCAGCAAGACTTGGTATTAACTTCTAAGCTCAGCCGCGATCCAGCGCTTGCTTATCAGCATGTGTTTGATTATGAGATTCGCTTATTGGTGGCCGCTAATCATCCACTGGCAGAGCGCCAGCAAATTCAAGCGCAAGATCTAGCGGGTCTGACCTTATTTAGTTTTCCGCTCTTGCCAGCAAAAACCGAATTAGTGCAGCATTTTTTAGAGCCTGCCGGCATTACTCTGGGCAAGGAAATTCCTTGTGATAGCTTAGGGCAAGTGGCGAAATTACTGCTGCAAGAACAAGGTGTAGCAGCGCTACCACACTGGGCGCTTAAGGAGCTTAAGGCCTATCCATTAGTAAGTTTACGTTTAGGTGATAAAGGCTTTTTCAGGCCACTATTTGCCGCTTATCGTAAAAGCGATGCGCTCAATCAGCCGCTGCAAGCCTGTATTCAATCCTTAAGTCATCAAGAATTACAGCACTAAACTAGATTGCGCTAATACTAGAGCTAGTTAGGCATTGCCTCGCTAGCTCACAAAGGATTGAGTAATAAGCCGCGGCGAGATAACACCCGTCGTAAAATCAGGCCGGCGGAATTGGGATTAGTGGATTGATTGAGATTATGGGCAATCAAAAACTCATTGATCAGTTCTTGATCTAATTGCAGCGCTTCAAAGGCGTCTAAGGTTAATGACTGCTGCTCATGATCGATAATACTTTTCATGACTTCAAGTGGAATGGTTTGCTCAGCTTTGGCATTTAAATAGGCAAAAGCCGTTAATGCGATAATTTGACCAAACACGCTAAATAAGGCGATGGTTTGCAATTCATCGGCATCGACTTTTACGCCTTCGAGCTCTTTTAGGCACAGCATGGCATCTTCAGCAATATTCTCGTTTAACTTCCAATAGCCAAACACTAACTTTTTATAGGGGTGTGGCAATTCATCCAGCCGCTCTTTTAAATAAAAAGAGAAGGCATAACGATAGATATTGATTTGACCGAGACGAATTAAGGCCTCTTTAATACTGCGGTTTTTGCCTTGGCCGCTAGAGCTTGCGGCCGTATTTGAGCGCCATAATAAATGGGCTGAAAGTGCGGGATCACTCGCCACAATATCAATCACATTTTGAATATCGCCATCGGCAATAATGGCCTTTTTTAAGGGGAGTAAGGTTCCTTTTCGGCCAAGAATTTGTTCTTCATTGCCCATAATGGAACGAATTTGCTGGAACACCAACTGCTCTAATTCTGTCATGATAGAGGGAGCCTGATTATGGTTATTTTTATCGTGTGCTAACACAAGTGTCTCTCCTAAAAATAACCATAGGGTCAAGCTTTTACAAGTATTGCGCCCGAGATATTAACAATCTTGCTAATCCTCGCGGGCGAATCTTAGTTAAAACTGATATTGCAGGGTCAATTGCAGATTGCGACCCGTACCAGAATAATAGCCATTGCCGTATGCACTGTAATAACTAGAAGCCACATATTGCTTATCCAATACGTTATCAATGCGCATGCTCAAGCTCCAATCATCGAGATAATAATTCGCCGCCAGATTCATTAACCCGTAAGATGGCAATTTACTATCGACATTGGCACTATCACCTTCCACAAAGCGTGATGATGTGAACACCCCTTCAACTTGCCACTGCCAATGCTCACCAAGTGTTTGGCTCAGTTGCACTCGCCCTGTGTGCGGTGCCACCCAGGATAAACGCTTATTTTGGTTAACCCCTTCGGTTAACTTAGCATCTATATATTGATACTCACCAATCAGCTCAAAGTCTTGCGGTAATTGCCACGTCGCTGAGGTATTAACGCCATAGCGCCGCGATGCTTCAGCATTAATATTGGCGCCATTAAAGGCGCCGCCTTCTGGGGTTAATTCGGGATTACTATCAAAGATAATTTCATCTTCTAAATCTAAGCGATAAAGGTTAAGGCTTAAATTAAGCGCGGAATACGCCCAGTCCACTCCAGTTTCATAAGAACGCCCAGTTTGTGGTTTAAGCCCAGTCACACCTTTAGGGGTGTAAGCTTGCTCATCCACTTTGGCAAAGCGAAAGTTATCATCCATGCGAATGTACCAACGCACATCATTGCTTGGACGATAATTTAACCCCAATTCAAAAGCGGTCGCATCTTGTGATAACTCAACCCCACCTGGGTATACGTTATTATCAAACAAATGATCGCGCGCTTCAGCGTAGCGGCCACCCACCACGTAACTTAGGCTTGAGTTTAATGGCACAGTGGCCTGCACATAGCCACTGCTCACGCTTTGGGTATTTTCACGCCCAAAACTAAATTCTGAAGTGCCGCGGGTAAAATCACCGCCAACTATCATGGTCATAGGGCCGCGGTCGGTCGCAAAGTTCGCTAACACCTTAGGCATGATACTAAAAAGGCTGCGCTCATTGCGCCCAGCGCTGCCCCAGTTCACAGAGGTCACTAAGCTATCGCTATAATCGGCATCAGCCACTAGGGTCCACACAGAATTAAGCTGATGACTAGCGCCAAGACGCCAAGCATTGGTCATATCATGCTGATAGTCTTTACTGTCAGGACTAGACGCTTGCCTTGGGTCGGCGGCAAATTGCGCGGCGGTTAACGCGCCTGGAGATTGTACTTTATTATCAAAATAACTCGCCTCAGCGTAAAAACTGCTCTTAGTATCATCATAATTAATGCGCGCTAACCCTGAGCCGGTGTCGGAATCATTGTGGGCGCGATAATTATCTGAGCTATGTAAACTGGCAGAACCGTAATAACTCCAGTCTTGATTAAAGCGGCCATAAACGTCGCCTTGGCCTTGATAACTTTCAAAACTGCCGCCGCCTAATTGCACATTAGCGCCGTTATTTTCAGGTTTACGAGTAATGATATTAATCACCCCGCCTACCGCTTGGTCGCCATATAATACGCCAGCACTACCCGATAAGACTTCAATGCTTTCAACTAAACTTAAGGGAATGGCGCGCAGCGCAGGCGCCGCAATATCAATATTATTGAGTCTGCGACCATCAAGTAAAATTAGGGTGTTATTGGACGCTTGCGAGCCTGTAAAGCCGCGCATAGCAATCGTCGCTTGGGTATTATTATCCGAGATTTGGATGCCGTTTACGCCGCGCAGTAAGTCAATTAGATTGGTGGCACCGCTATTGGCTATAGCGAGCTCACCTATGACTTGCACATTAGCAGCCATGGCCATAATGTCGGCATCGCTGCGACCTAAGACTAAGATATGTTCTACATCGTTATTGCTCGCAACCACTTGACCATTTAATAACAGCCCAAGTAAAACCGCGAGTTGAGTCGCTTTCATCTGTGTCATCTTCCCATTTACCTGTTTTATTCTAAGGAAATGGGGCAATATCGCCGCGCACAGTCAATTAAGCCTGCGTGAAATCGCACCTCAGGATCTGCCCACCGAAATCACTGAAATCGCTTTAAAGGCCGGTCTCCGGACTTAGGTTCTGCTATTACGCACGTAAACAGTTATTAACGCCTAAACGCACTGTTTACTCACCATTCACCGTTGCGGGGGCAGTATCAGCATCGCACTGATTTCCCGATTATCCCACTCAAAAGCAGGCACCATTTAAAGTTGACGAGTGCAAAAAATTTGCGCTCGAATTATAGCCATCTATACGTATAAATGTCTAATTAATTTGAACCGCCATCACAGCGATCATCTTGTTGAATATGAACTAAATGATTTTTAGCGCAGTGAGCGAGATAAAAGGCGCAAGCAGTAAACGCCGCCGTAAATACCAATAAAATGGCATAACCTAAGGGCATAAGAAGATTAAATCCCAATACACTTAAATAGCTTAAGACGAGGGCGATGAGCGCCCAAGCCAGCAGTCTAGGCTTAATGGTCACTATTCGTTTGGCGATAACAACTGGGGGTGACTGACTATCCATAGTAATGACTCCGCAAATATCCCTGTGCGATTACGATATGCTGTCCAAGCAGAGCTCACATTATCAAATTATTAAAAAATTACCAATAGCGCGCGCATTTTAAACCCGTCATTCCGCACCTAATTTTCGATTTAAAAAAACTTGACGGCGATCGGCCATTCTGATCTATTACTACTTTTTGCAGGTAGATCATTATGCCCACTCCCGCTATCGCTATTCGTAACCTCGACCACCTTGGTTTGGTGGCTGCACTTTGCCAAGAACTCGGCATTGCTCGCATGATTGATGCGGTGCTCCCCAAAACGCCGCCCTACAAAGTTTCACATGGTGAAGCGTTGGTGGCGATGATACTGAATGGTCTTGGCTTTCATAGTTCGACCTTGCACATGTTCCCGCAATTCTTTGCCAACAAGCCTGTAGAGCGTCTGATTGGCCCGGGGATCTGTGCCGATGACCTCAATGATGACGTGCTCGGCCGCTGCCTTGATGCCCTCTTTGAGGCCGATGTCAGCACGCTTTATCAGGTGATGGCGGAACAGGTCGTAGAGCGATTGGAGCTCAAAAGTACGGCAGTGCACCTCGATATCACCAGCTTCCACGTCGATGGCGCCTATGACCAAACCGATGGCGAAAAGCTCGGTAAGTTGCAATTGGTACGTGGCTATAGCCGCGACCATCGGCCCGAGCTGAACCAGGTTATCCTAGAACTTATCTGCGAAAATCAGGCCGGCCTGCCCATCTACATGCAGGCCTTGAGTGGTAATAGTAATGATACCAAGGCCTTTGCCCAGACCGTACGGCGCCACTTGAGCAGTCTCAAGGCCGCGCAGGAGAGTCGTTACCTGGTCGGCGATGCGGCGCTGTATTGCGCTGATACCTTGCAACTACTGGCTCAACAGCAACAGTTGTTCGTGACTCGAGTGCCTGTCACACTCAATGAGGCCAAGCGGGCCGTGGCAACCATTGGCACCCAGTCGCTGGTCGCGCTGGGCAATGGCTATCATGGCTGTTGGCAAAGCGCCAATTATGCCGACGTCGCGCAGCGTTGGTTGCTGGTGCGCAGCGAACAGGCTAGCCACCGTGAGCAGCAAACATTAGCCAAAAATCTACTTAAAGACAGCACGCGTGAGCTGAAAGCCTTCAACAAATTATGTGCCCAGCGTTTTGCCTGCGAGGCCGATGCGCAGGCTGAATTAGCCCGTTTTGCTGCCAGCTTAAATCTGCTGCAACTGGAAGCAGAGGTCGTGAGTGAACCTCTCTATGCTGGGCGCGGAAGGCCGCAAAAGGGTGAAGTGCCGGTGAGCTACCAATTTCACATCAAGGGGTTAGCCGCAAGTAGCTTGGCGCGGGTAGCAGAAGCGCGCAACCAGACAGGGGTGTTCATCCTCGCGACCAATGATCACAGTGAAACGCTCACCATGGTTGAGCTGTTGGCAATTTATAAAGCCCAGCAAAACGTCGAGCGTGGGTTTCGCTTTCTGAAAAGTCCCGAATTTTTAACCTCCTCGTTGTATCTTAAAAAACCGGAACGTATCGAAGCATTGCTGATGGTGATGACCAGTAGCCTGATGATTTATGCGGCGCTAGAGCACCGGATCCGGCAGGGTTTAGTAGAGCAGAATCGCAGTGTGGCGGACATGAAAAAGAAACCCACGCAAAAACCGACAGCGCGGTGGATTTTTTTACGCTTTGGCGGGGTACACGAATACCAGTTGGGAGAAGCGCCACCTCAAGTTACGGGACTCACGGTGGACCAACAGATCATTCTCGACGTGCTAGGCGAACGCTATCGACAAATTTATTCCTAAATCAGGTGCGGAATGTCGGTTAAACTACTGCGCTATTGGTTATTAAGACAGTGATTACAGTAATGATTACACCAACCATTACAGCTATAACAATCTTATCCGTTGGCTTATAAGGCTAAGGTTAAAATTTCACGGCTCTTAATCAAATCGATATCTTCATGCTCACCTAAGGCCACCATGCCGTGCTGCTCTAACTGAGCTAACACGTTATCGATTGCTGCTTGAGATAAATCATAAGCAGCTAAACGCGTAGGTAACCCCATGGTTTCAAAAAAGGCGCGAGTATTAGCGATAGCTTGGGTGATTTTTTGCTGCTCACTGCCATCACGAATCTGCCATACGCGCTCGGCATATTGCAGTAGCTTCTCGCGTTTTGCTGTTTGCGTCACTGTCAGCAATGCCGGCAGAATAATGGCTAAAGTGCGGGCATGGTCGATATCATACAGCGCGGTTAACCCGCCGCCAAATAAGCTGCCTCTAACCAAGAAATGATCTTAGCATCTATCTCAACTACTGAGCTTAAGCGCAATTTGTACTGGCACATTTGCCCTGCTGGCATGACTTTTAAGCGTTCATCCGCTTCCAAGTGCTTTATATTAAGACCGATTTCAATCTGACTATTAGTGGCCGGCCCTATCATGCAAAACTGCTTATTCCGCCGATAACTTATGTAGTTTTGTTTCGGCGCTATGATAAATGGCCCCAAGCTATTAAGCGTGACAAGTAACGCCTGATGAATAATAAGTAGCGGCGCTTTTTTATCAGGATATAAGTTAGTTAACAGCTCATCGTCACTTAAGGGCATGGGTGCTGCAACGACTTGGGATTGCTTTGCCATATGCACGAATAGATTGGCATCACCATGGCCCATACCATAAGCGGTTTTTAGCATAGCGAGTCGTTCGCCATGTTTAACTAAGCCGCTTTGATTCACAATCGCCATTAATTCCGCCATGGTTTTACCGCTACGAGTTTCAATATTGGCCAATTGACTTGCCAGCGCCTTTTCCATATCTGCCATACTCGTCTCCGCTAAATTAAGTTTGATGTCAGCAAGTTAAGCCGTCTCCCGTTGATATTAACACCATAGGATATGGCGCGAATTTTGCCAAGCGGCACCATTAATACCGTTACTTGCGGGTGTAAAACAGCGATAATGCGCCATAGCCTCTGATGCTGACAGGCCGTCAACATCTGCATTCATTTTATTATTTTGACTCATTAGGACTTAGATCCCATGCGTGCCTTTGTATTACGAGCCCGAGCAGCCCCGACCGACAATCAAGCCTTTTTAGCCGCCGTCGGCCAAGATGCCCATACCGAAATTTTGGCGCACACATTAATGAATACCATTTTTGTGGCCCAGTCTCATCGTGATGATGTAATTGTGTATTTAGTGCTTGAAAGCACTCAAGATTACTCTCGAACCATTTGCTTTCAACCTAACCTTATCCATGATTTAGGTGGCTTTCACGAGCAAGCCTTAATCAACACCATAGCCACAGCGCTGCAATTATCAAAAGGCATGGACAAGGAACAAGTTAGGCAGGTTAAAAGCGGTATTACCGTCAGCACCACTAGCTTTGAAAAACTAGTTAAAGATCTCTCGGAAGATTATCAGCTGTATATGATGGATAAAAAAGGCAGCTCGATTCGTGATGTCGAGTTTGCGCCTAATCCATGTTTTTTACTGACAGATCATATTCCTATGCCAAAAAAGAGCTTTAATACCTTAAAGCGTCTGGGCGCAGAGAAAATTAGCCTAGGCCCTAAGATGCTATTTGCTTCTCAGTGCGTGGTGCTTATCCACAATGAGCTCGATATTGCAGAAGCTGCGCGCTAACCGCGATTAACTGCTGGTAAGCGCAGCTCAAATAGCTGTGTTAACGCCGCAGCCTCAATAAAAAAGGCGTGAAGTATAAACTTCACGCCTTTTTGTTTATTACTGCCTACGGCGCTAGATTGCGAAAGTCTTTATCGTGCAAACTCACCAACAATAAATCGCCATTGGTTGCGACTTTAAAGTATCCAAAGCGAGCCGACTCAAACGCCGCGGCTTGGCCTTCTTCAAAGAAGAAAGCATTACTAGCAAGCTTAATCTCGCCATCGCGCAAGCGATATTTAATCAGTAATTGCTTCGCGCCGAGCGCCTTGCCATCATAAATCTGCAGGAAACTCGCTTGCTGATTATCATCGAGCGCCACTAACACTAAGCCATCATGATTTGAGCTATCAACAAAGCTTATTTCCGCACTTGTAGCAAGGTTTTCGTCAGCTATCTCGCCACTCTCGCTAGTGTCGCTACTTTCAATGCTGCCGCTAGTGTCGCTTCCTTCACTATTATTGACACTAGCTGTGCTATCAAGGCGTTGGCCATTATCAACACCCTCAGCGAGATCCACTGTAGCGGTTGCGCTGGTATTATTAGTAACAAGCAGCGCGGCGGCGATTTGATCAGCCATGGCAAAACCTAATGCCATATAATCGCCCTGCATCAGCGAGCGCGGATCCACAGGGGCGAGCGCTAAATACATGCCTTGGCCGTGGGCTATCAACTGCTCTTTTTGATAAATAGACCAATTAACTGCCGCAAGAATTACTCCTAAGGTGATGACAACCACTAACTTATTCATGGATTACTCCTTGCTGAGTCTTAGCTCCGCGCACTAACGCCCAGCGCGCCGCCAACAAGACAACGCCTAGCAGCAATAAGCTTTGGGCTTTTAGCAATAAACTCGTGTCTAACTGGTAATAATAGTAACTGACATAACAGAGCAAAGAGGCAATCCCAAGGCCTAACAACTGGCGATTACTGCCATAAAAACCTAGCAATAAGATTAATACCGCCAAACTAATGCCTGGGGCATACATGGTCGCGGCGCACACCAGTGCAATAAGTACATACATCCATAAGCTAAGTAGGCTCACCAGAGGAAACCCAAGCCGGCTAACTATGTGATTGGCCACATAACAGAGCACGAATCCTGTGAGCACAGCATCAAGCCAAGGCGGCGGGATAACTCTAAATATGTTTGGGTCGTTAAACCAATAACTCACGTCACCATACCAATTTACGCAAGCGGTAATCACTAATCCCAGCAGTAATCCATAGCCAAGCGCATTAATATCGCTAAGCCATTTAGGATAGCTAAATTCATTGACCCACAGCCAAGCTGCTAGCGCCATTAATAGGCTCGGAATAATCCCCACTATGCCGACTAACAAAGTCCCAGCACAAGCGCACAGCGTAAAACATAAAGCGCACAAAAAACGGTGTAATGTATTAGGGATTACCAGCGCTAGCAGTAATTGCATGGCCGCTAATAGCAACCAAGCATTGGCCTCAATCGTGAGTTCAAAAATAACCCACCCAATTAACATTTGGCCGGCAAAGCTCACCGCCAGCGCTATATGCTCCATAAACTCACTGACTTGTGTGCGAAAAAAACCATAAGCTGCCGCTATCATGCCAACACCAATCAATGCAGAGATAGGCGGCTCTTGAAAGATAACATCAAAAGAGACAGCTAAAAAAATCAGCACTAATATCGCCGCTAACCAGCCAGATAACGCCATTAACAATTTCACATACCAAGGCGAGCTTATGCTTGGCACTGGCGCCTCGCCGACCACTAATTTAGCCTGCTGTAACTCGCGCCATAGACTCTCGTTATTAGGACTCATTGCTGCCATCCTCGCTGAACATTTCTAAGCCATATGGCTGAACCTACCCCTAAACCAATGATGATTAGCGCTAGCACTAAAAAACCGCCGATATCAAAGTCATTGAGCAATAAGCGCGCAAATAAACACACCACTAAGGTATCAAAGGATAAGGCTGCGCCCGCCAACATAAATAAATCGCGGCGCCAATAACGGTAACAAACCACAGAGACTAATAACCATAAGCCCCACACCACTACCGCGGTATTGTCTACTTGGCTGTACTCGTTGTGATTGATGATGGGTTCGAGCGCTAATAGGGTTAGCGAGGTGCCGGCAACTGTCGCAATTAAGCGAAATGACCAGCGCTCAGTCAGCGCTAAACACGGGCGCAAGATTAGCTCCCAAGCCACGAGCGCTAAGCCGTTAACTATACACATGGCCCAGAGCAGTGACTCATACATGGGGAAGAATAACCACCTCGGCCTTAAGTCCACCAGCCACAACACTAAGGCCAGATTCACTAGCGTCAGCCACAACATCCATAATGCCGAAAAGCGCCCGACTATGACCCAAGGTAAAATCAGCGCCGCCCAAATGGCAAACAATTGCCAAGGATCGGCGCCGGTTTGATAGGTTTGACCGAAAAAGGCGAGTAAGACACCGACGGCAATAGACGCGGCCATTAATGACACTTGCGCCACTAACGCTTGCTTGCCCCACTTAAGGTAACTGGCCACAGCGAGTATCACTAACACTTCAAGGCCGGCAAATTTACTAAAACGGCCGAAGTCATCCCAGTTATAAGCAATAAAAAACAGCGCCGCGATAACGAGCGCCAATGCGGCGCACCACAGTAACAGCTGCTCGATAAAGGTAAACCATTGCCCGTGATTAGGCCTGAGTTTACTCACTTGTAGCGCCGCAGCGACATGCTCTGGCGCAATATCTTTGGCCGCTATATAGCCTTGCAGTTGCTTTCTGATGGACATGCTTAACGCTCCCCCATGATATACATGACGAAGTATTGCTGATAATTCCTAACATTACAGCCCCTAGCCGCCAAGCAGAGTCATCAATCACGGATCGTAAATTCATGTAAGTAATTCATTAGATAGCGATACCAAGGAGTTCTCTCACGGCAAAAACATGACTGTGACTTGTGTTATGGCGATAAGACAAGGCACTAAAAGGATAAAAAATTTGAATACTTATCAAGCGGTTTAAATAGGGTTAACATGAAAGTTATTATCAGCCTAATGACGGCGCGCAGGCTGACTTAAACAAGCCAGTTTTGAGCATAGCGCTAGGCATGTTTTTTTGTGTGATTTATGTAGCTGCAAGCTTTACTCATGAAGACTTAACCGCCCCGAGGCAGTGAGTGCTTTCCTCGACAATACCCTTGATTGAGAATGAATATGCCTAATCTAAAAATGAATACCTTATTAGTGACTGCGGGTCGCAGTGAACGCGTAAGCCAAGGCTCAGTAAACCCTGTGATTCAGCGCGCATCATCGTTAGTATTTTCATCGGTCAAAGCTAAAAAAGAAGCCGCGAAAAAACGCACCAATGGCGCCTTATTTTATGGCCGGCGCGGCACCTTAACTCACTTCGCGCTGCAAGATGCCATGGTGGCATTAGAAGGCGGCGCAGGTTGTACGTTATATCCTTGCGGCGCAGCAGCAGTTGCCAATAGCATTTTATCCTTTGTGAAGAGTGGCGATCATGTATTGATGACAGGCGCCGCCTATGAGCCAAGTCAAGATTTCTGTAACATCATCTTAAAAGATATGAATATCAGCACCACCTTTTATGACCCGTTAATTGGTGCCGGTATTGCTGACTTAATTACGCCAGCCACTAAAGTGGTATTCATGGAATCACCAAGCTCAGTGACTATGGAAGTGCAAGATATTCCAGCCATGGTTAAGGCCATTCGTAGCGTAAACCCAGAAGTTATTATCATGATAGATAACACTTGGGCGGCGGGTATCTTGTTTAAAGCCTTAGAGCATGACATAGATATTTCGATTCAAGCCGGCACTAAATACATAGTCGGCCATTCTGATGCCATGCTCGGCACAGCAGTCGCTAATGCGCGCTGCTGGGATCAGTTGCGTGAACGTTCATACCTGATGGGACAAATGGTTGATGCCGATACGGCCTATGTAGCAGCCCGCGGCCTGCGCACTATGGCGGTACGTTTAAAGCAGCATCAAGAAAGCAGTATCAAGATTGCCCATTGGTTAGCGGCGCGCCCAGAAGTTGAGCGCGTAAACCACCCTGAACTGCCAAGCTGCAAAGGTCATGAGTTTTATAAGCGCGACTTTAAGGGTTGCAACGGCTTGTTCTCATTTGTATTAAAAGACAAGTTATCCGATGCCCAGTTGGCAGAGTATTTAGATAACTTCCATCACTTCAGCATGGCTTACTCATGGGGCGGTTATGAATCACTGATTTTAGCTAACCAGCCTGAAGAGCTAAACGCTATTCGCCCTGCTGGCAAAGTGGATTTTAACGGCACCTTAGTGCGAGTTCACATAGGTCTGGAAGACTGTGATGACTTGATTGCTGACTTAGCGGCTGGCTTTGAGCGCTTAAAGAACTAAGTTCTTAACTCTATCAACGCAGCTTGCAAGCAAGCCTAACCACTAAGCTAAATAACTAAGTTTACTAACTAGCACCTGCGCCCAGCAAGGCTTAAGCCATTCATTGCTGGGCGCATTTTATTTTCTGCTTGCTGCATACTGCTATATGTATGCGGGTATATATGCGGCGGTATGTATATTCGGCAGCAGTTATTCGATTGTCCAAACTGAGTGATGTTTAGCATTAACGCTATCCGAAGCCGCGCCGCCTCTGCAACTTTGTTATCATGCAAGTCACCATCATACCAAGCCATAATAATAACCATGACGCAGTTAACCGTTAGCCCTACTCAAGTCAGCTTTAGCCAAGGTATATACCAGCAAAATAGCCCAGTTCTTTATTGTGAACATGATGACAGCAGCAGCGTTGTCATTACTGCGGCCACGCCATTTCATCCGGTATCTCATATTTGGCCCGATCACCCCGCCGACAAAGGCGTGCTAGTCATCAACCAGCAAGAATATAAGGTTATCGATTGCTTGGTTGGCGCTTGGCATAGTGAAGAGGCTTATCTTACTATCGGCGCGGATATTCCAGTGAAGCGCGATGAAGCCGGTTGGCAGTTTGTGGTCGTGCACCGCATTAATGCCAGCTTATCCATCACGCCAGGCACAGTGGTGAGCTTAAAAGTCGACAGTGACTATCAGCAAGCCTTAAGCCGAGCTCACAGCGGCGCGCATTTGGCGGCGCTTGCCCTTAATAAAGTGCTGCACTCAGCTTTTTGGCGCAAAGCCCCTAGCAGGTTTGATACCTTAGGCCATTACGATTTTCACAGTTACGCCGAAGAAACCAGTTTTGTCAGTGAAGATAGCTGCCTTGATAGTTATCGCTTAGGCAAAACCTTAAAAAAGCGCGGCTTTAATAATGATGAGTTTATAGCGGCGCTCACCCAGGTGGCGGCGCAAGTAAATGCGCAATTGCAGTTGTGGCTACAAACCGGCGCCAAGATTGATTTAGTGTGTGACGGCCCTCATTTAACCGATTCCCGCTACTGGCAATGCCAATTAGATGAGCACAAGATCAGTATTCCTTGCGGCGGCACTCATATCTCCACGCTGCAAGCATTGGCGGATATTACCGTAACCTTGGCAGTCAATGCTGCAGGTAATATTGATATGACAACCCGCACCAGTAAAAGCCTTTAGCGTTAAGGTTAAGCGAATTACGTGAGTTACGTGAGTTACGTGAGTTACGCAAATAACACCAAGTGTCGCTATTGATTGAGCCGCTAACAATAATGCCAAGCGCGGCCGTAAACTCAGCACTTAACACAAGGCCGCAAATTTTAAGCAAGTGCTAGCAAGCAGATATAGGTATGATGTCGGCCATTGCATCCCAAGAGACACATTCATGCCTATCATATCCGCCAATAACACTATTCTTGTGGATGATTTTGTCGCGCCCCTATGCCATAAGCTAGTCACTATCTTGTATCAAGATGATGATATCTTACTGATTAATAAGCCAAGCGGTTTATTAAGCTTGTCAGGTAAAAATCCGCAAAACTGGGACTCTGTGCATTACCGCTTAGTGAATGGTCAAGCTGGGGCAACGCCTGCCTTTATTCATGCCAAATTGCCCCACAGGTTAGATTTTGGCACTTCTGGCATTATGGTCGTCGCCCTTAATGCAGAGGCCGCGAGCCATCTTAATCGCCAGTTTCAAGAGCGCAACGTCAGCAAGCAATATATGGCCATGTTGGCCGGCTGGGTTAAGGATGATAACGGCCGCATTAATGGCGCTATAGCTAAAGATAAAGACTTGTTTCCATGCGTAAAAATCTGCGCCGAGACAGGAAAAGCGGCAATGAGTGATTATCACGTCATAGCGCGCTTAAATGAGCCCAAGCGCACTTTAGTTAAATACACGCCTCACACTGGCCGCACCCATCAACTGCGCATTCATAGCTTAAGCTTTGGTCACCCCATTCTTGGCTGCGACTTGTATTCAAACCTTGAGAGTCAAGCCATGGCGCCAAGGCTGCAACTACACGCCAGCGACTTGTATTTTGAGCATCCACGCCTTGCCACACCTATGCATGGCCACAGCCCCTGCCCATTTTAGGCAGTGCCCTACTATCAACAATGGATAATCTAATCAGCGTTTAACACTCATGGTTTTGACTTTTTCAGTCAAAAAAACAAGCTGAGTCGTTAATAAACTCATGCATAAGCCAAGGGCAGAACCTATTAATAATGGCGGGATAATGGCACTTAAATCTGCGCTTAAGGCAAAAGTAATGCAGCAACCAATAAAGGCGCCAGGAATGAAGGCCAAACGCTGATGGCTTGCCTGTAAACACATGGCCGAAGTGGCTATGCCAGTTAAAATGTAAGCCATTGAAGGCGCAGCAAACACACCGCTACCTGAGATAATAAGCCAGCCCCAAAATACGCCAGACAGATTCGTGGCCATCGCCATAAGCATGCCTTTCACCCCAGCATGGGTTTGCGCAAAAAAGGTGCTACAGCTTAAAAAGCCAATCCAAGTGACTAAATGCAGCGCATCGGCCGCGCCCGCCCACAGCGTCGCTAACAGCCCTGCGGAAATAGCCACTTGCCAACGATGTTTCATACCTTACCCCTCAGCTCGCACTTCACCTTGGTGAGTGAATTAGTTTAAGGCGAGCTAAGCTACCTTGTTTATCGGTAAAAAAACACAATTTCACACCAATAATCGGCCCAAGTGACTATTTAGGCCGTGCACCTGCCCGTTATCGAGTAAAGCTACCGAGCTTGTGGCCGATACTGTGGATGAGCCAATTGTGTATCATCGCACCACTGCGCGCCCCTAGGGCAGTTTAACTGTGATTGATGATATTGAGCGCCATCCCACTGAAAAACAGCGCTTAAACGTATTAACCTCTTATTACGACCAACAACAGGCTAGTACTGTGATTGAATTTTGATAGGATGCAACTGGGTGTATTTAGCCTGAGCGAGCTGCAACTTTTAATGGAAAACGTCGGATTTAGCGTTAGCCATTACACCAAGCCTGCTGATTCCAGCACTGAATGTTTAACTGTGCTGGTAGGCACTAAGCCGTAATTACTCTTAATCTAAGCGGCGCCACACTTCGACTTCTTTCAGCTCGCCATCTTCTGTGCGGCGGGTATGCCATTCATCGCCAATGAGCTCAAAGGCAAAGCTAAAGCTCTGCCTTTCTTGCATTTCAAAGGATGTGAGGCTTGGATATTCAATATATTGATTGGCTTCGATTCGGTACTTACCCGCGCCTGCCGCCCAAATTTGCTTATGATTGTCCTCTTTTTGAATTGTCGTAAAACTAAAGTGGCCATTGGATAACACCTTGATAGCCACTAAATCTAAGCTCGTATAATCAACCCAATGGCCTTCACCATCAAGATAACGCCCTGAGACTAACTCCCAACTGCCGTTTAACGCCAACGCCGCCAGAGTGGCCATGGGTTCATCTGTGTTTTGAAATTCTGCGGCTATTTGAGAATCTGCAGCTAATGCTTCTGTGGCTAATGCTGCAGAGGCTTCAGCGCTTGGCGCATCTGCTACTTCGCGGCTGGGTGTCGCGGTTTTTGGGGTTAACTCTGAAGTGTCGGTCACCTCAGGGCTTAGCTCAGGGGCTTTAGCACTCGAATCCATAGCTTTGGCATTCGGATTAATAGCTTCGGCATTCACGGCAAAACCCTGCAACATAACGCTAAGCAAGCAACTCGCCAGTAAAGCTGATGGCATTAGACGGCGCGACTCTACAAACATCATTAATCCTTCCCTATCAATGGCCTATCTTGACCAATCAATTGATTAAAACGCGAACACTGCCGTGATTTTCTCAGTTTTTAAATAAAAGGCAATCTCGGATGCCGCAAATAAAGCCGCTGCGCTTTAGTCCACCAAAAAAGTAGTGCAACAAAAAAGTCGCATAATAAAAAAGCGAACCTAAGGTTCGCTTTTAATTAGCTGATGACAGCGATTAACTCTGCATTAGCAGCGCTAATTACTCATAGTCACTTAACGGCACACAACTACACATCAAGTTACGATCGCCATAGACATCATCAATGCGATTGACCGATGGCCAGAACTTATTGGCGCGCACGGCATTCGATGGGAAGACTGCTTGCTCGCGGGTATAAGGGCGCGCATCAAACTCAGCGTCCATAATGTCCGCAAGTGTATGGGGTGCATTGTGCAGCGGATTGTTATCGGCTGGCCATTCACCCGCTTCTACTTTGGCAACTTCAGCGCGAATCGACACCATGGCTTCGATAAAGCGGTCAAGTTCTACCTTAGCTTCTGATTCAGTAGGCTCAATCATCAAGGTGCCAGCGACAGGAAAACTCATGGTCGGTGAATGGAAACCATAGTCATTTAAGCGCTTGGCGATATCCATTTCAGTGATCCCTGAGGCTTCCTTCAGTGGCCGTAAATCAATAATGCACTCATGGGCAATTCTGTCATTGCGACCGCGGTACAAAATTGGGAAATGCTCTGACAGCTTTTTAGCCACATAGTTAGCATTCAGCATGGCCACTTGGGTGGCGCGCACTAAGCCTTGGCTACCGAGCAAGCGAATATACATCCAGCTAATAGGTAAAATGCCAGCGCTACCAAAAGGAGCCGCCGAAACTGCGCCATTGTTCTGGGAAATATCACCATTTTTTACTATGACATGGCCTGCCACAAACGGCGCTAAATGGGCTTTAACACCGATAGGCCCCATACCTGGGCCGCCGCCGCCATGCGGAATAGCAAAGGTCTTGTGCAAGTTTAAGTGCGACACGTCAGCACCAATAAAGCCAGGCGCCGTTAAGCCCACCTGCGCATTCATGTTGGCGCCATCAAGATACACTTGACCGCCATGCTGATGAATAATATCGCAAATCTCACGCGCGGTTTCTTCGTACACGCCATGAGTCGATGGGTAGGTAATCATCACGCACGCGAGGTTATCGGCAAGCTCAGACGCTTTAGTGCGTAAATCGTCTAAATCTACGTTACCTAACTTGTCGCAAGCGGTAACTACGACTTTCATGCCCGCTAACTGCGCCGTGGCTGGATTGGTGCCGTGGGCCGATTGCGGAATTAAGCACACATCTCTGTGACCTTCGCCGCGCGACTCATGATATTTACGAATGGCCAGTAAGCCCGCGTATTCGCCCTGCGCGCCTGAGTTAGGCTGCATGCACATGGCATCATACCCTGTGATATCCACCAGCCAGCTGGCAAGTTTACTTATCATGGCGCGATAACCCGCCGCTTGCTCTTGCGGGCAGAAAGGGTGCATGTTGGCAAATTCTGGCCAGCTAACAGGGATCATCTCCACTGCTGCGTTAAGCTTCATGGTGCATGAACCCAATGAAATCATGGAGTGATTGAGCGCCATGTCTTTATTTTCTAAGCGCTTGAGATAACGCATCATCTCAGTTTCGCTATGATAAGAATTAAAAGTTGGATGACTTAAAATCGCATCATCCCTAAGCTCAATCGCGCTTAACGTAGGTGCCGCGGCCATCACTTCTGAATCGAGCGCACCAACATCTAAACCATGACCACTGCCTAATATCACATCAAACAGCTCAGCAATATCAGCGCGGGTAGTGGTTTCATCAATACTAATACCCACAGTGCTCGCGCCTTGGGTGTGTGTGCCATCAAGACGTAAGTTAATACCAGCATCTTCAGCGCGTCGCAGCGCATCTGGGGTAACACTGCTTAAGGTTAAGGTATCAAACCAGCGCTGATTGACGAGCTTAATGCCTTTACTGCGTAAGCCAAGGGCTAAGATATCGGTTAAGCGATGAATGCGTGAAGCAATAGTGTGTAAGCCTTGCGGGCCATGGTACACGGCGTAGAAAGAGGCCATGTTGGCCAATAATACTTGGGCTGTACAAATGTTGGAGTTGGCTTTTTCGCGGCGAATATGTTGCTCACGAGTTTGCATCGCCATACGCAGTGCCTTGTTACCGCGAGCATCCTTAGATACCCCGATAATGCGCCCAGGCATGGAGCGCTTGTGCTCATCTCGGGTCACAAAGAAAGCGGCATGCGGGCCACCAAAGCCCATCGGCACGCCAAAACGCTGAGCACTACCAAAGACTACATCGGCGCCTAAGCTGCCAGGAGATTTAAGCAGCACCAGCGACATCATATCGGCGGCCACACAAATAATGGCTTTTTTAGCTTTTAAGGGCGCGATTACACTCGGTAAATCAGTAATATCACCAAAGCGGTTAGTGTATTGGAATAAGGCGCCAAATAATTCGTACTGACTGGCATCACTAGCCTTACCGACGACGACTTCTATGCCTAAGTATTCGGCGCGGGTTTTGATGACATCTATGGTTTGCGGGAACACATCATCCGCCACAAAGAAGATGTTGGCGTTTTTCGCCTTAGACACTCGCTTAGCTAAGGCCATAGCCTCAGCGCCTGCTGTGGCTTCATCGAGCAGAGATGCTGAAGCTAAATCTAAACCGCTTAAGTCCATAGACACTTGCTGGAAGTTTAAAATAGCTTCCAAGCGGCCTTGAGCAATTTCAGGCTGATACGGCGTATAAGCTGTATACCAACCTGGGTTTTCCAGCACGTTACGCAAAATCACATTCGGCACTAAGGTGCCGTAGTAACCCATGCCTATGTAGTTCTTTTTCAGCTGGTTACGCTTGGCGTAATCTTTAATGATGGCTAAGCCTTCAGCTTCTGAGTGCGACTCACCAACGATTAACGGCTTAGTTAAGCGAATATCATCCGGCACAATTTGAGCGGTCAACTGCTCTAACGACTCAGCACCAACATAGTTGAGCATGGTTTGCAGTTCAGCTTGGCTAGGGCCTATATGGCGACGCAGGAACATGTCATGCTGTTCCAATTGGGTAAGAGTATTAGAGCTCATGGGTAACCTTTAATGTATTGCCGGCTGTAACCGGTCTCTTAATAAGGGGCCAATATTTTCAAAGCCCCAGAGGGGCTTTGAATTGGGCGACTATTCTTCGTCGATAATTTCTTGATAAGCATCGGCTTCAAGCAAGCTATCAATTTCAGATTCATCACTTGGCATGACGCGAAATAACCAGCCATCGCCAAAGGCATCTGAATTGACTAACTCAGGTGAGTCTTCGAGGGCCGAGTTAACCGCTAAGATTTCACCAGACAAAGGCGCATAAATATCAGAGGCAGCCTTAACCGATTCAGCCACGGCGCAATCATCACCGGCAGTGACACTATCGCCAACTTCTGGTAACTCAATAAACACCATATCACCGAGTAACTCTTGGGCGTGCTCGGTAATACCTACGGTATAACTGCCATCGTCTTCACGACGCGCCCATTCATGGGAAGCGGCATACTTAAGTTCAGACGGAATATTGCTCATCGTTTTGGTTCCTTGTTCGATTTAATCAGAATGCTTGTTGTCCATTGCGTACAAACACTGGCGCGACCACGCGTACAGGAACGCGCTTATTGCGAATAGCGACTTCAGCGCAATCGCCAATATCCGCCCCTACCCGTGCCATGGCAATAGCATAGCCTAAGGTCGGCGAGAAAGTCCCGCTAGTGATCACACCTTCAGCCTCTTGGCCTTGGGCGTTAGTAAAGTGCACTGTCATGCCGTGGCGCAGTACGCCTTTAGCTTCCATCACTAACCCGACTAGCTTATCTGTGCCAGTTGCGCGCAGCCTTGTTAAGGCGCTGCGGCCAATAAAATCACGATCTTCTGGTTGCCAAGCGATAGTCCAGCCCATGTTGGCGGCTAAGGGATTTACGCTTTCATCCATATCTTGGCCATAAAGATTCATGCCAGCTTCTAAGCGCAGCGTATCACGAGCGCCTAACCCGCAAGGGCGCACGCCAGCATCGAGCAAAGCTTGCCATAAAGCTTCTGCCTCACTCACTGGTACGATAATCTCGTAACCCGCTTCACCTGTGTAACCTGTGGTGGCAATAAAAAGAGAGCCTGCTTGCACGCCAAAAAAGGGCTTCATGCCGGCAACGGCAGCAACTTGCTCTGAGGTAAATACGCGGGCAGCGCGCTCTTTGGCGTTCGGGCCTTGCACGGCAATCATGGCAAGCTCAGCGCGCTCAGTCACAGTGACGTTAAAGCCTTCACTTTGGCGAGTGATCCACGCTAAGTCTTTATCTCGAGTGGCGGAGTTCACCACAACCCGGTAAAAGGTCTCAGTAAGGTAGTAAGTGATTAAGTCATCAATCACCCCGGCGTTATCATCGAGCATGCCGCTATACAGGGCTTTACCGGTTTGGGTGAGTTTAGTGATATCGTTGGCCAGTAAATGGCGCAGGAAAGGTTTAGCGTCAACGCCTGTGATGTCCACAACTGTCATGTGGGAGACATCAAACATACCGGCATCTTGGCGCACCGCGTGATGTTCTTCGATTTGTGAGCCGTAATTCAGTGGCATGTCCCAGCCATGAAAGTCGACCATTTTCGCGTTGGATTCAAGATGCTTATTGTAGAGTACAGTTTTAGCCATTTTCAGCCCTTATCCTGGGAGTAAAAATTGTTGTTCAATCTTACGATTAAACCGCAGAAATGCTGTGCTTTGCTGTGTTGTTGCGCAGATTTTGTAGGGGAAGCATCTGCTTTAATGTAACTGTTGCCGAATATAAAAGTCGCCAAAATTATACATTGAGCAACAAGTTTGTATACAACAAATAATCTTATGCATCACCCTAGCAGCATTAGATTAGCTAATGCTAACTAGTGTGAATATTTTGCAGATGAGAAGGCTCGACACCAGTCGCTAGCCCTTGATTAGGCTGGCTAGCGCCATTAAGAGGAGTGCGGCGCGCGGCAAATTTCTGGCAAGCGACCGTGTTGCCCCATGGCTTGTTCGATAAACAGTGTTTTCAGGCCAGAGGATGAATCCACTAAGTTAAGACCAAGCTCGCGCACTAACTTTTTCAGCGGGTGACCGCCACTAAAGCACTGCTTAAAGCCTTCCATTGCCGCAATCATAGTCATGGCATCGGCCTTACGGTTACGCTCTAACGCCCGTAAATGCCGATACTCACCGATATCTTTGCCAGCATTTTTTAACTCGTTTAAGGTTTCAATGATCCACGCCGCGTCCATCAAACCTAAGTTCACGCCCTGCCCCGCCAATGGATGTATGGTATGAGCGGCGTCTCCTGCCAGCAATAAGCGATGGCGAGCAAAATGACGGGCATAGCGCATGCGCAGTGGAAAACTTTGGCGTGAACTATTAAGGCTACATAAGCCAAGCTTGCCATCAAAGGCGGCGGTTAACGCGCGGCCGAAGGTTTGCGCCTCACACTCTAACAACTCTTGAGTCACTATCGGCGGCTGTGACCACACCATGGAGCATAAATGCGGGTCAGCCAAAGGCAGTAAAGCCAAAATGCCATGTTCAGAAAAAACTTGGCGCGCGCAGCCATCATGAGGCAATTCAGTGCGTATGGTGGCGACCATGGCATTATGACCATAATCCCAAAAAGTTAAGGGGATTTTTGCTTGGCTGCGCACCACAGATTCTGCACCATCGGCAGCTATGACTAAGCGCGCGCTCACTTCGAGGTTATCGCTTAAATGCAGCCAAGCTTCGCGCTCACCAAAGCTTAATCTTAATAAGCTGTGCTGCTGCAAGTGGGTAAGCTTTTCAAGCTCAGCGGCGCGCCGCCCTAAAGCAAAGCTTAAGACATCGTTCTCGACGATATAGCCTAAACGCGGTTGCTGCACGCTATCGGCATCAAAATCTATTTGGCCCATGCCGTTTTTAGTCCACACCGACATAGACTGATACGGCCCTAAACGCTGCTGGTCGATATAGGTCCAAGCGCCTAAGTTATCCAGTAACTGCTGACTGCCTAAGTTAATGGCACTAACGCGCAGTTTTGGCTCGCCCGTCACCATTTTTAGCTGACTGCTATCGATAACTACGACGCTAAGGCCCGCTTCAGCTAAGCCAATGGCTGTGGTTAGCCCCACCATACCGCCGCCGACTATGGCGACATCATAGGTTTGAGTTGTAAACATCAATCAAAATTCCTTGCTAACTATTCCTTGCTAACTAAGACGCCGAAGCGGCCAACCACTGGCGGCGCTCACAATAGGACGTTTTAATGGCGGACACCAAGATAAGAGCCGCAGCCCCAGATTACGGCCAAGCACTAAGGGAAACGCTTGATTGGAAAAACCGCGTACTAGGCTTTCTATCGCCGTTAAGGTGGCTTGTCTATCTTGGCGTCTATGGGCTAAATAGTCGTGGGTGACCTCACTCGCACCAGCATCTTGGCCACGATTAAGCACAGGCGTTAATACTTGCACTAAAGTGGCTATGTCTCTTAACCCTAAATTAAACCCTTGGCCAGCAATGGGATGCAAGGTTTGGGCGGCATTGCCCACAAACACGCAGCGATGATAAATCGGCCTTGGCATTACCGACATAATCAAAGGGTAACCATGGCGCTGGCTGACCTTAGTCAATTTGCCAGCGCGATAACCAAAGGCGCCTTGCAATGCGTGTAAAAAGTCACCGTCAGATAATGCTAAGTAGCGCGCTTGCTCATCGGCCTTCATCGCCCACACCAAGGACATACATTTGCCATCGCCTTGCGCCATAGGTAATAGCGCAAGCGGCCCATGCTCGGTGAAACGCTCAAAGGCGCGGCCTGCATGAGGTCTATCAAGGATAACATTGGCAATCACAGCACTTTGATTAAAATCTATGTGCTCACTTTCAAGCTTAAGGCTTTGACGCACAAAAGATTGCGCGCCATCGGCGGCCACGAGCAAACGCCCGCGCAGGCGCCGACCAGAATCTAAAGTGACTTCTTGATAATCTGAATGACTTATAAGCGCTGTAACATGATCTGGGCAAAAGAAATCAATCTCGGCATTGATTAACGCCTGCTGCAATTGCCTGCCTGCATCTTCTAGCCCCAGCACATGGCCAAAGCTATCACAGCCAAATTGCGCCGCCGCTAAATGCGTCATGCCAAAATGACCGCGATCCGACACATGAATATCAGCAATCGCCGTGGCATTGGGCGCCAGATTAGACCACAAGTGCCAACGCTTAAGCTGCTCAACACTGCCGCGCGATAAGGCAATTGAGCGCGCATCGAACCCTGGGTGCTGCGAGCTCACCGTTTGCGCTTCAACCAAAGCTATTTTGGCGGGCGTTAGCGAGCGCAGTGCCAAGGCCAGCAAGGCGCCGGTCATGCCGCCACCCACTATAACTAGATCCCAAAGTTCGGCGTCTTGCTTCATCACACTATCCCTTAATGCACTGTCTTTGGTTCAGCATCCATTTCAGGCTCAGGACCAAATTCTGAGTAACACAGCATGGCGCCCATGCGGACAAATTCCACCAGCTCCATCAAGGCCGCTTCTGACTCTTCATCTTCATCGACCTCAAGCTCAACGCGGGCGATTTCAGACAAATCATCAATCACTTCACGCACTTCAGCTGATGCTTGCTTAAGCTTAGGTTGGATAATCGCAAGACCAGTTAAGAAGCTTTGCACCCATAACGATAAGGCTTCTAAGCGCGCGGCTAAGGCTTCTTCTTCATCTGGCAATAATGGCGTAAAGCCAAATTCCATTTCCGCTAAGTTCGCCACCGCATCGTGATACATATCACTGACTAACACTTCTAATGGCTTAGGCAGTGGCTGGCCATCATTCATCAATTCACTTAAGGGCTTTTGCCACCCTTGTGGGCTGGTTTGTACCCCGCCACAGATTAAGCCAACCAAGGCGCCATGAACCTCAACCGCGTCCTGACCGATTTCAGCCTCGCGCAAGGCATTATTCACATGTTCAATGCGTAAAGAAGGAGGGGGGGCCATAGTTAATTTCCAATTACGATATATTGTTAGCAATGCTAGCAGATTGACCTAGGCAGCCCAAGGACTTTGATCCCATCGCCTACAAGTCCCCGTGATTACTCGCTTCGTAAATAAGCAAACACTGACCAAACAGGCAGCAATTAAGTCATCAATACTAAAATCAACGCTTTGTTGGCTTGCACTTTTGCCAGCGCCCTTATATAGTCCGCCTCAAGAGCAAATCACAGGATATAACGCTAGATGAGTAATCGTGCAGTAGAAATCACCCTTTTGGGTCGCACCTACTCTATTGCCTGTCCGGTGGGGCAGGAAGCCGCGCTCAAGCAAGTAGCCGTTAAGATAGAGCAACAGCTAACTGCGATGCGGGCAAGAACCAATAGCCTAAGTCGCGAAGATATAGCCATCATGGCCGCCTTAAATATTGGCTATGAGCTATATGAAGAAAAAATGAAGAACCAAGACTACATAAAACAAATGGATACACGTATCGGTTTGCTGCAGTCCACCTTAGAAAATGCCCTGGTTGAACGTAGTCAACCTGTATCAGCGACAGCTAAAGCTAGCGCTGATGAGCCCGCTAAGGTATAACTTATTTTGCTCCCTGGGATGTTCGTTGAAGGTAATGTCCCTGTGCCGATATTTACAAACTTAGGGTAGCTGTTTTTACTGACATTGAGCATGCTCGGTTTTCCGAGAAGCCTTAGGAGGTAATCAGTTTCCCGCCTTGAACCTACGGTTCAAGGGCTACACCCGAGACGGCATCCTGGGGAGCATCCCAAGCTTCACATCTAGAGACAAGTCAGCGCCATGGATAAACCTGCGGACTTAGATGCTAATCCAAAGCATCACTCAATTAGCAAACTAGCGGTTAATAGCGCAAAGCCTATACCGCTGCTCCCAGCAAACACCACTACTGCGCCAACACATAAGTCACAGCAACAATCACTTAGGCAATCGCTTAGGCAAAACCTCAAGCAAGCTCGCGCAGCGCTAAGTCCAGAACAACAAGCCCAAAGCGCCAAGCAAGCGGCGCATTTAGCCCTAGAGCTCATCACACGCTTATGCGCTCAAGACGTAAATCTTCAAGCTGCAAGCTCTCAAACAGTAACAACCCCAACAATAAACAAGCCGCGCCCAATCAAGCGTATTGCCTTGTACCATACCTTAGGTAGTGAGCTTAACACTCAGCCGCTTATCGATTTATTGCGCCAACACTTACCAGAATGTGAGCTCTATTTACCGCGCTTACATCCGTTTTGCGCAGGCCATTTGTTGTTTTTGCGATACTCGCAAGAAAGCGAAATGACACACAATCAATTTGGCATAGCTGAGCCCAAGCTTGATTGCCGCGAAGTGATGGCAGCGTCAAAGCTCGATATCATCTTAACGCCTTTAGTCGGGTTTGACCGTCAAGGGCAACGCATGGGAATGGGCGGCGGTTATTATGATCGCACGTTAGTTAATAGCCAAGCCATCACCATAGGCTTTGCTCACCAAGTGCAGCAGGTTGAAAGACTGCCGGTTGAAGTGTGGGATCAAGAACTTGACTATGTAGTGACCCCAAGTGAGGTTCATGACTTTACTCAAAGTTAAGCGCGCCTTACGCGATTAACTTTGAGATTTAAAAAATAGCTATCATCAGCCGCGCAGTTTTTTCACTAAGGTAAATACCACTACCGCGATAGCGCCGCACGCCACCCCAAATAACGCATTTAATACAGTTGGTAAGCTATAAGTTAAGGCAGGCCCCACTAATGCTATGCCATGTAGAGCCTGCGCCCACGCTTGAAACACATCGCCAACCGCATGTATGCCGTGCACTAAAATACCGCCGCCCACCATAAACATGGCGATAGTGCCTATCACAGTTAAGGCGTGCATTAATTTAGGGGCAAGGGCTAAAAGGCCGCGGCCCAAGGCGCGGGTGCCAGCACTGGCGCCCGGTTTATTTTGTAAGTACAAACCGGCATCATCAAGCTTAACTATGCCTGCCACTAAGCCATAAACGCCCACAGTCATCAAGATAGCCACAACCACTAAAGTCACGGCCTGTAAGGTAAAACTGCTAGCGGCGACGACGCCTAAGCTGATAGCTATGATTTCTGCCGATAATACAAAATCGGTGCGAATGGCCCCTTTTATTTTTTCAGCCTCCCACGCCGCTAAATCATCAGGAATATCATCATCTTGTTCAATTTCTGTATGCAGCCATTTTTCGGCAAGCTTTTCAGCGCCCTCAAAGCATAAATATAAACCGCCAACCATAAGTAGCGGCGTCACTAGCCAAGGGACAAAGGCGCTGATGACTAGTGCCAGCGGCACTAAGATGGCTTTATTGATAAATGAGCCTTTAGCCACAGCCCATACCACAGGCAATTCACGCTCGGCGCTTACGCCTGACACTTGCTGCGCGTTAAGGGCTAAATCATCACCCAATACGCCCACGGTTTTATGAGCGGCCATTTTGCTCATTAACGCCACATCATCGAGCATGCTGGCAATATCATCTAACAAGGTTAATAAACTGGCTGCCGCCATAACCGCCTCTTACTATGGATGAAAGTAATGTCCATCATAAGTCATAGTATTGAAATTACCACTGCCGGCATAGGTAGATAACTAACTATTAATCAAACTGAAACTTCACATAATTCATCTTTAGGTAATCACAAAGGCGCCCGCTTCCTAGGGATTATGTATATAATCGCTCACACATAAGCACTGCTAACAAGGATTACAGCATGACCCAAGATGAAATGAAAAAAGCTGCCGCCTGGGCCGCCCTTAAGTATGTTGAGAGAGATACCATTGTCGGTGTTGGTACTGGCTCAACCGTTAACCACTTTATCGATGCGTTAGCGACAATGAAGGCTGATATTGAAGGCGCGGTGTCAAGCTCTGAAGCATCAACGGCCAAGATGAAGGCGCTGGGCATTCCTGTATTTGATCTTAATAGTGTTAATGACTTGGCCTTGTACGTTGATGGCGCCGATGAAATCAATCCTCACATGGATATGATTAAAGGCGGCGGCGCAGCATTAACGCGCGAGAAAATTGTTGCTGCTGTAGCTAAGACCTTTGTGTGTATCGCTGATGCCAGTAAGCAAGTGGATGTATTAGGTCAATTCCCACTGCCAGTTGAAGTAATTCCTATGGCTCGCTCTTATGTGGCGCGCCAATTAGTGAAATTAGGCGGCGACCCTGTGTATCGTGAAGGCGTAGTGACAGACAACGGTAACATCATTTTAGATGTGTACAACATGAGCATTGTTGACCCTAAAACCTTAGAAAAGCAGATTAACAATATTGTTGGTGTTGTGACTAACGGCTTATTTGCCGCTCGCGGCGCAGATATTTTGCTGGTTGGCGCCGCTACTGGCGTGACAACTATTAAGGCCTAATTGCCTGTTAATGGCACTTAGGCATGAGCATGCCATTAACAACAAGACCCGCAATTGCGGGTCTTGTATTTTGGCAACTAGCTAAGCAGTTACAGCGCTACTGCGCTTCGATTTGCTCCACCAGCAACTGCAAGCTTTGATTACCGCGATACTCATTGACATCAAGCTTATACACTAAGCGCACTTGTTTAATGCTGGCATCTGGCCAAATTTTGGTATCAACATTAAAGGCGATGGCATCCACCATAATGGCGCCGCACTCAGTTTCTAACATCATTTTTAGATGCTTTTCCCCGACTATGCGCTGCTGAATTAAACGAAAATTGCCATCAAACAAGGGTTCTTCAAACGACTGCCCCCAAGGCCCCGCTTGCCTTAGCATTTGCGCGGTTTCCAAGTTGAAATCATTCAGACTTAACTCGCCATCACTGTGCAATTCACCTGTGAGTTCAGTGAGCGTTAACTGCTCGCGTACCGCTTGATCAAACGCCTCGGCAAACTGCGCATAACGAGCGGCATTAATGGTTAAGCCCGCCGCCATCGCATGGCCACCAAACTTGAGTATCATGCCTGGGTGGCGACTATTAATCAGCTCTAAGGTATCGCGCATATGCAGCCCCTTAATCGAGCGGGCTGAGCCTTTGATTTCATCATCATTGCCATGGGCAAAGGCAATCACAGGTCTATGATATTTATCCTTAATGCGCGACGCTAAAATCCCTATCACCCCTTGATGCCAATCGGCTTGAAACAAGGCTATGCCCCAAGGCAAGTTGGCATTATCAAGCCCAAGCTTAGCCAGATGCACTAATGCTTCTTGCTGCATGCCAGTTTCAAGTTCACGTCGCTCGGCATTCAGACCATCAAGCTCTGATGCCATGCGCCGCGCGCGATTAATATCATCACACAATAAGGTTTCGACCCCGAGCGCCATTTCATCTAAGCGCCCAGCAGCATTTAATCTAGGGCCCACCGCAAAACCAAAGTCAGCGGCCACTAACTTGGCAGGGTCACGCTTGGCTACATCTAAAATGGCAGTAATACCTGGGCGACATTGACCTGCGCGCACGCGCTTTAAGCCCGCATTCACTAAGATACGGTTATTGGTATCAAGGCTTACCACATCAGCGACTGTGCCAAGCGCGACTATATCAAGCAAGCTGGCAAGGTTAGGATCGCTAATGCCTTGGCGCTCAAACCAGCCGCGCGCTCTAAGCTCCGCTCGCAGCGCTGACATCACATAAAAAGCAACGCCCACACCAGCAATAGATTTACTGGCAAACGGGCAATCCCCTTGATTGGGATTAACTATGGCATCGGCCTGTGGCAATTCACTGCCCGCCAAATGGTGATCGGTAACCACAACTGTCATGCCAGCGACTTTTGCCGCGGCGACACCCTCAATGGATGAAATGCCGTTATCCACAGTAATTAAGCACTGTGCCTGCATCGACTGCGCCACTTCAACAATTTGCGGGCTTAAGCCATACCCAAAATCAAAGCGATTAGGAATAAGATAATCAAGGGCGGTTGCGCCCATCATCCGCAGCGCCAAAATACACACAGCGGTAGATGTCGCGCCATCGGCATCAAAATCGCCCATGATCAATATCTTGTGCTGCTGCTCAATCGCATCAGCCACAATGGCGGCGGCCTTGCCCATATCTTTCATTGTGCTCGGGCGCAAAAGGTTAGCAAGCGCTAACTCAACCTCGCTGGCATTAACGCCGCGGCGGGCATAAATTTGCTTAAGTAATGGCGGTAAGCTGGCGGGTAAATGCGAGTCGTCTACCCAAGGGCGGCGAATTATGTGTCGAATCAAAACCACATCCTGTCACTAAAAATCTAATGCTGCACCATAGCAAAAAGGCGAGCTATCAGCTCGCCTTTTTTATCTATGCTAGGCGTTGATCAACGCCGTTAGGCATCAACGCAGACGCTATGCACTTCAACTCATTACTGAGAGCGCATGTCTAACATTTTCTTTAAATCGCTCGCAGGCTGATAACCTGGGATCATGCTGCCATCGGCTAACACTATGGCTGGAGTACCGCTAACGCCTATGCTCGCACCCATTTTATATTGACCAGCAATGTCGGCATCACATTTAGCTAATGGTACTGCTTGACCATTTTGCGCGTCGCTCATGGCTTGATTCGGATTAGCCGCGCACCAGATAGAGCGCATATCATCGGCATTCTTAGATGGCACACCTTGACGTGGGAAAGCTAAATAACGCACGGTAATGCCGGCATCATTGTAGTCTTTCATCTCAGCATGCAACTTACGGCAATAGCCGCAGCTGATGTCGGTAAACACAGTCACCACATGCTTTTCGTTTTTAGCTGGAAACACTAACATCTGATTGGTAAAGCTATTGATCATATCAAGGCGCGGACCGGCTAATGCCAACTCAGTTAAGTTTTTCATGCCTTGATCAAGATCGTAAATATTGCCGTGAAACAGCTTAGTACCATCTTCCGTGATATACACCACACCGCGATCGGTAATGGCCTGAACTAAGCCAGGTAATGGTGATTCTTGCATGCTTGCCACATCAATACTCAGGCTATCGCTCAGCTTAGTCTTGATTTTTTGCATCTGTGCATCAGTTAAATCAGCAGCTTGGGTCAATGGCGCCAGGCTCAAGGCCAACAGCAAAGAAATGGCTCGGGTCGACTTCATATCTATTCCTTGTGGGTATCGGGTCAGAGAACTACGGCACGTACTGCCTAGCTCTTCTATCTATGACCGCATAACTGCCGCAAAAGTTACACGGCAGATGAATTTAAATCAATCAGTTAGTGTTAATCAGCAGCAAGTCTGCAAGCAAACTCTCATCCGCGCGGATGATGTTCACTGTGTATTTGCGCCAATCTTAATTGGGCAACATGGGTATAAATCTGAGTGGTAGATAATGATGAGTGCCCAAGCAGCAACTGTACAACCCGCAAATCCGCGCCATGATTGAGCAAATGAGTCGCAAACGCGTGGCGCAAGGTGTGCGGTGATAATTCAGTTTGAATGTCGGCGCGCAGCGCATACAGCTTAATACGGTGCCAAAAGGTTTGGCGAGTCATCATTTGTGCCCGACTTGATGGAAACAAGACATCACTGCTTTGCCCTTTCAACAATTGGGCGCGGGCTTGCTTTAAATACAGCTCAATGGCGGTTTGCGCCATTTCCCCTAATGGCACTAGCCTATCTTTATTGCCCTTACCTGTCACTCGCACTAAGCCTTGCCTTAGGCTCAGCATACTCATGGTTAAACTCACAAGCTCAGTTACCCGCAGACCCGTGGCATACAGTAATTCCAACATGGCAGCGTCGCGGCACTCAATGGCATCCTCAGTATTGGGCTCATTAAGCAAGCGCTCCACTTGCTGCTCACTTAAGCTGGCAGGTAAATGCTTACCTAGTTTGGGAGCATCCAATAAGGCACTGGGGTCTTCGCTGATGAGTTGATGATTGACTAGATAACGATAATAGCGGCGCAGGCTAGATAACTGCCGAGCACTACTAGTCTTAGCAATGCCAAGCTCAGTGCGCATGGCAATAAAATCCAGCAAGGCGGCTTGAGTGGCGCTCGTTAAGCATAAATTCTGCGTAGCAAGGTAGCGCGCTAAGTGCATTAAATCAGTGCGATATGCGCTTAAGGTGTTATCACTTAAGCCTTTTAGCGCCCACATTTCTTCAATAAAGGCATCAATCGATGTTTGACTAAGTTGTAACTGGGCAGAATTCAAATCCATCATTTACTCAAATAACTTAAGCGCTAGCAATTTTGCGAGTCTAACAAAAGGGCGCGAATATCGCGCCCTTAATTTACTCACCGAAAAGGTGATGACTCACTCGCGTATTAGTTGCTTGCTTTGGCCTTTGAGGTCAGTAAGCACAACACCACAGCCAAAATAGTAGGTAACAACCATGCCATGCTGACATCATACAAAGGTAAGAAGTTCACTAAGCTAGTATCCACGCCTGCCGCTTTAAAGCCGTCAATCAGGCCAAAAATTAAGGCTACTGACAAGACTAAACGATGAGCAAATTGTGGGCGGGCAAAACGTTCAGTCAAGAAGGTCACTAACACTAAGGCCATGGCCACAGGATAGATGCTCACTAATACTGGGATGCTGATGCTAATCAGCGCCGTCAGACCTACGTTGGCTACCAAGGCGCAAATAATACTGAAAACCACCACTAATAAGCGATAAGACAGCTTAGGTAATAGCTCATTAAAGTATTCAGCACACGCGCTCACTAAACCTACCGCGGTAGTTAAACAAGCCAGTGTTACTACTAAGGCTAATAACGCTACTCCAACGGTGCCAAAGTGATGAGTCACATAAGCCGTTAAGATTTGACCGCCGTTAGCTGCACCTTGCGCTATATCACCAGCACTGACGCCTAAGAAGAACAAGGCGACATAAACAAAGGCTAAACCCGCAGCAGCAATTAAAGCCGCGCGCACTAAGTACAAGGTCTGGCTAGCGGTATCGACAATGCCTTTTTTACGCAAGATATCAATAATCAGCATACCGAAAATCAGTGAGGCTAAGGCGTCCATAGTGTTATAGCCTTCTAATACCCCTTTGATTAACGGGTCAGAAGCATATTCACCTTGTGGAATACCAGGGGCCGCGCCCGCAACTAGCATCACAGAAATCGCTAAGCCCACCAGCAGCACTAATAATACCGGCGTTAAGATTTTGCCTACGTTATCAAGTAACTTACCTGGGAACATAGACAGCAGCATAGTCACTGCGAAAAAGCCTAAGGTGTAACACAACTGCGCTTGATTTAAAGCGACACCGGCAATATTGATCATCACATCAGGGTCGCTAATAAATGGGCGCGCGCCGATTTCAAAAGCCACTAAGCCAGTACGCGGAATCGCAAATGCTGGGCCAATAATGATGTAAATGGCAACCGCTAAAGCGGTAGCGGCAAATACAGGTAACATGGCCATGATCTTACCATTGGCTCTAGCGACTGCTACCAACGCTATCAAAGGTAAGCCCACGGCTGTGATGAGAAAGCCCGCCATCGCAGAGAACATATGTTCTCCGGCCATTAAGCCTGCGAGCGGCGGAAAGATTAAGTTGCCAGCACCTAAAAAGAAGGCAAAGGTCATAAAGCCTAAACTTAAGGTGTCCATAAATGTCAGTTGTTGTTTCTGCACAGAATGCCTCGTCTTGTTGTTATATTGTTTTTAAAACCAATTGATTATCTAGTCTTGTACCTGTAGGGAGGCATCCCTAATTTGCACGTGTAAATCAAAGTTTACAGACATCAATCTAATTATTCATTGATTATCGTTCATTTTTCAACCAAAACGAGCAATTGCTACTATATATCTTGCTATTTTTAGCCATAAAACAACCAAAACAATGCTTGTTAACTAGGTAACAAGCTTAATCTTTACCAGACTATATTAATGAAAACAAGTTTTTTACCCCGTTTGAGCACAAAAAGTAGCTTAAACCGTTTTAATTGTAAGTTAATCGTTAGTTATCCTCCTTAAAAAAGCATTAGCAACAACTAAAAAACAACATAGTGATCACAGCGCCACTCTGTGGTCTGACCAATACAGAGACTCGAATTTCTGATACACTAGCGCCGCTTGTTGAACGTTAACCCAGCCGATAGAATCCAGCCGACCATGCCTTTTAGTTTTAAACAATTTCATATCGATGATAGCCAATGCGGCATGCCAGTGAGTACCGATGGCGTGATCTTAGGCGCTTGGGCAGAGTTATCCCAAGCCCGCCATATTATTGATATTGGCGCTGGCAGTGGCTTATTAAGCTTAATGGCGGCGCAGCGCAGCTTGGCTCGCATCACGGCCATTGAAATTGATGCCATGGCCGCAAACGCTTGCCGCCTTAATGCTGCCAACAGCCCATGGCCTGAGCGCATTGATGTGATTGAGCAGGATGTGTGTGAGTTAGCCGCATTAACTCAGTGGCAAGCTGCCGCGGATTTCATTATTTGTAATCCGCCCTACTTTGGCTCAGGGCCGCAATCGCAAAAACCTGGGCGTTCACAAGCGCGCCATACTGATAGCCTAAGCTTTACCCAGTTGCTTAACGCCATGACGGCCTTGATGCAACCCAAAGCACAAGCGGCATTGATATTACCTGAGGCCAGCCTGAGCAATTTTTTGGCGGCCTTAAACAATTCTGACTTACAAGTATTGCGCCATCAAACCGTGCAAACTGTGGCGCACAAGCCTGTGAGTCGCCATTTATTAGCCTTAGGCTTTGAGGCTAGTGCGAATACGGCTTCCCAAGCTAAGCCATTAGCCCCCTTGTTAATCCGCACCTCAAGCCATGACTATAGTGATGAGATGCGGGCATTAACGGCAGATTTTTACTTAGGCTTTTAATCTTTGCCCTGTGATAAATAAGGCCGCACGAGTAACTAAATGGTACACTCTGCGACCAAGCTTAACCCGATAGCTTTATTTCTCGGCGCTAACTATAATGCGCCCCGTATATTTTTTGAGATGCTGCGCATGCAATTTGACAACTTTGATTTAGATACTGACCTGCTCGATTCCCTTAAGGCAATGGGCCATTTGACCCCAACCACTATCCAGCAGGAAGTGTTGCCTATGGCGCTGGAACAGCGCGATATTTTGGCCAGAGCGCCTACAGGTACAGGTAAAACGGCCAGTTTTCTGTTGCCAGCATTACAGCATCTCATCGACTTTCCGCGTCGCCGCCAAGGCCAAGCACGCGTATTGATTTTGACCCCAACTCGCGAGTTGGCCAGTCAAATTCATCGTTATGCTTGTCACTTAGCCACAGATTTAGGCCTAAATATCGGCATCATTACTGGCGGCCTGCCTTATGGCCCGCAAGAAGAGTTGCTGGCCAATAACTTAGATATTCTGGTAGCAACCCCAGGTCGCTTACTTGAGTATTTAGATAAGCGCCGCTTTACCGCTGAAGACGTTGAAATCTTAATTATCGATGAAGCTGACCGCATGCTCGATATGGGCTTTAGCACCACAGTGAAATCCATTGCTATGGAAGCGCAAGGTCGTAAGCAGACCATGCTGTTCTCAGCAACCTTGGAAGGCTTTGGCGTTAACTCGTTTGCCCGTGAACTGTTAAATGACCCAATTTCCATTACTACCATTCCGCCTCGCAGCGAAAAGGCCAAAATCCATCAGTGGATCCACTTAGCTGACAACAAGGAGCATAAGTTTGCTCTGTTATGTCATTTGCTGCGCCAAGAAGATGCCACTAGCGTTATCGTGTTCTGTAAGACCCGTGACATAGTGCAATCTTTGGACGGTATGTTGGCGCACGAAGGCATTCCTTGTGCCTTTATGCGTGGTGATATGGAACAAAAACGTCGCTTCCAAGCCTTAAGCCGCTTTACTAAAGGTGAAGTTAAAGTCTTGCTGGCTACCGATGTTGCTGCTCGCGGTATCGATATCGACAATGTTAGTCATGTGATTAACTTTGATATGCCACGCACCGCTGACGCTTACGTACATCGTATTGGCCGTACTGGCCGTGCGGGTAACAAAGGCACTGCCATTTCATTAGTTGAAGCTCATGATATGCGCGTGTTATCTAAGATTGAGCGCTACATTGAGATGGGCCTGAAGCGCCGCTTTATTGAAGGCTTACGCCCTAACAATAAAGAAGCTAAGGTTCCGACCAAGAAGAAGCCAAAAGAAAAGGCAAAATTAGCCGCTAAAAAATCGCCAAAAGAAAAAGCGAAAATGGCCGCTAAGAAGAAGCTTAAAAAAGCTAAGAAAAGTTAAAAATAGCTGATTAATCTGAACTAATTCAGTATCAATCAGACTAAAGCGCAGTAACTAACCTTACTGTGACCCTAAAAAAGCCGCTATGCGGCTTTTTTTGTATCTCGCCATTGGCCTGCACTATTCAAGGGCGGCAATTAGCTACTTGCCATTCCCCCTCAACACTGTCATGTTTAGAAACATTTTGGTTACAAAAACAATTTCTCCGCCTTAAATGACTCTGTTAATTTAGGCATAACGCGATCGCATGGATAGAATTCACATGGCCACATTAACACTGATATTCAGACGCTTAAGTCCATTACTCATCATTGCTTTGGCCTTTATTGGCGCGGCGTTACTTATGAGTAGCAAGCAAGAGCCTGAGAAAAAAAGCGCTGAAGCCAAACCGCCGGTCGTGACTGTTATGGCGGTTGAACCTCAAAACTTTACCTTAGATCTCAACTCTTATGGAGTTGCCTCCCCGAAAAATAAGACCCAATTGGTGAGTGAAGTCCAAGGGCGAATTTTATCCATAGCCGATGAATTTGTAGCGGGTGGCGTCGTTAAACAAGGCCAAGCCTTAGCCGTAATTGAGCCATCGGATTATCAAGCGGACCTAATGCAAGCCCAAGCAGGGTTAGCGCAGGCAGAAGCGGCGCTCAATGAAGAAATCGCCCGCGGCGCTGTCGCTAAAATAGAATTTAAAGATTACAACAATGGCTTGCCGCCAGAACTTGGCCTGCGTATTCCGCAGCTTAAAAAAGAGCAAGCTAACGTGAAATCGGCGCAAGCCGCCTTAAAGCGCGCCGAGCGCAATCTTGAACGTACCACTATTCGAGCGCCATTTGATAGCCTAGTGCGCAGCCGCCAAGTCGACTTAGGCCAATATGTCACTATGGGAAATCTTTTAGGTGAACTCTACGACACTTCAGTGGCCGAGATTCGACTGCCATTAGCTAACGAAGAATTAGCCTATTTAGAGTCCATCGATAACCCTAATACCCAAGTTGTGCTTAAGGCTAATCTAGCCGGTAAAACCGTGCATTGGACAGGCAAAATCGTACGCAGTGAAGGCGTTATCGATCCCAACAATCGCATGGTGTATTTAGTGGCCGAAGTCCCCGACCCTTATCAGCGTTTAAGGGACAATCAGCACGGCTTGCCGCTAAAATTTGGCACCTTTGTCAACGCTAGCATCACAGGGCGAGAAGTCGGCGGCATAGTAAAATTACCGCGCCACTTATTAAAAAATCAGACGATTGCCTTAGTCAGTAGTGATAACACCATAGAGATGCGCAGCGTCAACGTGGTGCGCCAAGATCTTGATAGCATTTATATTAAGGACAGTTTGCAGCTAGGCGATAGAGTGAGCTTAACCTTACTCAACGACATGAATACTGGCCTGTTAGTAACAGTCGCGACAGACAAGAAAGGCAAGAAAGATAAGCAACACGCTGAGGTTAGCTCTGGATCAGAATCTGACACCAAAGCCAAAGCTAATGCGCCGGCAGAGGCTAAGTCAAAAGCCGAGTCAAACGCTACCAATATTGCCGTCGCCGTTGATAACCAAGGATAATGTCCATGCAAACTGAACCATCACAGTCAGGGATTATTGCCTGGTTTGCCAATAACAGTGTCGCGGCTAATTTACTAATGTTGGTGCTGTTACTTGGTGGCCTCATAAGTGCTGCGCTGATTAATAAAGAGATTTTTCCAAGCTTTGATCTCAACTATTTACGGATTTCGGTGGCCTACCCAGGCGCGGCGCCGCAAGAGATTGAAGAAGGCATTACCATCAAGATTGAAGAAGCCATTGAAGATGTCTCCGGCATCAAAAAAGTGTCATCTGTGGCCAGTGATGGCGTTGGCTCAGTCACCATAGAAGTGGATGATGGCTATGAGACTCAAGATGTACTCGATGAAGTAAAATTACGCATAGATGCGATTTCAACCTTTCCCGTCAATATTGAAAAGCCTGATATTTTTCAGATAAAACCCGAAAGCAATGTCATTTGGGTGTCTGTCTATGGCGACATGACAGACAAAGAAATGAAGGAAATGGCTAAGGTGATGCGCGATGACATTATCGCCCTGCCAGCTGTGACTCGCGCCAGTGTTGGCGGGGTGCGCGACTATGAAATTGCCATTGAGTTATCTGAAAACAAACTGCGCGAGTATGGCTTAACCTTTGCGCAAGTGGCGAGCGCAGTACAGTCTTCATCCATAGACTTACCTGGCGGCAGCATACGCGCTGAAAATGGCGACATTTTATTACGCACTAAAGGCCAAGCTTATACCGGGGAGGATTTTGCCAATATAGTCGTCAGCACACAGGCCGATGGTAGCCGCATTATGCTACCGCAAGTAGCGACTATTAAAGATGATTTTGAAGAGCGCCTCGACTACACCCGCTTTAATGGTAAGCCTGCTGCCATCATAGAAGTCAGCAGTATTGACGATCAAAACGCCATAGATATTGCCAATCAGGTTAAGCAATACGTTGCCGATAAGAGCAAGGTATTACCTGCGCACATTAAGCTTGATACTTGGGGTGACTTAACCCATTACCTTAAGGGCCGCCTTAACATGATGCTGTCTAACATGTTTTATGGCGCCCTTTTAGTATTCCTGATTTTAGCCCTATTTTTAGACCTGAAACTCGCATTTTGGGTGATGATGGGCATTCCAGTATGCTTCCTTGGCACCTTACTGATCATGCCGCTGGAACCTTTTTCGTTATCGATTAACCTGCTGACCCTCTTTGCTTTTATTCTAGTGCTCGGGATAGTCGTCGATGACGCCATAGTTATAGGTGAAAGCGCCTATACCGAGATAGAACAACGCGGTCACAGCATCAATAACGTGATTGTGGGCGCCCAGAAAGTGGCCATGCCAGCCACCTTTGGAGTACTGACCACAGTCGCCGCTTTTATGCCTATGCTGCTGGTTTCAGGGCCGATGGGGATTATTTGGAAATCCATCGGCATGGTGGTTATCTTATGTCTGCTGTTTTCATTAGTTGAATCTAAGTTTATTTTGCCGGCACACTTAGCCCATATGAAAGTCAAACCTAAGCAAGCGCCTACCAATGCCATATCTCGCGCTAAGGTCAAGTTTAATGAGCAAGTGCAGCGCTTTATTCATGTCAGCTATCGCGGCTTTTTAGAGCGCTGTATTAAGCACAGATATAACGTGATTGCCGTGTTCATTGGGGTACTCATTTTATCCATAGCGTTAGTTGCCAGTGGCAAAGTGCGCTGGGTCTTCTTCCCTGATTTACCGTCAGACTTTATCCAAGTTAACTTACAAATGGATAATGGCAGCTCAGAGCAAAACACCTTAAACGTGGTGCAAGATATTGAAACGGCACTCTTTGCCATGAATGAAAAAATGGAGCAAGAGTACGGCTTCCCAGTACTTAAGCACACCTTTATCAATATGAGCTCGCGCACCTCGGCAATGATTTTTGCCGAATTAACTAAGGCTGAAGATCGCGACATTGATGGCGTGGCCATTGCTGCCGCTTGGCGGGCGCAGTTACCCCAGTTACCTGCGGTGAAAAAACTCGATATCGCGGCCAGCACCAATGACAGCGGTGGCGCCATTGCCTTTCGTTTGCAATCCAATGATCTCGAACAATTATCGCAAGCCGCCGCTGTGCTTAAAGCCAAATTAGCCCAGTATGAAGGCGTTTATGACATTGCTGATGATTTCTCATCGGGCAGCCAAGAAGTACGTTTAAGTATTTTGCCGGGCGCTGAGGCCTTGGGCTTAACTTTGGCGGATTTAGCTAAACAAGTGCGTTATGGCTTTTACGGCGTTGAGGCGCAGCGGATTTTACGCAACAAAGAAGAAATCAAGGTGATGGTGCGCTACCCCAAAGAAGAGCGCAGCACCTTAGGTTACCTTGAAAACATGATGATACGCACGCCATCCGGCCTTGCTGTGCCCTTTTCCAGTGTCGCCAAAATTGAACTTGGGCAGTCGTATGCAGCCATTAACCGAGTTGATGGCCGCCGCGCCATTACTGTGATTGCCAATGCCGACAAAAATAAAGTGGAACCCAGCAAGGTAGTTAACGAAATTCAAGAAGACTATTTGCCTGAGTTACAACAGCAATTTCCAGCTATCACCACCAGTCTCGACGGTGAAAGCTTAGAAGAACAAAATTCCATGCTGAGCTTAATGCAAGGCTTCTTCTTTGCGCTGTTTACCATTTATGCCTTAATGGCCGTGCCGCTTAAGTCCTATAGTCAGCCGCTCATCATAATGTCCGTCATTCCTTTTGGGATCATAGGCGCGCTCTTTGGCCACTTTATCTTAGGTTTATCCATGAGCGTTTTGAGCCTATGCGGCATCATTGCCTTATCTGGGGTAGTGGTGAATGATTCCTTAATCTTGGTTGATTTTGTTAACCGTGCGCGCCTTGAAGGCCAAAGCTTAAAGGATTCAGCGGTTAACGCTGGTTGCTACCGTTTTCGGGCCATCATACTCACCTCACTCACTACCTTTGTTGGTTTAGTGCCGATTATTTTGGAAAAGAGTTTACAGGCGCAAATCGTTATCCCAATGGCGACCTCCTTAGCCTTTGGTATCTTGTTCTCGACGTTTGTGACCTTGATTTTAGTGCCAGTGCTGTATGTAGTGATGGATGATGGTCGGCGCTTACTTGCTTGGTGGTGGCAGCCTAGCGCTTATCGCGCCGCCAAATCTGTGGCTTCTGTAGATAATTCATCGCTAGCCACTGTTCGGCTAGACAGTGCTCAGCTAGACAGTGTTCGGCTAGATAATGTTCAATTAGATAAGTCGCCAGAAGATAGTAAATAACACTTAACCCTGCGATTAATTGTTAGTAATGGGTAGCAGCGCTGCCCATTTACTTGAGCTAAGTCTCAACACTGAAACTCACCAACAACTACAATTGCGTCACAAATCACCAACCAAGGCGTTTAAGCCTGCATGTCAGCTACCTTAGTTTATGATATTCGCCAAAGCCGCTATTTAAATATCACTGGCCGCTGCACGTTGCGCTGTCAATTTTGCCCCAAACAACAAGGCAGTAAGCAAGTTCATCAATACCAATTGGCGCTGCAACATCAACCTAAGGCCGCAGATGTCATAGCACTATTAGGTCAAGTTGATCATTTTGATGAGTATGTGTTTTGCGGTTATGGTGAACCCACCTTAAACCTCAATACCTTGATTGAGGTGGCTCGCACTATTAAAGAGCGCGGTGGCAAAGTGCGCCTCAATACCGACGGTTTAGCCAATCATTTTCATCGCCGTAATGTATTGCCAGAACTGGCCCCTTGGATTGATAGCTTGTCAATTTCACTCAATGTTCATAATGAAACCCTCTATCAACAGCATTGCCAACCTAAACTGGCTGGCAGTTGGCAGGCACTACTCACCTTTATTAAGTTAGCTCCGCATTATATAAGCAAGGTGCAAGTGTCGGCGATTAATGGCCTAGCTGGTGTTGATATTGAGGCATGTCGGCAAATTGTGGCCAACAGTGGTTGTGAATTTAAGCTCAGACAGCTCGATATTGTTGGCTAACTGATTACCGCAGATAGCTTTTTACATGTTAATATGACAGCAAATCTTTAGCCTAACGATAACAATGCCTAGTAAGCCTAACGCGCCCCTATTACCTAAAAAATTAATGCCAGAACAAGGCATTATTTGGTCACAACAACGGATTTTAGGCTTAGTGAGCCAAATTGCCGTGTTGTTATTTTGTATTGTGGTTCTCGCTAATGTCATTATTGAGTTAGGCCAAAAAAATATCCTCAAGGAGCGGGCAAGCCAGCGCTACAGCGAATTGCAAAGTGTTGCCAATGATCTTACCGACCAAATTAATTTTCAGCATTTTCAAACCCGAAGCTTAGCCAAAAGCACCTTATTAAAGTCATTTTTGCAAAACCCGCAGCCAGAGTTCCGCCAACAATTGGTATCGAGCTGGCAAGAATTACAAGCGAACTTAGATAGCTTACAAGGCATTGCTGTCTATGATGGCAAAGGCCAGCAATTGATCAACTTTAGTGATGAACTCGGCGCGGCGACCTTATCAGATAAACTATTAACTAAAATCAGTGCATTAGAGCACGACCAAGTTTATCTATCGCCAATTACCTTTAGCTCCGGCAATGGCAAGATAAAACCCGTGGTTTATCAAGTTACTAAGATTAACTATCCCGAATTCAATAGCCCTATCTACCTCATTACCTTTCATGCCATGGACGTTAATCTCGCGCGCTTACAAAACAGCTTTGGCGATCCTAACGCATCACTGTTTTTATTTAATGTCGATGGCCAGCTGAATACTCTGTCATCCAATCAACAAACATCGAGTCGCATTCCAACAGAGCTTGGCACTAACTTAAATGATAGTTATCCCGCATTGTGGAAGAACATGGAGAAAGAGCATTACGGCCAATTTCAAGGTGAAAATGTCACCTTAGTGTTTTTAAAGTTCCAATTAAAAAATGGCCAGTTTAACGATTACTCTTACTTCTTATTGTCTTACATAGACAACGCCTACCTTTATAACCAATTTGCGATGTCGCGTTACTTAGTGCTTATTTTATTGGTGTGTTTAGGTCTGTTAGCCATGGCTTTCATTGGGCTGAAACATAGCAGACACTTACAAAAGCGCGCGGGTTTTTTCAGCATGCAGCTGGCCGAGCATCTATTTGATGACGGCCAAGGGCGAATTATTAGTACAGATCAAGGACGCATAATCACAGCCAACGCCCAAGCGGCAGCGACCTTGTTAATGTTGGAAGAAGATCTAAAAGACAGAAGCTTGCAGCGCTGCTTACAGCTGCAAGATAAAGAGTTTAGCGCCATGCTGACGACACTCAATCAATACAATATCTGGAAGGGTGAGCTCGATTTGCGCCAGCAGCAAGGGGACTACTTAGCCATTACTATTCGCAAAGTTCCCTTTGGCCGTCACCGTGATTATTACTTGCTGCTGACAATCACTCAACAGACTGACCTTTGCCTTAGTCGCGAGCAAGTCAGCCGTTTAACCATGTTTAGTGATGGCGCCATTGCTGGTGCCCTATTTGCACCCGATGGTCAGTTAATTGAAGTCAATCCCGCCTTTAACCAACAACTCAAGCAAGAGATGGATGATATCAATCTAATAAGCTTAGTTAATCACGAGCAAGCAGGGCTATGGACTCGTGTGCAAGAGCAGTTAACTAGCTTAGGTCATTGGCACGGCAATCTGGTCATTACTCTATTCAGCCAAAGCGCGCAGGAATGGCAACTTATGCTAACGAGTCACACAGATTCAGCAGGTGAAGTCTTAGCCATTACTAGTTATTGGTTACCAGCTTGCCCTAAGCATACCCTTGAGAACCCGCAGGATATCGCTAGCGCTAAACATAATGATGACTTATTGGGTGATCAGCACGAGCTGCAACGCTGCTTTGAAAAACTAGATAAATCATCTAAGCATCCAGCCAGTTTGTTACTCATTGATATCAGCCCTGAGATAGCGCACCAACATATCAGCGCCTTAAATCAGCTGGATACGCATCAGCACAGTATTGAAATGCACTTGATTGAGTTCATTACTCCGAATTTTAAGCTGTGCCGCGGCCAAACTGGGCAATTGTTACTGTTAATGCCTGAGACCTTGCCGAATCAAGCGCATCTCTATGCCAGTGACCTAATGAACTATTTGATTAAATTCGACTTAGGCGATGGGCTTAACATAGGGATTGCGGCGGGAACCCAGCAAGATAACTTAGCCACCCTGATAAGCCACGCCGACATTGCCTTGCACCGCGCCAAGCAAACCGGTGAACAGCAAATTTGCCAAGCCTATACGCGGCCATTAAGTGCTCTTTAGGCTTAAAACTAAAGAGAATAAGCTGATTAATGGCTATCTGGCGCTTCTAATTCTGAGTTAATCGCCAAGATGTTTTCAGGTAAACTGCTTTGGGTGAGCTCCACAATCCCAGAGCGGTTAACTGTTAACTTATATCTGGCATAACTTGGCGCTTGTTTGCCTTTTCGCAACGAAACCACCACATTGATTTGGTAGCGACGCTCAGCAGAATCACTGCTGACGTTACCATCTTGCTCACGATACACTTTAATGTTACTGCGCTCTAAGTGACGTAAAAACGGCACTAAGTTGAAGTTAATCGATTCTTGAATTCTATGATATCCCGCTAAAAAACCTGTCTTACTGACCTTAGCATGCACCGCATAATGCAAGGTTTCCGACTCGACCTTATTCTGGCTATGGCGCCGTTGTAAAATCTCTTTGACGGTATCTGGCATATCTTTGCTGGTGACAAAATCCAGCCAAATACGCTGCTTGGCAATCACGCTTTGACTGACAGTATCGCGCAATATTCGGCTCCAACGTGGCCGCCCGCGCTGAATGCGGCGCCAAATGGCATCACGAATATCATCTTTAAAAATTTCGCGAAAACCGTAAATAATGGCGAGTACTACCACTAATGCCATGGTCAAGCCGCTCAGCATACCTTGCGCCTGAAACACCATGCTATAGACCACCATCATCACTAGCGCTGTTGCTACGCCTGTGGTTAGCTTTTTTAAACCCTTACCCAATGAGCGCTGCTCTTGTTTAAGTACCACCCCTTGTTGCAGCAAGCGCCTTAATAGCAGCATCTTATTAGATATGCGGTTAGGGTCATTAACGGTTTGCGCTGAGTTATAGCGATTCACTTCGCGATAACTCGACTCTTCACGGCAAAAGGCTAAAGCGAGTTCTTTGCATTCAGCAAATTCGCTGGTGCGCGGGCTATGGCTTAAGAGTTTTAAAATCGCTTGCTCGCAAAACCATGACAAATAGTTATCGGCGTTTTCAAAGTAAGATTGCCATTTAGGATCGGCAGGTGAGCTGCGCCGAAACTTTTTTAGCATGGCGGCTAATAGCCCAAGTTGTTCCTGCAGCGATGGGTAAAATAATTCAGGATCGCTAAGGCGCGCTAATTCTTTGCTATCGGTTTCAATGGCCACAGCAAATTGATAAGCAAAAAGGTTGAGGTAAATACGATAGTCCTCAAGGCTTTGCTTTTTAAAACTAGTGAAACGACCTTGAACTAAAGGTAAATGCAGGCCTTGCGAAAAATAAGAACGACGACCCAGTACCGCGCTATGATGGTAGTCTTCTTCATTGAGCGACTTAGGGTTAATACCTAAATCTTGCGGCAGTGAGAAATATAAATCTACGCGCTGATCGGCGCCAGCTTCCAGCACTTGGCTGAACTTAATCGAATTGGAGGATTCTTGCTTAACTTGAATATCGGCCAATGAAGACTCCTCTGGCAATTAGTTCATACTGCGCCACAGTATAAGGCTCAAGCAGAGATTAAACCTAGTGAATTACTCACGCTTAACTCTTGATGACTGGTTTACTAAATTAAGTTTTTGACAACCAAGTGTAGCTGTTCATGAGTTAATCTAGCTTTTGACAACTCCAGATATTATTGCCTGGCATAAAGCGTATGAATACTTGATTGTCTTGCTTAAATACTTGCGAAACTTGCATGGCAAGTGGCAGTTGGTTGTTGGTGAGGTTCAGCGCCTTGCGTCCTTGGTCGAGCACACGCACTATCTCAGCAGGAATATTCTTAGCGGTTAAATCCATATCCAGCTCACCCGAGTGAATGATGAAATCATAAGTCATGTCTGATACATGAATCGACTCCAAACTGCCATGTAAAGTCACGCCGCCCACTCGGTCTTGGCCAGAATAATAGTCATAGTCAAATATGACTTTATCCTGATTAATATTGACGCTAAGTTTGAGATTATTATGATCTTGCAATTTGTGAGCATCGTTATACACCACAGACGCACACTGAAATTGCTCCTTAGCTGTATGTTTATTGAGCAGAACTATGCCACCATAAACCACGCCAACCACTAATACTATGGCTAAGACACAAATACCAAAGGCCATTCGCCAATCATTTAACTTAACCACAAATACCGACCTCAGTTAACCAAGCAGAATTAATTGCGCAAATATTAAGCTCATGCTGAAATAACTTAATATTGCGGTATTCTGGAATCTTATTGTTATTCTTCATCAATACAAAATGAATCATAGAAGTATCACTGGAGATCGCATAACCAATCATTTGCCAAGGAATATGTTTACAGGTTAATAATTGCTCCTGTAAATGATCGCTATTATTGACCACTTTATTCACTTGATCTTTGTCATGGGGAAAGACTTGCAGGGTTAATGTTTGGCCATAATCAGTGGTTATTTGCTGCTCGTAGACATTATCAAAACTCACCTCAATATCATCGATTTTTGGCAGTAACCAAAAGATCAATAACGCAATAACTACCACTACCATACTATACGCTAACAGAGGGATGGCTTGATAGGGGGAAGCATTTAATTGCGAACGTGGCGGTTTGCGACCATGGAGCAAGTAGCCTTGCACGCCGACAACTTCAAGTAAGGTGGCGTCTTTCGGCCCGATAAAACGATGCAACTTATGTATTATGGGGTTGAGTTGGAGTTGTTTATTGTCGCCGTTAAAATAGACGTATAACGTCTGACGCGAAACCACTTTATCACGATTATTCAGCAAGCAAGAAATCACAGCTAACTCAGTGTGATCTAATTGCCAAATCTGGCCTTCATCGGAAATTAATTGCTGTTTCTGATTATCTAACCAACAGCGGCCAATATGCATACTCACTCAATCTCAATAAATTTGGCATAGCAGTATACAAATAGAAGTTAAAAGCATAAGTGCTTAATAGTTTATTTCGTGATCTTTACCTCAAAATAATATTCAGCCATAAATCCTTATTTAGTTTTGTGAATGATTCATTGTAATTAGCCGACTTGCTGCTACTGAATGTTGTCGATACCGCACTATCCATTCATAACAGTCAGTGTGAATTAGCGCCAATATAGGGGGCTGCCCCCCCTATATTTATCGCATGTCTGTTTGTGTGACTTAAAACATGATTTAGTATGCGACTTATTATGGTGTTATTTCTTGTGTGACTCAGCGCGTGATTTAGCGCGCGATTAACATGCTTCACTGCGTATGGACACAGCAGTAATAAGCCCAGTCAAATGAGGAAAAACTAACATTTGCCAAGATAACAGCCTAGAACGAATATAATAAGGCTATGTTAGTTTCTGTATCTGTACTTTTCTTTTCATCTAACGGTTCACTGTTATAACGCACTATCACAGAAAACTTCATGGCAAGGGCGCCAATAATATTGGCAGTAATAGAGGTTTCACTGCGACCATCAAGCTTATCGCCATAATCCGCCACCAATCTTTGGTTAAAGGTCGAGCTTTCACTGATTTTAGTTTCAAAATTAACCCCAGCGTGCGCCACCCAGCTTTGCTCAGTTTCTTCGCCCAATAACAGCGCTTGCTCTGCATTTAAACGTTGATATACATAACCAGGACCAATTTGCACATCTAACTTAGTCGCTAAATCTTCAAAGACGGTATAGCCATAACCTGTGGCCGCCGTGATGGTATAGTCATAACCGGTAAAGGGATCGTTAAGATAACTTGAGTTCACAAACAAATAGCTGCGCTCATCTAAGGCGTAATCGCCCTGCGCGCCGGCAAAATAACGCTCAGCAGTCACTACATCGGTATCCTTACTATAAAGCGCATTAGCCTCATAAGTGTTATGCCAGTTAGCTATGTCATGCTCAAGTTTAACTGCGCCTTTGACCGATGACGTATCGGTATTGCCTGTGGTTAATGTACCCCCTAATTCTGCCGCGCCACTAAAAGTCTTGTTCGCATTATCATCGGCAGCCAGTGCCGCTATTGGCAAACTGCAACACGCAGCCATTACCATTGCTTTAAATGTCATCAATATACCCTCTTGAAAATCAACGGAAGTTACTAAAAACACCTAAACATTAGCAAAATGTTAGTAATTTGACATTAAAAAAGCCCGCTAAGGCGAGCTTTCATAGCATCAGGGATTACATTAGAAGTTGATGCGTGGATCTAATTCGCCAGTTTGATAACGCTTATACATGGCTTGCAGCGACAATGGCTTGATTTTAGACGCCATACCCGCACAACCAAAGGCTTCATAGCGCTCAGTACAGATAGAATCCATAGCATCCATTGACGCCTTTAAGAATTTACGAGGATCAAATTCGGCTGGGTTTTCGGCTAAGAACTTACGCACTGCGCCAGTTGAAGCCAAACGTAAATCAGTATCAATGTTCACTTTACGCACGCCGTGCTTAATGCCTTCGACGATTTCTTCTAACGGCACGCCGTAAGTTTCTGGAATTTGACCACCGTATTGGTTGATGATCTTCAACCATTCTTGTGGCACTGACGATGAACCATGCATCACTAAGTGAGTGTTAGGAATGCGGGCATGAATTTCTTTGATGCGATCGATGCGCAGTACGTCACCCGTAGGTTTACGGCTGAACTTGTACGCGCCATGGCTAGTACCAATGGCAATAGCTAAGGCATCAACGTGCGTGGCAGCAACAAACTTAGCGGCTTCATCTGGAGTCGTCAGCATTTGGTCATGGCTTAAAATGCCTTCGGCGCCAATGCCATCTTCTTCACCAGCCATGCCAGTTTCTAAGCTACCTAAACAGCCAATTTCGCCTTCCACAGAAACGCCACAAGCGTGAGCAAAAGCTACGGTTCTGCGAGTCACGTCTACGTTATATTCATAGCTTGCTGGAGTTTTGCCATCAGCCATTAAGGAGCCATCCATCATCACAGATGACATGCCTAATTGAATTGAACGCTGACATACATCTGGGTGAGTACCGTGATCTTGATGAATACAGACTGGGATATCTGGATATTGCTCTAACGCCGCCGCCATTAAATACTTAAGAAACTGTGGGCGAGCATATTTGCGAGCACCAGCAGACGCTTGAACAATCACAGGACTGTCAGTGGCTTCTGCGGCCTGCATAATGGCGCGCATTTGCTCTAAGTTATTAACATTGAATGCTGGCACACCATAGCTATGTTCAGCAGCATGATCCAGCAATTGACGTAGGGAAATAAGGGCCATTTTAAACTCCAATAATAGGGTGATGTTTCACCGAGGTCGCTATTGATTGACTCGACATTGATTGTGCCGACTTACGCCGGCTCCTTAGTGGCAATAGAATTATTATTATTTACCACGACTTAACAGCATAGCCACTGCTGGTAACTCTTTACCTTCAAGAAACTCAAGGAAAGCGCCGCCGCCAGTAGAGATGTAAGACACTTTATCGGCAATGCCATACTTATCAACGGCTGCTAAGGTATCGCCGCCGCCAGCAATTGAGAAGGCATCTGAATCTGCAATCGCTTGGGCAATACGCTTAGTACCTTCGCCGAACTGATCAAACTCGAACACGCCCACAGGGCCGTTCCATACGATAGTGCCAGCGTTGGCAATAATGGCAGCTAAGGCTTCAGCGCTATCTGGGCCGATATCAAAAATCATATCAGTATCAGAGACTTCAGATACATCTTTTAAGGTAGCGCTCGCCGTTGGGCTAAATTCACTCGCAACCACTACATCGGTAGGGACAGGAATGTCACCGCCGCGGCTTTGGGCATTAGCCAACAAACGCTTAGCTTCATCAAGCAGGTCAGCTTCATACAGGGATTTACCAACATTGTGGCCTGCCGCTGCAATAAAGGTGTTAGCAATACCGCCGCCAACCACTAACTGGTCAACTATCTTAGATAAGCTTTCTAATACCGTCAGTTTGGTGGATACTTTTGAGCCGCCAACAATAGCAACTAATGGACGCTTAGGGTTATCCATAGCGCGACCTAAGGCATCAAGTTCACCAGCTAATAAAGGGCCAGCACAAGCAATCGGTGCATATAAACCAACACCATGGGTTGAGGCTTGGGCGCGATGAGCGGTGCCAAAAGCATCCATCACATAGATATCACACAGGCTTGCCAATTTGCGCGCTAAGGTTTCATCATCCTTCTTCTCGCCTTTGTTAAAGCGCACGTTTTCAAATACTACTAACTCACCGGCAGCAACTGTTACGCCATCAAGATAGTCACTGGCTAAACGCACTGGATAATCTAACGCTTGCGCTAAATAATCGACCACTGGCTGCATTGAGAATTCAGCAGCAAACTCACCTTCGACTGGGCGGCCTAAGTGTGACATTACCATCACAGCAGCGCCCTGCTCTAAGGCTAATTTCAAGGTTGGCAAAGACGCACGAATACGGGCATCACTAGTCACTTTACCTGCGCTCACTGGCACATTGAGGTCTTGACGGATCAGTACGCGTTTACCCGCAAGTGCTAAATCGGACATATTAATAATTGGCATGGGTTATTTCCTTATTTCGTAAATAGAATTCGTTATTGTTTGATTTGATGCCAGGCCAAGCTGGTATCTAGCATCCGCTGCGCAAAGCCCCATTCGTTATCGCACCACAATAATAATTTGACCAAGTGGCCGGCGCTGACACGGGTTTGGGTACCATCGACTATGCAGGAGCGGGGATCATGATTGAAGTCACACGAGACCAAAGGCTCATTGGTGTAACCTAAAATCCCGGAAAACATGCCGAGCGCCGAGCGCTCAAGCAATTGATTAACTGTGGCGATATCAACCTTACTCGCCAAAGTCACTGACAAATCAATGGCGGTGACATTAATCGTCGGCACGCGCACTGAAATGGCTTCAAACTTATCTTTCATTTGCGGCAAAATGCGCTCAATACCGCGGGCAAGCTTAGTATCCACAGGGATAATAGATTGACTGGCAGCGCGGGTGCGGCGCAAATCGTCATGATAAGCATCGATAACAGGTTGGTCATTCATGGCTGAATGAATAGTAGTGATGGCGCCACTTTTAACGCCAAAATGCTCATCAAGCACTTTAATCACGGGCACAATACAGTTAGTCGTGCAGGATGCATTAGAGACGATAGTGTGACTGGCTTGCAAGCTGTCATGGTTGACGCCATAGACTATGGTGGCATCCACATCAGCTGAAGAAGGGTTAGAAATTAATACTTTGCGGGCGCCTGCCTGCAAATGCGCTTCACAGGATTGCCTGTCGTTAAGGCTACCCGAGGCTTCAAGCACTAAATCAATGGCTAGCGCTTGCCAAGGCAATAAGTGCGCCTGCGCTTCATGCAGTAATATAATGTTATCATCGCCAATACACATATGGTTTTGGTGATATTCCACCGGCAATGGAAAGCGACCATGAGTGGTGTCGTAACGGGTTAAATGCACCATAGCCTCAGGCGTCGCCAATTCGTTAATTGCGACTATCTGAATATGCTGGCGTTTTCCTGATTCGTATAAGGCTCTTAATAAAGAACGCCCTATTCGACCATAGCCGTTTATCGCAACTCTAATCATAGGCAGACACTTCCTCCATGGCGGACGCAGATATAGCACAGCGGCCTACCCTAATCACTGGGTAAGCCGCTGTTATAGGTCGGCTTAATGCCGACCTTATCAGTAAGCACCATCACACTGGTACTCACTGAGTGTGATTAATTCAGCAGTTCGTTGGCTGCGTTAACCACATTTTCTGTGGTAAAGCCGAACATTTTGAATAATTCACCCGCTGGTGCTGACTCGCCAAAGCTAGTCATACCAATAATGCGGCCATTTAAGCCCACATACTTGTACCAGAAATCAGCAATACCAGCTTCAATGGCAACGCGTGCTGTCACTGAGCTTGGCAGTACCGCTTCGCGGTAAGCTTTATCTTGCTTATCAAACATATCGGTAGCTGGCATAGACACAACGCGTACTGCGCGGCCATTGGCAGTTAACTGCTCGTAAGCTGACATAGCTAATTCCACTTCAGAACCTGTGGCAATCAAGATCAGCTCAGGTGTGCCAGCGCAATCTTTAAGGATGTAACCACCTTTGGCGATATTGGCTAACTGCTGCGCATCACGAGTTTGCTGCGCTAAATTCTGGCGCGAGAAAATCAGTGAAGTTGGGCCATCTTTACGCTCGATAGCAAACTTCCAAGCCACGGCTGATTCAACCTGATCACATGGGCGCCAAGTGCTCATGTTTGGCGTCAAACGCAGTGAAGCAATTTGCTCAACCGGCTGATGGGTAGGACCATCTTCACCCAGACCAATAGAGTCATGGGTATAGACCTGAATATTTTGAATCTTCATCAGGGCTGCCATACGCATAGCATTGCGGGCATATTCCATAAACATCAAGAAAGTCGCGCCATACGGTACAAAGCCGCCATGCAGAGCGATACCGTTGATGATGGCGGTCATACCAAATTCACGCACACCATAATGGATATAGTTGCCAGACGCATCATCATGAGTCAGCGCTTTTGAGCCAGACCACATAGTCAGGTTAGATGGCGCTAAGTCAGCGCTGCCGCCCATAAATTCTGGTAACAACTTACCATAATGCTCTAACGCATTTTGTGATGCTTTACGTGACGCTATGCTAGCTGGATTGGCTTGCAGCTCAGCAATATAAGCATCGGCTTTCTCAGCAAAGTCAGCGGGCAGTTCACCGTTTACGCGGCGTAAATACTCAGCAGCTAACTCAGGATGCGCTGCGCTATAGGCCGCAAACTTCTCATCCCACGCCGCTTCTTTGGCAGCGCCTGCTGATTTTGCATCCCAAGACGCATAAATTTCTGCAGGGATTTCAAATGGACCATGAGTCCAACCTAGGAATTCACGAGTCGCTGCAATTTCAGCAGCACCTAATGGTGCGCCGTGGCAGTCATGAGAACCTGACTTATTTGGTGAGCCGTAACCAATAATGGTTTTGCAGCAAATTAAGCTTGGGCGTGGGTCAGCTTTAGCGGCAACGATGGCAGCATTGATAGCAGCGCTATCGTGACCGTCAACACCAGCGACTACATGCCAGCCGTATGCTTCAAAGCGCTTAGGGGTATCATCACTAAACCAGCCTTCAACATGACCGTCGATAGAAATACCGTTGTCATCCCAAAACGCGACTAACTTGCCTAAGCCTAAGGTGCCAGCTAATGAACAGGCTTCGTGAGAAATACCTTCCATTAAACAACCGTCACCCAAGAAAGTATAAGTATGGTGATCTACAATCTCGTGGCCATCACGGTTGAACTGGGCAGCTAATGCACGCTCAGCCAGCGCCATACCTACAGCGTTAGTGATACCTTGACCTAATGGACCAGTAGTTGTTTCAATCCCTGGCGCATAACCATATTCAGGATGACCTGGAGTACGTGAATGCAATTGGCGGAATTGTTTTAAATCTTCGATGGTTAAGTCATAACCACTGAGGTGAAGCAGCGAGTAATGCAGCATAGAACCATGACCGTTTGACAATACAAAACGATCGCGATCAGCCCAGGTAGGATTGTGTGGGTTATGGTTTAAATGGTCGCGCCATAAAACTTCGGCGATATCTGCCATGCCCATAGGTGCACCAGGATGCCCTGAGTTTGCTTTTTGAACTGCGTCCATACTTAACGCACGGATAGCGTTGGCGAGTACTTTACGGGAAGACATGCTCTCTCCTGCTTATTATTGAGACTTGCGTGCAACAACCAATGATGGAGCCACATTTTCCCTTACATACGAGGTTGAAGCAAATGAAAATGTCGCATTTTCACGCATCAGTTTGGGGCTATTTTTAGGGTGAAAAAACTCAACTAGCTCACAAAGTACATGAATTTTTGCTCACTGAGGGTGATCATAGGGCAAATTTCATCTAGAATAGCCGTCTAGATGTAGATGCTTCTACATAATTAACTTATTTAACGAGATTTTGTGAATATGGCAAATCACCTGTTTACTTCTGAGTCAGTATCAGAAGGTCATCCCGATAAAATCGCCGATCAGATCTCTGATGCGGTATTAGATGCAATCCTAGAGCAAGATCCTAAGGCACGGGTTGCCTGTGAAACTTATGTCAAAACTGGCATGGTTCTGGTCGGTGGTGAAGTAACCACTTCTGCGTGGGTTGATATTGAAGAACTGACTCGTAAAACAGTTCGTGAAATTGGTTATACCAACTCAGACATGGGCTTTGATGCCGATTCATGTGCAATTCTGAATGCTATCGGTAAGCAATCACCTGATATTAACCAAGGTGTTGATAGAGCCGATCCTAAAGAGCAAGGCGCTGGTGACCAAGGCTTGATGTTTGGTTACGCCAACAATGAAACTGACGTGCTGATGCCAGCACCTATCACTTACGCTCACGCACTGGTTAAGCGCCAGTCTGAAGTGCGTAAGAGTGGTCTGTTACCTTGGTTGCGTCCAGATGCTAAGAGCCAAGTAACTTTCGCTTATGATGACAACAAGATTGTAGGCATTGATGCCATCGTGTTGTCGACTCAACATTGCGACAGCGTTAGCCAGAAAGATTTAATCGAAGGCGTGATGGAAACTATCATCAAGCCAGTACTGCCTGAGCAGTGGTTAAATGCCAATACTAAGTACTTCATTAACCCAACTGGTCGCTTTGTGATTGGTGGCCCTATGGGTGATTGTGGTTTGACTGGCCGTAAAATCATCGTAGATACCTACGGCGGTATGGCTCGTCACGGTGGTGGTGCTTTCTCTGGTAAAGATCCATCAAAAGTAGACCGTAGCGCGGCTTATGCAGCTCGTTATGTTGCTAAGAATATCGTGGCAGCAGGCTTAGCCGATCGCTGTGAAATTCAAGTGTCTTACGCGATTGGTGTGGCTGAGCCGACCTCTATCAGCGTGGAAACTTTCGGTACTGGCAAGCTGTCTGAAGACAAGCTGATCCAACTGGTACGTCAGCACTTCGACCTGCGCCCATACGGCTTAACTGAAATGTTAGATTTGGCTCGTCCTATCTATCAAGCGACTGCCGCTTACGGCCACTTTGGTCGTGAAGAGTTCCCATGGGAGCGTACTGACAAGGCTGATGATCTGCGCACTGACGCCGGTTTATAAGTTTGTTGTTAGTCAAAAAGCGAACCTAGGTTCGCTTTTTTTGTGCCTAAAAAACGCTGAGCTAACGTTAGATATGATCAAAATGATTGTATTGCATCATTAGCATAGGCAAGTGGCTTAAGGGTAAGGCGGCCATAGTCACAGCCGTTAATGTCGTAAGCTCTGGCATAGACTCATTTTCAAGCGCCGTTAAATTCGATTGCAAACTGCGCTCATCACCGCAATCAAAGCAGCCATCATCAGACTCAATTACAAGCCGAGTAGTTTGTCCTTGTACTTGGCGCCATACCTTAACGGTTAAACCTTCGCTGGACCACAGCGACAATAAACACTGAGCCAAATGCTGACTTGATAGCACTAACTTGGAGGCGATAAATTGCTCGGATGTCATCTATGCCTCATTAAATATCACGGTTGAGCAAATAATAATCTTGCCCTTGGCTTGAGAAGTAACTTGCGACTGTCATCATGCCCTCGCGGCTATGGGCCTGAAACGATGCCTCATTATCTTCTGCCACTATGGCCTGGATCGAGCGGTATTGTTGTTCTAAATGCGTTAAGGCGAAAGCAAACAACTGCCCGCATAAGCCATGGCCACGCTCAGAAGGACTGACCCATACAGGCCCCCAATGACACCAAGGCGCCGCTTTTTGTTGTTGCTTAACCAGATCAAAGCCTTTTTTATACAAAGGCATAGACACCATAGTTTGCCAATCAGCGGCTATGCCATAAGCAATCGTTTTGGATTCTTCAGTGGCGAATACCACCAGATGTTTTTCCAGCAGAAGACTCAGCAGTTGCCGAGGTAAGGCCTCACTTTGCCAATGGCCGCGACTTTCTTGCCGAGCGTGACAGGACTCAAGCTGACACAAGATATCGAGATCACTTAAGTTCGCAATTCGTAGCTGATACATAAGGCACTCCTCTTTAAAAAGGCATTATACGCCTGATAGCACTTGCTATTAATATCAAAATCTGGATTTTTAATTTACAAATTTCAGCATCTGCCCCACACTGATTAAATAACAGCCATGCAAGGACGCAACAGATGTTAACCAGCGAGTTCGACCCGTCACAAAGTATTTTAGAAAATGAACATAATACGATTAACCTCGTTCGTTGGTTTCAACAATGTGAATTGCTAAACGACTATTATAAATCATCTAAAATCATAATTTTACAGAGAACCAATGCAGGTTATGAGGTTATTACTTGCGCAGGCGATCATCTATTGCATCCAGGCCTAGTGATAGAATTAGCCAATCCTCTTATCGAGCAATTTCTAAAAGCGCCATGGCAAGGCTTACAAATCAAACTGTCAGAAACGCAGCTATCCCTGCCTGAGCAAGTTGGCCAACTGGAATATATTATTTCGCGGCCAATCCGCTGGCCTGACAGTAGTGACTTTGGTTGCTTAATTGTCTTATCTGAAAGTGACCCATTAACTGCTCATGCCTCATTGGCTATGCTGGAACCAGTTCAAGTCTTACTGCAACAAGACTTAGCCTTAATGTGTCAAAATCAGCGCATAAGCTCACTCTCTATGCGTGACCGCCTGACAGGCATGCTCAATCAATATGGCTTCTTAATGATGGCACCAAGGCAATTAGCCTTAGGTCGCCGTTTTGGATCTCATGCGGGTATTTTATTTTTTGAATTAATGAATAACTCCAGTTATGGCGAAATCACAGAGAAAGATCAGCAAGTGTTAGGCCGCGTGATCCAAGATACGATTCGCACCGCAGATACTGTCTCTTGATCAGATCTCATAGCGTTTCTCCGGCTTCAAATAGGGCTTTGGCTAAGCGATACCCCTTTACCTGAGCCTGAAGATCATCCCATCCCTCCCAAATCGTGGACCAGCTGGCCATTCCCGTGCGCTTGCTATCATTAAAGCCTCCTAGTTTGGCCAAGGATTGATAAGCCCACTTCATATTTGGGGCTTCTTTGCCTTTATGTCCCCTTGGCTTGTAGAGCTGCATCAGTACTCGCCATTCATCATTCTCTAAGACATTGCTGCAGCTTTGATTTTCCATGCTTTGCGCTGCTTCGATTTGCCCTCTTTTTCTCAGATAAATTGGCAGGCTCATCACTTCCCGAAGTTGCAGTAGCCGCACACCAATAAAGCAAAGTATCGAGGCCGCTCGCTCAAGGTTGTCTGGCGATGTCATGCGTAACCTTTCAACCCCCGCGCCGGTTTTCCACGCCTTATGAAAGTCCTCAATGCGCCATCTAGTGGTATAAATATCAATCACATGAAGTTGCTGCGCCAACGTGTCAATCGGCTCACTGGTCAGTAGCATCCAAGATAGTCCATCTTCACCTTGGGGAGGATTGAGCTCTTGTGCGTACACCACATTAATCGCATGCTGCTGACGATTATGTTTGATGTTAACCGCACTGGCTTTGAGGGTGAGTTTGGCTGTTCGCGAGGGACGATTCTTGCTTTTCCCACTGGCTTCCTTTATGCCTTTTTGTGGGATGGCGATGGTGTATCCGCCGGTAACGGGATGACTATCCATGTGCTCAAACAGCTTAGCCTCGTATTCTACTAGGTTTCTTGCATGTTTTGCCCGCACCACAAACCGTTCACTATGTGATTGTTTATCCGATAAATAATGCATGATATCCGCTTCTCTATCACACACTGAGATCACTCGCGACATGTGAGCCTGCAAGCGTTGCCGCGTAAAATAGGATGCATCGGCCCATTTACCGCTCTCTTTTTCATCGGCCTCGTTGGGATTATCAGGTCGACACCACCAATCTTGGTGGATCAAGCCCAAGGTCCGAGAAGTATGGCTATCCAGTAGCAAGACAGAATGAACCCACCAACCACGAGACTTATCGGTAGGTTTGCCTAATTTCCCTAATTCAGACGCCACACTGTGCTTATAACTCAGGGCTGTCGTGTCTTCGAGAGCAAGTATTTCATTTATATTTTCAATCGCTTGGGCGGTGCGAGCAAAACCGGCGGCTCTGATCATAGATGGGCTAACATTATCATTGCGGATCAATCGATAGGCTCCTTCGAGTTTGGCATCTTCACCATTACAAGATCTGGCAACCGATTTACCGCTGCCAACCGCCATGTGTTCAGCGACGACGGTTAACCTTGCCGCTCGTCGTTTATCACCTAGCTCAGCATGATGAAAGTGATCATATGCCCATTTGTTCGGGTTAAAAATTGACATTAAAAATGATGAAGTGAGTGAATTTGCATGATCTGATCATCGCCAGTCAAGAAAGTTCCATTTTTTGCTAATAATTTGTGTAGAAGAGACAGCCGCAGATATTGCCGCAAGATACACTGATAAGGACTTTGTGGTGTTAGTGTTCCTTGATTCAGATAGGGATTTACAGCACATTATTCGCCGCGCCGAAAAATCACTGCAGCAGCAGGCCGCTCATCTTGTCCTTGATGCTAACGCGTGCTTCTTTAGCCCAGATTCATCGTCTAAGCTTGCGCCTATGATCCAAATCACCCGAGCAGGCCTTAAATCTCAGCAAACTGAGCCAAGTGTTACTAGTGATTCTCAGATGCGAGTGTAATTAATCGACAATTGTCGCTTTCTTTTTTGCTATCAAGCGATACTTAGATACACTAAGGCCTTAGTACACTTTATTGGGGATGTATTCATGTTTAAACGCGTACTCGCAATCACCACTTTGGCTCTCACTTTAGGTGGTTGCCAAGCTACTACGCCAAGCAGTGACTTAGATCTGATTGGTCAATGGAAAATTGAAACCATCATGGGTCAACCTACGGTTGATTACAGCCCAGCAGAACTGATTTTCAGCGCCGATGGCACCTTAACCGGTAACAACAGCTGTAATCAATTCTTTGGCAAATATGAGTTTGCCAATAACCAATTAACCTTGATGCCAGCCGGCACGACCATGAAGGCTTGTGTTGATGCTTTGATGGCTCAAGAGCAATTAGTGAATCAAGCTATGCCTGTTGTAGCCAGCACTCAATATGCCAATGGCCAATTGAGCCTGCTAGATGGCGAAGGTCAAGTATTGCTGGTGTTAACTAAGCAGTAATTTGATAGCAAAAAACCGCCCGAGGGCGGTTTTTTAATGGCTACAACTCATAACCTTGCGGTTGTCTTTATTGACTCATGCTTGCTTCTGCTCAGCTTCATTCGCCATACGTACGCTGTCTTGAATATCGGCATTATAATGTTCTTCATCAAGCGCATTTTCAGACTTGGCAATCACAGTCGTCGCAACCAAATCGCCTGATACATTGACAACAGTTCGCGCCATATCAAGCAACCTATCAATTCCTGCAATCAAAGCTACACCTTCAAGGGGTAAACCGACGGTAGTTAATATCAAGGTCAACATGACTAAGCCTGCGCCCGGCACACCCGCGGTTCCAATCGATGCTAAGGTTGCGGTTAACACTATCGTCAGGTAATCCACCCAAGTCAAATCTATACCAAAGGCTTGTGCCACAAACAATGCAGTTACGCCTTGATATAAAGCAGTACCATCCATATTAATGGTAGTGCCAAGGGGCAACACAAAGCTTGAAATCTTCTTATTAACACCAAGATATTCACTGGCGCACTTCATGCTTGCAGGCAAAGTACCAGCAGTACTTGAGGTGGTAAAAGCGACAGCCATGGCGTTACTAATTCCTTTAAAAAATTGCAGCGGGCTTAATCCTGCCATCAGTTTTAATACTAGGGAATAAAAGCCAAGAATATGCAGCGCGCAGCCAAGATATACGGCAAAAATCACTTTAATTAGGGGCAGTAACATAGCGGCGCCATACTCACCGGCCACCCATGCCATTAAGCCGAATACGCCATAAGGAGCGAGCTTCATCACCATATCGGTAAGCTTATACATGGCTTCCGCCAAGCTTGTAAATAACGCGATAGCAGGCTTGCCTTGTTCGCCAATCAGCACTAGCGCAATACCTAGAGCCACTGCAAAAACAATTACTTGTAATATTTGACCATTAGCGAGTGCAGCGATGGGGTTAGTCGGAACAATATTGATTAAGGTATCCATGAGTGATGGCGCGGCAACAATAACATCAGAGGTCACAGTACTGGTTAATCCTAAGCCAGCACCAGGTTCAATCAATACGCCGATAGCCAGACCAATACTGATAGCTATGGTTGTGGTCACCAAATAAAAAGCAAAGGATTTAAAGCCGACACGGCGCATGCTCACTGTATCTTGCATTGAGGTGACCCCGACTATCAGGGAGCAAAACACCAAAGGCACAATCAACATTTTAATGGTATTAACGAACAAGGTTCCTATGGGTTTTAACGCCACCGCATCAGGACCTAAGATGATACCTGCAAGAATACCTAGGACCATACCAATCAAGATTTGGCTCCATAGAGGCAAAGATAACCAGCGCGCCCAAGTCGTCGGTCGCGGGTGTGAATTAGCAGTTTTTGTCATGGTAGGCAAACCTTGTTATGCAGTAAATTGACGTCCATCCATGGTGTTGAGCGTCAGCCCAAAAAAGGGGGTCAAAGTCTACCACAGTCACAAAATTGACACGGGTGATCTGCATCACATTTAACGGTGCGCCGCCCTGCGGTTATGCGCTAAATTCAGATTTAGCGGGATTTGCATCAAACTGCTGTGGATGCAGGGATGATGGCGGTTGCTCCCTTAAGATTAAGTGCTGCCAATAAGCCTCATCAAATGCCGAAAACAAATGAAATTGTCGCCCTTCGGCCTTGAGCACAAGTATCCACCATACCAGCCCCCACAAACCTAAGGTAATAATGGTTAACACAAAATGAACCACTAACATTCGAGTGGAAAATAACGGCGCGGGAACTGCTGGATACTGATAGGGTTTATCTTGCACTTTACTCATTGCCACACCTAATTAATGACCATGCATAAGAGTTAGTGTAGCAAGCTTACGACTTTAGTCTAATGCTAGACTTAGACAACTCAGCTCCGTAATTCCCCCGATAAGATATGAACTCGCAGCCTAATTAGCGACATAAATTTTAGGCAAAAAAAACCACAATCAACGATTGTGGTTCTTAAGCAAAGGCTTGCGATTAAGTCATTATAAGTTAATGACGTTAATGGCTAAACCGCCTTGGCTAGTTTCACGGTACTTAGGCAGCATGTCCTTACCGGTTTCATACATGGTAGCAATCACTTTATCTAAGCTCACGGTTGGCTCAGAGCTGCGACGCATCGCCATACGAGTTGAGTTAATCGCTTTCATTGAAGCAATCGCGTTACGCTCGATACATGGCACCTGTACTTGACCAGCAACTGGATCGCACGTTAAGCCCAAGTTATGCTCCATGCCGATTTCAGCAGCGATACATACTTGTACTGGGCTTGCACCCATCAATTCAGCCAGACCTGCAGCAGCCATAGAACAAGCTACACCGACTTCACCCTGACAGCCAACTTCAGCGCCAGAGATAGAAGCGTTACGCTTGTATAAAGAACCAATAGCGGCAGCAGCTAAGTAGAACTTAGTAGATTCTTTCTGACCCACGCTTTGAATGAACTTGTCATAGTAAGCGATTACCGCAGGAATGATACCAGCAGCGCCGTTGGTTGGGGCAGTTACTACTCGGCCACCGGCAGCGTTTTCTTCGCTCACGGCTAAGGCAAACATGTTAACCCAATCAATAATAACCATAGGATCGGCAGATATACGCTCACCTGTGACCAATTGACGATATAAAGCAGGGGCACGACGAGGAACGCGCAGTGGGCCGGCTAAAATGCCTTCAGTATGACAACCGCGCTCGATACCTTCACGCATCACATTCCATACGCGACCAAAGCCAGCATAGACTTCTTCTTCAGTGCGGAATGACATTTCATTAGCCATCATGATGGCGCTGATGCTCATACCGGTTTCTTTACAAATCGCCAGTAATTCTTCAGCGTTAGCAAAAGGATGAGCCACAGTAATATCAGTCGCTGCAGTTTTGCCGAAGTTTTCTTCGTCAACCACAAAACCACCACCGATAGAGTAGTAAGTCTTGCTGTACTCAAGCTTGTCACCCACCCATGCGTGGATCTTCATGCCGTTTTCATGCAAAGCCAAAGCTTCAGTATGGAAAACCATGGCATCACTTGGGAAATCAACAGTATGGCAATGCAGACCAACAGCTAAACGACCAGTTTGCTCAACACGCTGAATGAACTCAGGAATAGCTTCAATATCAACATTTTCAGGGCTGTTACCAGCTAAACCCATGATGATAGCGATATCGGTATGGTGACCTTTACCGGTTAATGACAGTGAACCGTACACATCCACAGTAATTTTGGTAATGTCACGTAAGCTTCCTTTCGAACGTAAATCATCAATAAATTCTTTAGCCGCTTTCATAGGGCCAACAGTATGTGAACTCGAAGGGCCCACACCAATTTTAAAAATATCAAATGCGCTAAACATAACTATATAACCTCAAAAACGCAGAAATCGGGCCAAATGGCCCGATCCTTGGGAACACTGTTTAGACTGACTTGGGATTAGCCAAGTAAACCGAACAGGATAGCGGTCATAGACAACAGACCAGCAATAATAACGAAGATATTGCTTACACGACCACGGTATTGCTTGAGAGCTGGAACCTTGTACACAGCGTACATAGGCATCAGGTACAAGATAGCCGCGATGATTGGACCACCCAGAGCTTCAATCATGCCCAAAATGCTTGGGTTAATGATGGCAACGCCCCAGATAGTGATGAACATGAAGCCAAGAATAAACTTGTTAACACCGGCTTCATTCACTTCTTTACCAGCACTTTCGTACTGCTTAACGATCAGACCACGCATACCTTCGCTGGCACCTAAATAGTGACCGAAGAAAGAAGATACGATGGCGATAAAGGCAATCAGCGGCGCAAAGTAAGTTACAAATGCACTGTCATGAGCGTTGGCCAAGTATGACAGGATAGGTAAGTTTTGTGCTTTAGCTTCAGCTAATTGCGCTGGAGTCAGAGACAATACACATGAGAATACGAACAACATCACGAAGCCAACCAACATCAGTGAAGTGTTACGTAAAATGACGTCCGCTTTACGAGAAGCATTCACACCATGGTCACGCTTTTGCGATACCGCAAACTGTGAAATCGCAGGTGAATGGTTGAAAGCGAAAATCAGTACTGGAATAGTTAACCAGATAGTACCTAAGAAATCACCGGCCGCTGGGATTTGCTCTAATGCAGAGGTATTCCAGTTAGGGATTAAGTACAGAGACATAAATGCCAGGATAGCCACTAATGGGTAAACCAGGAACTGAGTTACTTTCAACATCAGTTTCTCACCTGCGATCATCACAGACATCATGCCTAAGATCAGAACGCCAGATAATATCCAACGTGGCAGAGATTCCATGCCTAATTGGTTTACCATGAAGCTATCAACAACGTTGGTGATACCAACACCGTAAATTAATACGATAGGATAGATAGCGAAGAAATACAGTAAAGTGATGGCTTTACCAGCGCCTTTCCCAAAATGCTCTTCAACTACTTGAGTAATGTCGCTGCCTTCAATTTTTGAAGAACACACGAAACGAGATAAGCCACGGTGAGCCAGATAAGTCATAGGACCAATCAAGATAGCCATCACAACTAGCGGCCAAAAACCGCCCATACCAGCATTGATAGGTAAGAACAAAATACCAGCACCAACTGCAGTGCCGAACAAGCTCAGCATCCACGTGGTATCTTGACGGGTCCAAGGCAGTTTAACGGCCTTGGTCTCGGTTGGTGCTTGAGCACCGGTCGCATTTTTTTGCATATAATTACCTTTGCACTGTAAACAGCTAATATTTATTTTATTTGCGCAAAGGATAGCGTTTTATGCTGCAAAAAACATGTGGAATCGCTAATTTAAGTCATGAAATTTCAGATTAAACCGATATTGAGATCTAGATCGCCAATTTGACGTCATTTTATTTCAAAGGCGCAGCGTTAAATCCACAAAAACAACGATCAACAGCAACATCAGGATTACCTAAATGACTTGCGAGCAATCTTACTCAAAAAAATCGCCCCTAGCAAAAACCTTTGCGGATCACAAATACAGTCATTTTGTGACGAGCACCAAAGAGGTGTTTAACTAGTGAGATCTGCATCACTATCGAAACTGTTAATATTTAACAACTAACCTCACATTTTACAACCCTGCTAACTCCAAAAAAAATTAAATCATTAAATTACAATCACTTAATAAGATATAAATGTCAAATGCCGCAGTCTAGACTGCGGCATTTGCTCAACCACTCGCAACCTATTATTTGTTAGTTAACGTCATGCTAGAAATTAGGTTGGCTTCAATCTCCGCTGGGGTGAATAACAGCGGTCTTAAGCCTTCACCGCGACTATAACGCTCAGTCTGATCGGCAAATTCCGCGCGCTGAATGTTACTCGACTGCGAATAAGTCAAAATCCCACGAGCCTCAGGCCCCTCATCGGTAAAGTTAACCAAGAAAATCCAACTCGAACCATAACGAATGGGATAACCTTCAGCGGTTAGACCAGAGGCAAGAGGCTTTTTGGTTAACGCATCCACTGAACTTGGATAGGTATGCTGAGGTATTAAGGTGTCATCCCCACTTAAGCGGGTAGAGAACACGTTAAAGCCGCCTTCTACATGATGACTGCCAGGCCATGGTAAACGCTGCCCGCTAGGCAAACCATTAGGCAATGAGCGCTCAACAAATTGTACATCCCCAAGAGGCGCTGCCACAGTAAAGCCTGCCGCTTCCAAATTCAAACTTGCGCGCGCTAAGGTTACTAACGCGCTGCCATCCTTGCTTAAGGTGTTTGGCGTAGTCACAGGATTAGTGGCATCAAACACGCTGGTTAAGTGCTTTGTTTGATCAAACAAATGCGCAAACTCACGAATAAGTGCGCCGCCTATGCTGTCGGTATCTTGGCGACCATTCCACTGCGTAAGCGCCGCACATGCCGCGCTAATATCCACTTGTTGAGTGGCGGATACGGCAACGGGCGTACTGCCTTGCGCTTGGCAATGAGCAATCAAATCGCTACCAACTAAGTCCATCAAATAGATGTGATTACCTAGCATGGCTTGTTCAAGTTCATCTAAATTAAATTTGCCATCACTGCCGCCACCCGTTTGCAGCAAGCTCAGTCCCATGCGAGTACGCAGCGATAACGCCTTATTAAGATTGCCATACATAGGTGAGAAATAGACTAATGGCTCACTCGGGTTAGTCATCCAAAAAGAGTCGTTAGAGTTCTGCACAAAGTCACTGCGCAGCATTTTCGGCGCATATTGATAAGCTGTTGGCCCATCGAAGGCAAACATAGAAGTGTTACCCGGCAAAATGGTAAAGCCCGCCTTGGCTTTTGCTGCATTGATATCAGGTGAGGTTTTTAACAGCACAACGGCGGCCTCAGACAAACCAGGCACTGCAGAGTCATCAATATAGAAGGCATTACCTTCTTTATCGGCATACATAGTATTATTGAAAATTAAGCCATCATAGTCTTTCATGGCTTGGGTAAATTCATCCAAGTTAGTGGCCATATTCATGGCGAACCATTGATCTAACGGATCGCTATTGCCTGAGTTAACATCTTGAACCATAAAGGCTTGAGTATCAGTCCAACCAAATGGCGCGACTGATGCTGGCGCTTCTAGCATAGGTCCTTTGGCGGTGAGATAAATATCCTTCTCAGCCACTAAAATCCCCGCACGCCCAGCATTAACCTTAATGCTGACCGTTTCTTTGCTGATAGGTTTTAATGCGCCATCAAAGAGATAGCTCATGCGATCGCCAGATTTAAGCTCCAAGTTATACACCACAAAATGCTCAGACGTTGAGAAGGTATGAGTCCAGGCTAAATCTTTATTAAAACCAATGTTAATAAGCCCAGGCATACCGACTAATGAGCCGCCCATCATGTCTAAATGGCCAGGAATAGTGGTATGAGATTGCCAAAAACGTAAATTACCTGTGTGCGGAAAATGCGGATTACCAAGCACCATGCCGCGGCCACTTTCAGTTTTATCGCGGCCAAGGCCCCAACCGTTAGAGCCTAAATCTCTTGGATTTTTTTCAGGTAAGGTGATGTTATTGCCATGGGCTAGCAGTTTGCCCTCGAGCTCAGTGGTAAATTGCTGGCGCGCAGTAGCTAACTGTTCATTAGCCGGCGCAGGTCCAGCAATACGCGGTAAGTATTCATCACCATCGCCAGGGTTGGCGTAAAAAATTAAATCTAAGAAGTTAGCCGCGCCCGGTAATGCGGTGATCGAGAATATATAAGTGAGGAAATCGACTTCACTAATGGGCTTAACCCAAGGTTTGCCAGCGCAAAATGGTTCTGGCTGACTTTCTTTACCGGAAGTGATATCCGCCAAATATTGGTTATAGCCAGACACAAAGCCCATGATTAACGCTTTAGACTTATCAGTCATGGTTGGCCATTTAGCTTCGGCCATTGATCGGACTTTTAAAGCTTTATAACCAAAGTCAGAAATCAAGTTGCCGTTATCTTCACTCGTTGGCATACCTGTGGTGAAATCAAGTGAGGCGTGCGGACCAAAATAGAGTGAACGCTCAGAGTTAGCTTTAATAAAACCATCGGCCAAGATACACAAGTTATCTTGCGCCTGCACATAAGCACTGCCATAAGCCAAACTTTGCAAATTATCGGCTTGAATATGGGGCACACCGTAAGTTGTGCGCTTTATGCTGGCGCTGAGCTTACCGTCTGGCGCAAAAATTGGCACCTCGGCGACTTCAGGTCCGACAGCATCATTGCTATCGCTATTACAGCCAGCCAATAAGAGTGAGCTAGTCACTCCCATCATGGCGAGTATGAGTCTGTTGAATTTCATTATTATTATCCTTATTTGGTTACCCGTGCGACCTAATGGCGACAGGGCGCACTCCATTGACAGTGAGCTTTGTTAGCATAAATGCTGCCGTTTACTCAGCGTGCTGGCGCTTAGCAACTGAGCTGCACTCGCGACTCTTTGGGGCTAAGTCTAAGTTAGGCTTGGCCTTGATGAGCACTTGGGGATAGCTAAGCGCTATGGCACAATGTCATAAGCAAGATACCTAAAGCGCAACAATATTCAAACAAAGCATTAAACAATCGCATAAAAAATAATGTAAGGTAACTTTTTAGATGGCAAGTCAACTTATCTCCATCACAGTGGGCTCACTGAATCCGGTGAAAATTGCCGCAGCGCAGCAAGCTTTCAGTGAGCTATTTCCAGATGTTCACATTGAATGCCAGGGACTTTATGCCCCATCCGGGGTTAATGACCAACCTATGACGGCCAGTGAAACGCGCCTCGGAGCCCTTAATCGCGTCAAATTTTGTCAAGCTCATGCCAAGGCAGATTATTTTCTTGCCATGGAAGGCGGCGTCGATATGTTTGAAGATGGACCGGCCACCTTTGCTTATATAGTGATAGCCCACCAAGATACCTTCAGCGTCAATCGTAGCGCTAGCCTGCCCTTGCCAACACAAGTCTATGACGCCTTAGTTGCAGGTGAGGAGCTAGGTGATGTCATGGATGCCATGTTTAATACCGTCAATGTTAAGCAAGCAGGCGGCGCTATAGGGCTACTCACCAATGGGGTAGCGAGCCGTCAAAGCAATTACGTGCAAGCCATTATTTTAGCCATGGCGCCGTTATTACATCCTGCGAGATACTAATTTATGACAGCCACAGAACAAGGAATGTTAACCACTGTGATGCAACTGCAAGATAGCCTCGCTCAACTCACGCAAATAGAGCCCCATGCGCTTAACTGGTTACAGTTTCAATATCTCAAACAGCTTAACCAGCAAGCCCTTGGCGTCAGTGCTTTAGCCCAACTATTTAAGGTGGATAAATCTAATGCCAGTCGCCAACTCAAGCTGCTAGCGCAGCACGGCTGGCTTAACATGCTAGATTCTAGCCGTGATGGCCGCGCGCGCATGGCCGTGATAACTCCAGCAGGAAGGCTGCAATATTTAGATTATCAAAGCCAAGTGGATAAGCGCTTCGCCTTAATTCAAGCTCAGTTCACAGCGCAGCAATGGCAGCAGCAACAAGAACATATAACGCGCTTACATAAAGCTATTCGTCAAAGCCAATTACAACAAGGGTTTGAATTACGAGAGATTGAACCTAAAGATAATCAGGCCATTGCTAGTATCATTCGCCAAGTATCCGCTGAATATGGCTTAGGCGCCGACCAAGGCTTTGCCGTAGCGGATGTCACTTTGGATAGCTTGGCAGCTGTGTATCAAGCCAGTGGCAGTGGGTATTGGGTCATAAGTTATCAGGGCAAGTTACTCGGCGGTGGCGGCATAGCGCCGCTAGCAGGTAGCAATCCCACTGATAAAATATGTGAGCTGCAAAAAATGTACTTTTTACCCAGTCTGCGCGGGCGCGGCTTGGCGCGGCGTTTAGCCCAGCACGCCTTACAATTTGCAAAGGATGCGGGTTATCAGCAATGTTACCTTGAAACCACCGCCCGCTTAACGGAAGCCATAGCCCTGTATCAATCCCTTGGGTTTGAATCTTTATGCGCCGCGAAAGGCAATACTGGCCATAACTCCTGTGAATTGGCTATGTTAAAGCAACTCTAATGAATTCGCTTTGACTGGTCATAACGACAGCTGTTTAAGTTTTAGGCATATAAACAGGCAAGACTAGGCAGATGTGTCTTGTCCTGTTAGCCTGAAATTCACAGAGATCATTTAGTTAAAGGTGTGCCAATGGAATATTATCGCCTGCCCCATTCTTCTCTTAATGTCAGCAAACTTTGCCTTGGAACTATGACCTGGGGCGAACAAAACACTCAAGCCGAAGCCTACTCACAACTGGACTTTGCCATAGGTAAAGGCATCAATTTTATCGATACCGCAGAAATGTATCCGGTGCCGCCTAAGCACGAAACACAAGGTGAAACCGAGCGTATTTTAGGGCGTTATCTCAAGGAGCGAGGTAACCGCGATCAGTTGATTATTGCCACTAAAATTTCAGCCCCAGGTGGCAAGAGTGACTATATCCGGCCGAACATGGCGCTAGATTGGAATAATATCCAGCAAGCGGTTGATGGCTCATTACAGCGCTTAGGCATTGATTGCATTGATCTCTATCAGCTACATTGGCCCGATCGCAATACTAACTTCTTTGGCCAATTACATTATGAGGCGCAGGAAAACGAGCACTTTACTCCCATCCTTGAGACCCTTGAAGCCTTAGCAGAAATGATCCGCCTCGGTAAAATTCGCTATATCGGGGTGTCAAATGAGACACCTTGGGGCTTGATGAAATTTCTGCAATTGGCTGAAAAGCATAGCTTGCCGCGCATTGTTTCAGTGCAAAATCCTTATAACTTACTCAATCGCAGCTTTGAAATTGGTATGAGCGAAATTTGTCATCGTGAATCCTTGCCACTGCTAGCTTACTCGCCCATGGCATTTGGTGCCTTAAGCGGCAAATATTGCCATAACCAATGGCCTGAAGGCGCACGCATGACTGTGTTTAAGCGCTTTAATCGCTATTCAAACAATCAGCAAGCCCTCGATGCCACTCAAGCTTATGTTGATTTAGCCCATCAGCATCAACTGAGCCCAGCGCAACTTGCCCTTGCCTTTGTCAATCAGCAGTCCTTTGTGGGCAGTAATATTATTGGCGCCACCAATTTAGCCCAGCTCAGTGAAAACATAGATAGTCTATCGCTCGCCTTAAGCCCTGAAATCAAGCTCGCCCTCAATGAGCTTGCCAAGCAATATCCCGTGCCTTGCCCATAAATCCCTGCTTGCAATAGGCCTCGAGATCCTTGAAGATCCCGAGGCCCTTTTCATGCTCTTGGTTTCTAACAATTATGCCGACACGACTTGAGTCAGACTTTAGCTGGCAAAGCGATCTTCGCAGTCAATTTCCCCTGCTAAATAACCAACCTATTTGTTATTTAGATACTGCAGCTACCAGTCAAAAGCCGCGCAATGTCATTCGCTTAATGGATAATTACTACAGTCAGCATAATGCCAATGTGCATCGCGCTGCCCATCAATTATCCGCGAGCGCCACTCAAGATTTTGAAAGCGTAAGAGATAAAGCCAAAGTCTTTATTAATGCTAAGCGCCGTGAAGAAATTATCTTTACCTCAGGCACGACTATGGGCGCCAATATGCTGGCCTTTGGTTTAACTGATTTACTGACGGCCGCTGATACCATATTAATTGATAGCGCTAACCATCACGCCAACATTGTGCCTTGGCAACAATTGGCCAAACGCACTGGCGCAAAGTTAATCGCCATAGGCTTAGATGCTAACCTGCGTGTTGATAACGCCGCCTATGCGCAGCTATTAACTGAGCATCAAGTCAAAATCGTAGTGCTAAGCCATGTCTCTAACGTATTGGGTACAGTAAGTCCCATTCAAAACCTCTGCCAGCAAGCCAAAGCGCATGGCGCCTTAACGGTTGTCGATGGCGCGCAGGCCATTGCCCATATGCCTGTCGATGTTACAGCTATCGATTGTGATTTTTACTTATTCTCCGGCCATAAAATGTATGGCCCGACTGGCGTTGGCATTCTGTATGGCCGCTATCAAGCACTGGATACGCTCGCGCCCATGATGACTGGCGGCGAGATGATAGCCTCAGTGAGTTTTGAGCACAGTGAATTTGCCGCGCTCCCCCATAGGCTAGAAGCCGGCACACCGCCGATTGCCGAAGTCATTGGCCTTGGCGGCGCCATAGATTTTATCAAGGCTCTGCCAAATAACTGGCAAGCCTGTGAACAGGCACTATTGCACAGGCTACAGACAGGTCTTAGCGCCTTCCCCAACATCACCTTATATGGTGCTCATAGCGATAACCTAGCCGTCGTCGCATTTAATATCAATAATGAGCATCATCAAGATGTTGGTATGTTATTAGATCAAATGAATATTGCTATTCGCTGCGGCCATCACTGCGCCGAACCCTTAATTCGCAGCTTAGGCTTAAGTGGATGCTGCCGCGTATCTATTGGCATTTACACCACAGAAGCTGACATTCAGCAATTTTTAGACGCCATGGCGCAAGTATTGGAGATATTGGGATGATAATGCCAGCCCCTGGGCTATTTCAATGGAATACCGCCGCACTTGGGCAAGCCGTGAGCCAATTAGCTTTGCACCAACAGTGGCAAGATAAATACCGCTTATTGATGCAACTCGGTAAGCAATTACCTAGCCTTGATGGCCAATGGCGAGTTGACAGCGCCCAAGTTCAAGGCTGCGAAAGCCAAGTGTGGCTCTATCACCTTGCTATCGAACAACAGCATTACTTCTTAATCGACAGCGACGCTCGCATCATTAAAGGATTAATCGCACTAGTGCTAAACGGCGTACAAGGCAAAACAGCGGCGCAAATTGCGGCCTTTGATGCCAGCGCCTGTTTTGAACAATTGGGGTTAAGTCAGCAACTAAGTCCATCAAGAACCAATGGCTTAGTCGCAGTTGTTAATAAAATCAAAAGCTTGAGTGACCACTAATGGGCAACCTAAGCTATAGCCTCACAATAATGAACCGCAGATGGCTTAGGCTTAATTTATGCCTGCACCTAACTTGATCTAGATCACGCTTTGTAAACTAGTTAAGCGTAGCCTTAAGCCATAGGTTATTTAAGGATTGTTATTATGAGTAAGCATGACCACAAGCAAGGCACGCATCAGCAAACTAACCATGGCGTTCAACACACTGCTGAATTTGAGCATGAAAAGATGGAGCGCCGTTATGGTGATGGCCTGCAACATCAACATGATAAAGATCATCATGACTATCGTGAGCACGAGCAAAGCCATCCACACACTCAACATGGCGGCGACGCTGTAGGACACAAGCATCCCGAGCAAACTCATCCGCATCGTCATGAGCATGAGCATGAGCATGATGAACATAAGCATCACAAGACCAAGATGCATGATCACAAAGAGCCAAGCAGAGAGCACCATAAAACTGCTCACAGCCAAGATTAATGCGAGTGCGATTTTAGCCATAAAAAACGCGACGTTAAGTCGCGTTTTTTTATGATTTAGTTAGTCAAAACTCAAGCGCTTAAAGTACAAAATTAGCTATGGTGCGCTGAATTTCAACCACATCAGTGCCGCGCTTTAACTCTTTAATTAATGGCTCTTTTTGCCCAGAAATCCACAATTTTAGTTCAGAGTCCAAATCAAATCGGCCTGCGGTTTCCACCTCAAAAAAGGTAATCGACTTATAAGGGATAGATTGATAACTCACCTTTTTACCGGTAACGCCTTGTTTATCAATTAAGATTAAACGCTTGTTCGTAAAGATAAACAAGTCGCGCACCATCTTATAAGCCAGTGCTATTGTTTCACTATCGGCCAGAATTGGCCTAAGTTCAGTGTCTAATTCCACTAAATCTACGGCACTGGCATTGCCCATTAAGGCATTTAATAAACTCATACTCACTCCCTTTGGCCAAACATTAACACCTAAGTGCTATTAAGCTACAAAACCTAAGCTTGTGCCAATAAAAAACCCACCAATAAGGTGGGTAATGGCGAGCTTAGTTAATCATTAACTGGGTAGACTCAATCAGGAGCCTAGCCAATATTTAAATTAGAGACAGTTTTAGAGACATTATCAGCGCCGCGTTTAATTTCATCCATTACCGCCACAACTTCGCTAATTTGCTGCTTACCGCTTTCAGCCGTATGCGCCACTTTATTCATTAATTCATTCGCGCTTGCCGTTAATGCACGGTTTTCACTCACAACTGCAGCAATTTGATCGGTCGATTGACTGGTACGCGCGGCTAATTGCCGCACCTCATCAGCCACCACAGCAAAGCCGCGACCTTGATCGCCCGCCCGCGCCGCTTCAATCGCCGCATTTAATGCCAATAAATTGGTTTGCTCAGCAATGGCGCTAATGGTGGAGACTATCGCTTCAATGCTTTTTGATTGCTCATTGAGTTGATTGATAGACACTGTGGTTTTATTCACTTGAGCAACAATCACATTGGAGGTTTCAACCGTAGCTTTTAACAAGCTTGCGCCTTGCAACGCAATTCTGGCAGTTTCTTCCGAGGAGGTATAAGCAATGCCTGCGGCATCACGCACTGCGTTATCCTGATTGATCTTATTGGTGATATCTGAGGCAAATTTAATGACTTTACAGACTTTACCAAACTTATCAACAACCGGATTGTAAGTGGCTTCTAACCAGATACTTTGGCCAGATGCTAATTTGCGTTCAAATTGACCTGTCTTAAATTGACCATTTTTTAGTTCATTCCAAAAATTGGGATTATCCTGATAAAACTTATCAAAACAGAACATCTTATGATGTTGCCCAATAATTTGCTCGCGGCTATAACCCATAGCAGTTAAAAAATTATTGTTAGCCGCCAATGTCTTACCTTCAGGAGTAAATTCAATCACAGCTTGCGAGCGGTTTAACGCATCAAACACTGCTGCTTGCGATGCCGCCTGCTGATGTTTAACCGTCACATCGGAAGCGATTTTCATGATTTTGTGAACAATGCCGTTAACTCGGATAGGAAAATAGGTGGCCTCTAACCAAACATCATCGCCTTTTTTATTCAAACGCTGGAAGGTTCCCGATTGTGGACGACCAGAGGCTAAATCCGTCCAAAATTGGCGATACTGAGGGCTGTTGCGATATTGAAGAGTACAAAATATTTGATGATGCTTACCCCGAACTTCATCCAAGGTATAACCTGCGACGCCTAAAAAATGAGAGTTTGCATCTAAAATTGTGCCATCTTGGGTAAATTCGATACAAGCGACACTGTCTTTAATGGCCTGAATTAACGACTCCGTCTCTTGCAACCTGATTTCTGCGTCCGCGAGCTGCGCTTTTAATGCTTTATTAAACATTATGTTTCATCCCTGATTTGATATTCAAGATTATCAACGAGTGCGAATCTGAAGAACATCAATGGCTATTAGTAAATAGAGCATAGCAGTTGTGGCAATTCTTACTATGAATTGTGTGAATTCAACCTAAATCAATGACACCATCTTGTTATCAGGTCTAACGGCTAAACTCTAAGGTCAAAGACACTGAATCTGCAAACCTAAGAGCATGGGGTTTATCTATCGTTACGCGCGCAAATGTCACTTGCGCAGGCTCACAGCAAAGCTGCAAGACATCGGCAGTCAGTCTTTCTAGCAACTTAAACTTACCCATTTCAACGTGTTGAATAATCTTTTTAGTAATGACTTTATAGTTAAGCGCGTGGCTAACATCATCGCTAATAAAGGATTCACCGACGGGATAATGAATTTCAATATTAATAATCACATCTTGCTGCTTATCCATTTCATCGGGATTAAAGCCAATGTAAGTGCGAAGGCGCAGGTTAGTGATCTTAATAATTGCTTGATGAATTGGTAGTGATGTCTGTTGATTCATACACTTAATACTCCATAAATAATGTTCTTTTACCCTAAACGCAATGACGCTAACTTATTACTTAAACAATGTTTAGGCTTTTGCACACAAAAAAAAAGCGCCCGTAGGCGCTTTAGTAAAGCGAATCTATTACTTTACGAACTCAACACCTAATACGATATCAGCTTTTAAAGTATCTAACATGGCATCACGAGCCTGAGCTTCATAGCTACTGACTTCGCCATAAGGCAGTATTTTTTCAATGCCGTGTTTGCCAAGTAAAATTGGCTGAGCAAAAAACTGTGCATGCTCACTTCCGCCATCGACGTAAGCGCATTCAATCACATTCGCTTCGCCATTTAAGCCTTTGACTAAAGACTGGCAGAAACGGAATGCGGCTTGCCCCATAGACAAAGTCGCGCTGCCGCCACCGGCCTTAGCTTCAACCACTTCAGTACCAGCGTTTTGAATGCGTTGTGTCATGCTAGCAATTTCAGCATCGCTAAATTTCACACCTTCAATTTGCGACAATAACGGCAGAATAGTCACGCCGCTATGACCGCCAATCACATTAACTTTAACGTCAGCGACATTAAGACCTTTAGCTTCAGCCACGAAGGTTTCGGCGCGAATAACATCAAGGGTGGTAATACCAAACAGACGTTTCTTATCATACACGCCCGCTTTTTTCAGCACTTCAGCGGCAATGGCAACGGTAGTGTTAACTGGGTTAGTGATGATGCCAATCAAGGCTGTTGGTGCAGTAATCGCCACTTTTTCAATGAGATTACGCACTATGCCAGCATTGATATTAAATAAATCCGATCTATCCATGCCAGGCTTACGCGCCACACCAGCAGAGATTAATACGATATCAGCGCCCACTAAGGCTGGCGTTGGATCTTCACCAGCAAAACCTTTGACCGTGACTGCTGTTGGGATATGACTTAAATCCACGGCAACACCTGGGGTCACAGGAGCAATATCATATAAAGAGAGGGAAGAACCTGCGGGCAACTGAGTTTTTAACAGTAAAGCTAGGGCTTGACCAATACCACCGGCGGCACCAAGAACAGCTACTTTCATAATAATCTCCGTATCTTTAAGATATTTGTGACATACATCCAATTCCTTGTTGCGCCAACATTACTTCATCGTCAACAGAATAGCAATTATCCGTTAGTCGGAGGTTGTAAGTTGATAACAAATTGAATTTGTCGAATAAAACAAAAATATAAACAGGAATTTCACAGTGAATTTTTATTCACAAAAATCGCAATTATGTTGACTCATAGCCGCCTTATATTCAAAATGGAATAGTTTTCATGAATATAATAGAGCCTATATGTCGACCTCAAAGCATCAAGATGATTTAGTTCGTACTTTCAAAGCCGTCTTAAAAGAAGAAAGATTTGGTTCACAAAGCGAAATTGTACATGCCTTGCAAGCTGAAGGTTTTACCAACATAAACCAGTCTAAAGTATCGCGTATGCTCAGCAAGTTTGGCGCTGTTCGTACTCGCAATGCTAAGCAAGAAATGGTGTATTGCTTGCCTGCTGAGCTTGGCGTGCCAACCGCAGGTAGCCCACTTAAAAACTTAGTGCTAGATGTTGATCATAATCAAGCCATGATAGTGGTGAAAACTAGCCCTGGCGCGGCGCAATTAATTGCGCGACTGCTGGACTCCATGGGCAAGTCTGAAGGTATCCTCGGCACTATTGCAGGGGATGACACCATCTTTATTAGTCCATCCAATATCAAGCACATTGATGCTACGTTAGAAACTGTGCGTTCTTTGTTTAACTATTGCGAATAATAACTGCGAATAACACCTGCATCCTTAGATAAAAAACGCACCTAATGGTGCGTTTTTGTCTCTAAAACATCAGCCTAGGTTCAATCAAGATCTCTTAGCATGAAATCTAATGACGGCGCGAAGAACGCTGAACCTGTGACTGCACGGGTAAAGTGCAGTAAGTGATCGTGATGGCCATGACCGTCACCATGGATCATGCTACGCAGCATCAATTCAAAGTGACTTGGATTACAGCACACAGAAATAAACATCAAACCTTGGTTAGTCATTGAGCCATAAGGCATGCTTTGGCGTAAAATTTCTAAACTATTACCGTCAGCATCTTTCAGATTAACCCGTTTAATATGGCTAGTTAATGGCTTATCGGCACTGGCATATTCAATGTTGTCTTGCTTAGTGCGACCAATAATATCTTCTTGTTTTTTAATCGCTAAGCGCTGCCATTTAGGCAACATATGCGCATATTTTTGCACATGGATATAACTGCCACCTTTAAACTCACTATCAGCAGCGCCCACTAAAGCCACTTGCTGTCTGTGTTGACCTTTAGGGTTTTCGGTGCCATCGACAAAGCCGGTTAAGTCACGGCTATCTTGATATCTAAAGCCGCGCTCTTCATCACTAATGTCCACTAGCCCATCTAACATTTGGCAGCATTCGTTAGCAATTTGATGCAGTACATCGTAGCGATCGCAGCGTAAATGCACGAACAAATCATATTCAACCGCAGGCGCTTCAATATGAGTGGCGCTCATCGCTGGAAATGGTGCTAATTGGGCAGGACGAGCTAAGGGATACAAGCTATCCCAGTAATTGGCTCCTATTGCAACAAAGCCATTAAAGGCACAATCACTATGAGTATCTGAACTTTCAAACAGATGCTGAGCCACTGTAGCTAAGCTTGCTTTTAACGCGGGCTCAGCGCCCTCTTTGGCATTAAGCATCAAATAGATGCTATGCAGATTACCTTCGGCACAAATCCCAAGCTGCTCACGAGGCATAAGCTGGTTATCCATGGTCATTGCATTCCTATCAAAGTTACTTTTTTATTATTATCAATAACTTTGACTATGCACGCAGTATAAAGATCAAACTAGCCGAGAAAAGTGTGAACTCTGGCACACACCATCATTAACCCTTGATCATCCTTTAGGCGTTCACACTGAGATGAGCCTGACCCTTTCCGACTCAGCGCTGCCTATCAGTTCAAACTAACATCTGCGATGCAATAACTGCAAGTGCCTAAAAAATGACAAGTTGATCTGTTTTACACTAGCGCACTTTCAAAAATCACTAATGGATGAACTAATACGCTGATATCGACCTGCTCTCCACATTGAAATTCTTGCTGACTGCGCGCAATCAGTAACTCGCTATTCCAGTGCAAACGGTATTCACAGCCATAGCCTAAAAACTGGCGCGATACTATGTGCGCGGCGCCATTGGGGTTGGGCTGCAAACCTATATATTCAGGGCGCAATAATAAACGCCCCTCAAACCCAATAGCCTGAGTTAAGGCTTCTGGGCTTGAAACCTTACCTAAGGCTGTCATCACCTCATGAGTCGATATGACCTTAGCATCGAGATAATTGGCCGCGCCCAAATAATCCGCCACGTATTGACTAGCAGGCCGCGCATACAGGGTCTCAGCTTTGCCTTGCTGCAAAATTTTACCTGAGGTTAAAATCGCTAATTGGTCAGCAAAAACAAAGGCTTCTTCTTTACTGTGGGTCACGAAAATGGCACTGACTTGCCGCGCTTTTAAAATATCGCGCATTTCCATCATCAGTGAGTGGCGCACCTGCGCATCAATATTCGAAAACGGCTCATCAAGTAATAACAAGCTTGGCTCATACGCTAAGGCGCGAGCAATGGCGACTCTTTGCTGCTGCCCGCCCGATAATTGATGCGGAAATCTATGGCCTAAACCGTCAAGCCTGACTAAAGCAAGCATCTCTTCAGTCACTTGCCTTTGCTCGTGAGCGGATTTGCCCTTTAGCCCAAAGACTATATTTTGCGCCACAGTTAAGTGCGGGAATAAGGCATAATCTTGAAATATCATGCCCATGCCGCGTTTTTCAGCGGGCACAAAGACATCGCTACTACACAAGGTTTTGCCCGCTAACACTAAAGTGCCAGCGCTTATCGGTTGCAGTCCGGCAATGGCGCGCAGCAAGGTGGTTTTACCGCAGCCACTTGGGCCCAATAACGCGAGGATTTGCCCACGTTCTAAGCTGAGCCCTAATTGATTTAATACCTTATGGTCTTGATATGCGCAGCTTAAGTCACTGACTGTCAGCGCTAACTCTTCTTTAAGAGGAAAATGCAGTGGCGGCGGCAAGCTGGTCATTGTTGCTCCATGGAACGATTCAATAAAAATAACGGCAATAAACCTACTAACACAATCACGACGGCCCCTAAGGCTGCATGCTCTAACTGTTCATCAGAGACATATTGAAACACATACGTGGCTAAATTCTCATAACCTATGGGTCGCAGCAATAAGGCGGCAGGCAACTCTTTCATGCTTTCAATAAAGACTAATAACATAGCCACCACAGCGCCTTTTTTCAGCAAAGGCAAGTGTACTTGGGCAAATAAGCGCCAAGGTTGGCTACCCATAGTTAACGCCGCCATATCCAAGCTTGGACTAATGCGCTTATAACTGCCCTCTATACTCCCAATGGCGATGGCCGCAAAACGAATGCAAAACGCCAGTACTAAGGCGACTAACGAGCCAGTTAACAGTAAACCAGGTTCAGGCAACCCCAAAAAATGCATACCATCGTTGATAGCAAAATCAAGCCAAGTCAACGGGATTAACACAGCAATGGCCAGCACAGTGCCAGGTAAGGCGTAACCCAGTGTGCATAAACGCGCTGGCATAGCATCAAGCTTACGCGGGCTTACCCGTGAGACAAACTGTAAGCACAAGGCGAACAACAAACACAACACACTCACCACAGCCGCTAACCCTAAGCTGTTTAAGCTGTATTGCCAAAAATTGCTATGCCAACTAACAGCGAAATAGTGAATGCTGTAGGAAATGAGTACCGCCATGGGGATAGCAAATGCCAGCAGCAATAATAGCAAGCAGTAAGCTGTAACTAGCCAAGCTTGCCAGCGTGCTAAGGGCAACAATTCAATGGCAGCAACCTGCCCTGATTTTTGAAATAACTGCTGTTTTCGCCGAGCAAAGCGCTCACTGCCTACTAACAGCAGCACTAACATGAGGATCATCAAGGACAAACGCGCCGCGGTTGTCATGCTGCCATAGCCAAGCCAAGCATCATACACACCTGTGGTTAAGGTCGGGACGGCAAAGTAGCTCACAGTGGCAAAGTCAGCCGCGGTTTCCATGGCAACCAATGCCACGCCGACCGCTAAAGCGGGGCGAGCAAGCGGCAAGGAGATTCGCCAAAACACTTGCCATGAACTCGCGCCCATCACTTTGGCCGCCTGCGGCAAATGCACCGATTGCTCCATAAAGGCCGCGCGCCCGAGCAAGTAAATATACGGGAATAACACCAATGCCAGCATAACCGCGGCGCCGCTTAACGAGCGCACTTGCCAAAAGGAATAATCATGACTGGTTTGCCAACCAAATACGGATCGTAAAGTGCGCTGCACTGGGCCTGCGTAATCCAGCAAGTCAGTGTAAACATAAGCCACTATGTAGGCGGGCATAGATAAAGGCAGCAATAACGCCCACTGCAACCATGAACGCCCAGGGAAATCACAGCGAGCAACCCAAAAGGCAGCCGGCAAAGCCAATAGCAAGGCGCCAACCGCCACTAGGCCGACTAAGAGTAAGGTATTAACTATGTATTGAGATAAGACGGTATCGCGCAAATGAGTAAACACATCAGCGCTTGGCAGTAAGGCTTGGAACACCAAAGCTGCCAAGGGCGATGCAATAATAACAACTATCAATAAGGCGCTGAATGACCAGCGCCGTGACAAGGTAAGGATCATGAATCTTCCGAATACAACTGCAAAATCAGACGATTAAGCATTTTCAGCAATTTACAAATCAAACTTCACTTCATCAAGCAGCTTAACCGCGGCGCTATGGTTATCGGCCAGCGCTTGAATAGGTAAATGATCTTCTTTGAATTTACCCCACGAGGCGACCATAGCTGATGCTGGTACTTGTGGATTGACTGGGTACTCGAAATTGACCTCGGCATATTTAGTTTGAGCTTCATTAGAGGCTAAATATTCCATCAATTTAAGAGTCGATGCTTGATGAGGCGCATGCTTAGTCATGGCCATGCCAGAGACATTAATATGAGCGCCGCGAGAAGATTGGTTAGGGAAGTTAATCACCACAGATTCAGCCCAAGCTTGCTGCTCAGGGTCCATCATCATGCTGCCTAAGTAGTAACTGTTACCTATGGCAATATCACATAAACCTTCTTTCACCGCTTTTACTTGCGCTCTATCGTTACCTTGTGGGCGCTGCGCTAAGTTCGCTTTAAAGCCTTCTAACCATGCGCGAGTTTCAGCCTCACCATGATGGGACAACATAGAGGCAACTAAGGCAATGTTGTAAGGGTGCTTGCCACTGCGGGTACAGATTTTGCCTTTAAATTGCGGTGAGGCTAAGTCTTCATAAGAAACATCAATGGCGCCAAGGCGCTCTTTCGATGAATAAATGTTGCGTACGCGCTTAGTGAGGGAAAACCATAAGTCATCGCGAGAGCGAAATTGCTCAGGAATGGCAGCGCTCAGGCTATCACTCGCGACGGGTTGCACTAAATCTAATTCAACCAATTCCATTAAACGTGAGAAATCAGCCGTTAACACTAGATCGGCAGGAGATAATCGGCCTTCGCGCTTAATGCGTTCTGCGATACCATCTTTGGCAAATACCACATCAACCTTAATCCCTGTTTTAGCAGTAAAGTCTTTCAAAATAGGTTCAATTAAAAACGGCTGACGATAGGAATAGACTGTCACGCTATCAGGTGCTGCCATCAGGGGCGCAGAGATAGTCGCCATAGCCAACACGAGTCCAGATAGTAATCTCATTATGTACAACTCCTTGTGCAAGATGGTAAGTGTTAATGCGCACGCTAATGATAATGGTTATCAATATCGCAAATACTAAACCAAAGTATAACAAGTTGCAATCACATAGCATGGGGATTAATAAGGGATTTTTAACATCCACTAATCACTCGATTACCACCCTATAGATCGTCGTGATCAGGCATAACAGCTAACCACCCAAATAGGGATATTCCTTGTGTGAGCAGATATTAGCTTACACCAGAGTGATATCAGCGAGCGCTAAAGGGCAGACTAGCGCTCGCTACACAGTTAACTTGGGCGTGAGCTTAAAAATACTGCAGAATCCATCAGCCCTTGGTGCCACTTAGCTACCGCCGGCACTACCTTGTACCAAGCTAAGTTACTGTGGCGAAAATCCAGATAATCAAGCAAACACACCAAAGCAATCCGCTCCGCATTGAGGGAATTGCTAGCAATAATGCCTGAGCTTTCGATTTCCCGCAGGCCGCGCAATAAGCTTTGCTCATAGCGCCCACGCCAGAAATCAGACGACAGGCCTTCAGCCGCGCGCATTTGCTCTTGCCTTAACGCCACCGCCGCATCAAGTAATCCTTTCACTAACGAGAACTGACATTGACGCTGCCAATCGTGACCCGGCTCAGGGAATAAACTTGCGTGCGGGGAAAGGCTATCTAAATATCTGGCAATCACTTCGCTATCAAATAACGAGCTGCCGTCACTTAATAGTAAGCACGGGATCTTACCCAGTGGATTGGCTTCTAATAAACGTTGGCTATTATCAAACGGATTAACCATCTCGGTTTGGATAGCAGTAAGCTCTAAGACTTCGACCATGACTCTGACCATGCGAGCGTAGGGTGATGCTTGAGAATAAAGTAAAGTAATCATGATCCTACCAATATTTTTCTAAGGTGATATTGCCTGGCGCACGCCGTAAATTTTTGGTTAACCCCAAAGACTGCAAATAGATATCAGCCTCTTTTACCATCTCGGGATTACCGCATAACATGACTTGTGAATCTGCAGCATTCAATGTCAGCCCGGCTTGAGCTTCAATCTCGCCAGCGATTAACCCTTGGGGAATACGGCAAGATAGACCGCCAACAAAGGGTTCACGGGTCACGCTAATCACTAACCTAAACTGCTGCGGATACGCCTGCTCTAGTGCCCTAAGCTCAGCTAAATAAGCGAGATCGTCCACTTGGCGCACCCCATAAACTAGCACCACCTTGTCAAATCGCTGCCAAGGCTCAGCTGTTAACATCATAGAGATAAAAGGGCCGACCGCAGTACCTGTGGCAATTAACCATAAATGCTTAAAGCCGTTAGGCACTTCGTTTAAGGTCATAAAGCCGGCGGCACTGACCGTCATCTCTATCTCATCTCCCGCAACTAATGCTTGCAGATGCGTCGATAATTCGCCGCCATTAACGGCAACCGCGAGGATTTCACAGTAATCTCGCCCGGGCGGATTGACCAGCGAATAAGCCCGAGCAATACGTTTATCATCTCGCATTATGCTGAGCTTAATAAATTGCCCAGCGATAAAATCCGTTACTCCTGCGCTTAATTTCAGAGAAAATAGCCGGCGATTCCAGTCTCGCCGTTCAAGCACTTTCGCCTTGACCCACATATCAGCCCCTATAAGCCTATGATGATTCAGCATAAGGCAAGAATGACTCAGCTAACAAGCGCATAATTTAAGCAGAAGACTAAAACTTACTCATTTGCTATCTAGCGGCTTTTTAATAAACGCATCTCACAGGCTTAGCTCGCAACTGCCGCCAACTACCCATAAATAAATACATTGCCGCCGCACGCAAAAAACACGAACCCAACCAAGACGATCAACTATCGCAACTACAGCAAACACTAATTGCAACACAGTAAAAACATAAGCAAAACAATCAGGATTAATTATCACGTTAAGACGTTTTTGATTTGTATTTGTACGGAAATGTTTATATCATCCCAAAAAAGTGTGCACCTCATCACAACCAAAAGCACTTTTGCGAGCAAGATTAGATTAGCAAACCATTAATAAGCGCAGAGCCTCATGAACATAGAACCAATGATATCTGTCAATAAAATCGCCAGCGTAAGCTGTAGAAATTGCAGTCGCCTTACTGAGCTTGAAGGTCAAATGCTGTGTTTTAGACAAGGGAAGATTTTTCATCTCACCCCAGTCAAAACCAATGCCAATGCGCTTATCTGTGATGGTTGGCAACAAGGCACTATTAAGCACTCTTAGCGGTAAGCACTCTTAGCAATTAACCCTTAGCGCTTAAATTTCAGTCTTTAGCATTCATCGCTATAAAAAATAAGCGCCACAGGCAGCCATTAATCTTGATGCTGGTGCTGAATCGTCCACAGCCGCGCGTAATGCCCCTTAAGCGCTAACAATTGTTGATGATGTCCTTGCTCTACAATCCGCCCATCATGCATCACTAAAATTCTATCAGCATCGACTATGGTCGATAACCTATGCGCTACCACTAAGGATGTACGCTTACGCGCCACCGCATTAATTGCCTGCAAAATCGCTTGCTCAGCGCCACTGTCTAATGACGATGTTGCCTCATCAAACACTAAAATCGGCGCCCCCTTTAAAATCGCCCGCGCGATAGCAACCCGCTGCTTCTCGCCGCCCGATAATTTCATGCCGCGCTCACCGACCTTAGTCGCCATCCCTTGCGGAATACTATTGATAAAGTGAGTCAAGTACGCCATATCGGCCGCATCTTTGACCTCATCATCACTTGCGTCCGGTCTGCCATAGCGTATGTTTTCTAAAATAGTGTCATTAAATAGCACGGTATCTTGCGGCACTATCGCTAATTGCTGCCTTAAACTGAGCTGACTTAATTCCCGAATATCCACACCACCGAGTAAAATTGCGCCGGCAGAAACATCATAAAAACGAAACAAGAGTTTAATCAGGGTTGACTTGCCTGCGCCCGAATCGCCAACCACGGCGACTTTAGTGCCTAGCGCTAATTCAAAACTGACATCATCTAATAAGCGCTTATCACCATAGCTAAAACTTACACGGTCAAACTTGAGATGAGCCGCGCCAGAAGTGGCGGTAATAGCATTCTCTTTATCAACAATTTTTGGCGTTAAGGCTAATAAACCAAACATGCGCTCAATATTGGCTAAAGCGCCGCGAATTTCGCGATACACAAAGCCTAAAAAGTTTAATGGTAAAAACAGTTGCAACATGAAGGCGTTCACTAGCACAAAATCACCAATGTTCATCTTGCCAAGGGTGACGGCTTTGGCCGCCATAAACATCATAATCGTCATAGCCGCCGCAATGATCAGCGCCTGGCCACCGTTTAACACTAGCAGCGACAAGCGGTTATTTCTCTTAGCTATTTCCCACTGAGCTAGGGATTTATCGTATTGATTAGATTCATAGTGCTCATTGTTAAAATACTTAACCGTTTCATAGTTGAGTAAGCTGTCTATGGCGCGAGTATTGGTATTGGAATCAGCCACCGCGGCGTCGCGCACATAATCCGTGCGCCATTCTGTCACTACCACAGAAAAGACCCCGTAACCTGCCACAGCCAAGAGAATTACCAGCGCGAAATCAACGCCATATTTACTCCAGAAAATACCGATAACCACCACAATTTCAAACAAGGTTGGCACTATATTAAAAATCATAAAACGCAGTAAAAATGAGACGCCGCTGGTGCCCCGCTCAATATCGCGTGACAAACCGCCGGTTTGCCTATCGAGATGAAAACTTAAATCCAGCTGATGCAAATGATCAAATACTTTGCGGCCAAGGCGCCGAATAGCGCGCTCTGTCACTCGCCCAAACAAGGTGTCACGGATTTCACCTATGATGACTGACATAAACCGCAGCGCGCCATAACTCAACACTAAGGCCAGCGGCACCAGTAATAGGCCTTGTTCAGGAGTGAGACTTAAGGCATTCACTAAGTCTTTGAGCACAAAGGGCATGGCTATGGTGGCAAGTTTCGCCACCACTAAGCACGCCAACGCCAATAACACCCGACCTTTAAACTCTAATAAATATGGCCAAAGCAAACGTATTACTGACCAATGTAATTTATCTGGACGCGGATCTGTGGAAGTCACCGAGCGCATAAATATCCTTATCATAAAAGTTTAAAAATCGCGCAAACAAGGGAGCAACAGAGGTTATTAACTCGTTTTTGATTTCACAATCACAGTTAATTTGATACGATTTGCCTACCTAGCGTATACCAATTTAATACAAAAATAATGCTAGTGAGTACAAACAACAAAATAGAGTGAAGGAAAGTTATGTTAGACACAGCAAAAATTATGTATCCACCACTACCTCTGATTAAAACGTGGATTTGGATGATGCTAGAATCAGGTAATCCTGAAATTGAAGATAAAGGACGCAACAATTTAATCGCTTCATTCGGCAGCCTCGCAGAAGCTAACCGCTATTTAAGCGAGCAACAGCAGTAAACTCCCCAAGCATTTACCCTCAGGGAGTGAGGGTATGCTGATTACCCCCGCCCTGCGACTCGGCGAAATTGAATTCCATGAGCCAAAGATTTGATCACTTGTTCAGTTTCCTGCCAGCCGATACAAGCATCGGTAATACTCTGCCCATAGGTTAATTGATCAGGCGATTTAAGCTGCTGATTACCCGCGACTAAATTGCTTTCAATCATTACCCCTATGATGGCATCCTCACCTGCTGCCAACTGCGACACTATGTCATCAACCACCACTAATTGGCGCTTATAGTCTTTTTGACTATTAGCATGGCTGCAATCAATCATCACCTTAGGTGCTAATCCGGCGTCAATGAGTTCAGCTTTTACGCGGCTAACATCGGCGCGGCTGTAATTTGGCTCACGGCCACCACGCAAAATGATATGGCAATCAGGATTGCCCTTGGTGGAGACTATGGCGGAATGGCCAAACTTAGTCACAGACAAGAAGTGATGGGGCGCAGCAGCGGCGCCAATGGCATCTATGGCAATCTTAATCGTACCATCTGTGCCATTTTTAAAGCCCACGGGACAAGACAAGCCCGAGGCTAATTCGCGGTGAACTTGCGACTCAGTGGTGCGAGCGCCAATAGCGCCCCAACACATTAAATCAGCCACATATTGCGGAGTGATCATATCGAGATACTCACCCGCAGTGGGCATGCCACAGTCATTTAATTGCGCTAGTAATTGGCGCGCGGCGCGCAGGCCATCATTGAGCTGAAAACTATTGTCGAGATAAGGATCGTTAATTAGCCCCTTCCACCCCACAGTGGTGCGCGGTTTTTCAAAATATACCCGCATCACAATGTTCAAATCATCTTGATAACGCTGCCTTAATGCCAGTAATTTTTGGCCATATTCTAGGGCAGCCTTGGGGTCGTGAATTGAACAAGGGCCTATGACCACCAGCAGACGGTCATCATTACCGTTAAGAATTTCAGCAATGGCATGGCGCGTGGAATACACAGACGCAGATGCAGCTTCAGTGGCAGGAAATCGCTCAAGCACGGCAATCGGTGGCAGTAACTCTTTAACCTCATTGATGCGTACATCATCATTCTTAAAGTGCATGGCAAAACTCCGTTACGTGCAGCGACTAAACAACTATTGGCGCGCAGCAAATAACCACGCCAGTCTAGCAATCTAACCAGCAGACAATAACATTGCAACCCAGATATCTGACATCAATAGTTTTTTTCAAACCCCTTAGGCTTAATGCTTAGATTGCATATGACCAGAATTGGTCTACAAGTCAGTTGATTTAGTGCTCAATCAACATGAGTTAACGAGTCTAATTTAGCGCGATAGCGCTGCCGCTCTTTATCGTTAAGGCTCAATTGCAACGCCTTTTGAAGATAGTTTTGTGCTTGCTGTACTTGCCCTTGGCGAAAGTAACTTTTAGCAAGACCATGATAAAACTCAGGACGATAATCTGCCTTGCCTAACGCTCTTTGATACCAGTCTATCGCGCTATTGTAGTCGCCATCGCGATAGGCCTGCTCTGCCATATCAAAGTAATAAAAAGGGTTAGCAATTCTTGATAGCTCTATCTTTTGATGGATTTGCGCCCATTCATCGAGCCTGCCTTGAGATGACAATAATATCGCCAGATTATGCAGCAAGCTCATATCATCGGGTTCGAGTAAGCGACCATAGTGATAGGCAGTTTCCGCCTCTTTATCTAACCCTTGGTGGCGATAAATAAGCGCTAAGGTATTGATAGCAATAGCCAATGGATCGTGAGTCAAACTGAGTTTAATTAAGCGGTAAGCCTTAAGCGCATCATTATTAATTAAGGCTTCGGCGGCTAAATTATTATAAAACAAGGCCAATACCGTATTTTCCTGCACTTGATAATCCCGGTATTGGCGCATTGTGGCCTCAGGCAAAAAGTCTAACTGGATATCATCACTAAAATTAAGCCGATTAACGTCTTGCGGCGCGCTAAGGCGAATATTGATATGGCCATTGAGTAAATGAAATTGACCTTGTCTATCCCAATGGGGGCTGACTTCCACCACTTGATAAGTCACCGGAATATCGAGCACTTTTGCCATGCTCGATGCCAGAACCACCAGCGACATACAATTTCCTTGGCGACTTGCAAAGGTTTGCTCGGCGGTTTGAGTCACATAGCCATCGTAAGAAAAACGCCCCTTGCTAGTATCAAGCTCAGAGGCTAACCATTGATGCGCTTGAAAACGACTGCCCTTGCTAAGCTGCGCCTGACGCATGGCCTTAAGTAACGATTGTTGCGCGGCCTCGCTTAAGGCAAACACTTGTTCTGGAGTTGGTATTGGGGTTTCAATCGCTGTTGCCGCAGAACTTGCATGAGAAGCATCTGGCGCCGCAACAATTAAGGCATCATCAATCAGTAACGTGCGCCACGATGGCACAATTGGCTCACTCGCGCATCCCACCAAAACGCCAACCATAAGCCAGTGAATTAACCATAAGCGCGAGAAGTATTGCATGACTCATTCCTCCATAGCCCTCTTTTGACTATAGAAGAAAACCCGCTTAAGGGGCGGTAACCTCAGGCGCTGGAATACCGATATAAAGCTCTTTGCCTTGATATTGATAAGGGCGATAAAATTGCTGACCGCATTGGTAATCCCTGTTGGCACTATTGTGGCTGCTGGCTCTTGGCTCAGGTCGGCGCGGCGCGACTAACACGCAATTGATAGGTAAGTCCTGCAAAATTTTTAACTGCCGCTCAAAGGCAAGCGTCTGTTGCCACTGCTTTTCTTCTCGCAGGGCATTTCTTACGGCAAAGGCATCAAAAGGCTCAGTCGCATCATGCACTACCACTTTGCCTGCATAGGCAGTGCTACTTGCCAGCGCTGCCATGGCCACTAACACAATAACCGCTAATACCATGAAAGCCGCTTGCCGCATAAATGCAGCACCACCAACCACTAACGGCTTATGCTTGGGCGCACTAAATTTACACTTAAGCGTATGGTTAAACATACCTTTCCTTGGCATAAGTTAACTCCTAACTGTTTATGGGCTAATCACTTATGACTAATCAAAAACAAGGCAACCATTAGGGTTGCCTTAGTGATAAAAGCCTTACTATTAACAGTTTAGCTTAATGGCCATTTTTTATAGAAATGAACTCAGGGTAAGCATCTACGCCGCAATCCGAGGCATCCATGCCATGGTATTCCTCTTCTTCTGACACGCGAATGCCCATGGTTTGCTTTAACAGCCACCACACCAATAATGAGCTTGAAAACACCCAAGTAAAAATCACTAAGGCGCCCAGTAATTGCTTCACCACAGTGGCATCAGTATTAGATAAAGGCACTAACATTAAGCCTAAAAATCCTGCGACTCCATGCACTGAAATCGCGCCCACAGGGTCATCGATTTTAAATCTATCTAGCATCACGATAGAGAATACCACTACGCCGCCGGCGACTATGCCGATACATGCCGCCAATAATACTGAAGGCGATAGAGGATCGGCTGTAATCGCCACTAATCCTGCTAACGCGCCGTTTAAAATCATGGTGAGATCAGCTTTGCCCCAAATAAGCTTGCACACTATTAAGGCCGCAATCGAGCCAAAGGCTGCCGCTGAGTTAGTATTGACAAAAATCTTAGCCACAGCGCTGGCGTTACTGGCATCACTGATTGCCAGCTGCGAGCCACCATTAAAGCCAAACCAGCCCATCCATAGAATAAAGGTGCCTAACGTAGCTAAAGGCAAGTTAGAACCAGGAATAGGATTCACTTGACCATTGGCGCCGTATTTACCTTTACGAGCGCCCAGTAATAACACCCCAGCTAAGGCTGCTGATGCGCCAGCCATGTGCACTATGCCGCTGCCCGCAAAATCCACAAACCCCATGGCAGACACAAAGCCTTTACCCCAAGTCCAGTAACCTTCTACCGGGTAAATGACTGCTGTCATAAATACGCAAAAGATTAAAAAGGCCCATAACTTCATGCGCTCAGCCACAGCGCCAGACACGATTGAGGTCGCCGTTGCCACAAACACCACTTGAAAGAAAAAATCCGATTCAAGCGCATGACCAAGCTCACCACTCTCTTCACCAATCAAGCTGCCAAAACTCGGTAACCAACCGCCCGCTTGGTTATCGACATACATAATGTTGTAACCCACCAGCAAGAAGGTGATACAAGCAATTGAATATAAACACAGGTTTTTAGTTAAAATTTCAGTGGTGTTTTTAGAGCGCACTAAGCCTGCTTCGAGCATGGCAAAACCGGCCGCCATCCACATAACTAACGCGCCCGATATCAATAAGTAAAAGGTATCTAACGCATATTTTACTTGGGTCAGGCTTAAGCCCAATTCGGTTAATTGTTCCATGATCATTCCCCTTACAAAGCGTCGCAGTCGGTTTCACTGGTGCGGATACGGATCACTTGCTCAAGTGAGGTGACAAATATTTTGCCATCGCCAATCTTGCCGGTGTGCGCCGCCGCTATGATGGCCTCAATTAAATGATCAACATTTTCAGTGCGAGTGGCTATTTCAAGTTTCACCTTAGGCAGAAAATCCACTTGGTATTCGGCGCCGCGATAAAGCTCAGTATGTCCTTTCTGCCGACCAAATCCTTTAACTTCAGTGACCGTCATGCCTTCAATGCCAAGGCTAGCAATGGCTTCGCGTACATCATCTAATTTGAAAGGTTTAATAATTGCAGTAACTAGCTTCATCGTTATCTCCACTATCATGGATTGATTGCTGATAACTATGCACTTCAAACCTTAGGCCAAGTATGCAACGCCATGTTTTATAATGAGTTAGTCGTTTTTAGTCGGTAAATAATGCCAACTTACGCACTAAATGTGTGCGTTTATTAAACACTTGCACCCATTTCGAGCAAGGTGCACACTCAGGTAAATTCATTGTGGGAGTAACACTATGTTGCAGTTAGATAAATGCGTATTGGCCTTAATCGATGTGCAAGGCAAATTGGCGCAAAGCGTGCGGCACTCCAAAGAGTTGCATCACAAATTACAACAGGCTATCAGTGCTTGGTCTGTGTTCGACCGCCCCTTATTATGGGTCGAACAACTACCCGATAAGCTTGGCCATACCAGTGAGGTGCTGCAGCCATTATTGAGCCACTATGCGCCTGTGATAGCCAAGCAGCATTTCAGCGCTATGGCCAATGCGGAATTTGTTGAGCGCTTACAGGCAAGTGCTTGCAAGCAAGTCGTATTGGCTGGCATTGAAACCCATATTTGCGTCTATCAGACGTGTCGCGATTTAATTCATGCGGGGTTTGAAGTGTTTATTTTGGTTGATGCCATGTCATCGCGTAACAAACAAGATTATCTGGTCGGCATTCAAATGATGCAGGCCTTAGGCGCTAAGCTGCATACGGTTGAATCTATGGTGTTTGAGTTGCAGCATGAAGCCACAGGCGAGAGATTTAAGCAGCTACTTAAAATCATTAAGTAGTGGCTAAACGCTTTACATCAGGCATAAAAAACGCCCAGCACAGCTGGGCGTTTTACTTTATTAGTCAATATTATTTGTAAGTTGCTTCACGCGCTTTGGCTTCAGCATCCCACTTAGGCAGGATTTGTTGCTTGAACAGCTCTTTCTCTGCCTTCATCGCTTCCATATCCATCCCCAGAGCCGCTTGTGCATTGGCTTTGGTAGAGATGTCTGGCATAGCTACTGGTTGCTTCACGCCTTTAGTCGCTAACAGTTGCGCTAACTTAACGCGAGCATCAGCCGCTTTATCTACTGCTGAGCCTAATACGCTTAAGGCTTCTTCAGGAGCGTGCGCTGCAACGCCGTGTGAGGCGATAGCATAATCCCAGCGCCACTGAGCGTGACGGATATCTTTAAGGATTGGCGCCATTTCTGCATCAGTCGCACCCGCTTTCCAAGCCGCCGCCGCTTCAAAGTGAGCTTGAACTAATTGCTTCTCAGCTTTCAGTTGTAACTCTTTCACTTTGGTTTGACGCTCTTTAGTCAGGTTTTCCATGAAGGCCTTGTCTTGAGTATGACAAGTACCACAGGTTTCCTCGAAGCGATCAAATGGGTTACCCACTTTATGGTCGGTAAACTTACGGCCATTTTCAGCAGTCACTTTTGGCATATGACAAGCAGTACAGCTGACATTGTTTTTACCGTGAACACCAGCTTTCCAAGTTTCATACTCTGGGTGCTGCGCTTTTAACATTGGCGCCTTAGATAAGGCGTGAGTCCAATCGCTAAATTCGATGGCATCGTAATAAGCTTCCATGTCAGCAACGGTTGTGCCTTTATCCCATGGGAATTTAACAAAGCCTTTGTTATCGCCTTTCGCTTCGAAATAGTATTCAACGTGACACTGACCACACACCATAGATTGCTTGTCAGCACGAGAGGCTTCTGCAAATGGGGTATCTAGAGCTTCAAGGGCGCGCTCAGCAAATGGACGAGCGACACGTAATTTTGGTGAGCCTTTTTCATGGCAATCGCTACAACCGATAGTATTAGCGATTTCAGCGCCGCCACTACCTAATTTACCTTTGAAATAACCGTCTTCACCTTGCTCTTCAATCATGCGCGGCACGTCTGGACTCTTACAGCTCCAACAAGCCATCGGCATAGGGCCATCGGTATCTGTCATAGGTCCGCCGATACGCAAAGAATTACGAACATCGGTAATGGCATAGACGTGACCACGAGCCTTGTTATAGTCTTTGGCAAAACCATAACCTGCCCATAAGATCACTAAATTAGGGTCTTGCGCCAGTGCATCGACAATTTCAACGCTTTCACTGGTCTGGTGCCAAGTTTCATATTGATTCTTGAACTTGTCTTTATAAACTTCATTACGCGGTTCAGTCTTATCGCTGGCCATGGCCCCTGCCGCCATGAAACAGCCGGCAACTACAGCGCTTAACGCAAATAATTTACCTTTGCTCATCATCTTCTCTCCCATCTTATTGTATTCCACCTTAAAGGTGTCTTCTAAAGGCAAAAGTAGATGAATAACCAAACTAAAAATATACTCATAAGGGAGTATACTAAAAGAAGTATGCGCTAGATCAAAAAGCCAATGTGTCGCCGATCACAATTTTCACAAACAGTTAACTTCTTAAGTGATTGCTAATATTTAAAACACGCATTTTTTGTACGCTTTTCATTTTCGCCAGACTCGTGGTCACTCAACTTGATGTAGCTCTAAAGTATGCATATCCTAGAGCCCTGTTTTCGTCATCTGACTTTTCATGAAACAACATAGTCTCACGTCCACCATTTTAAACTTGATGATGGTCTGCATTTTACTGTCGAGCGCTCTGGCCTGTTTTGCCTTAGTAAACTTAAGCTATAGCCTAGGTGATGCTAAAGCCATTAACGCTTCAGGCTCGTTAAGAATGCAAAGCTACCGCTTACTTTTTTTTGCCAATGCCGGCAGTGATAAACTGCAAGCCAATATCGATGAATTTGAGAAAACCTTACATTCAGAGGAATTACGGCAATTAATTGATTGGTCTTCTACCCAAGCCTTGGCAGACCAATACAATCTGGTTATCTCTAAATGGCAGCAAATGCGCCACTTTGCTGCCAATGAGAATTCCAGAGCTTATAGCCAGTCGCTGCAAAACTTTGTGGCAAGCATAGATTTACTGGTGCGAGAAATGGAGCAGCACGCCGAATTTAAGCTCAAGCTCCTAGCCATTACCCAAGTGATTGGGCTCGGTATTATGTTGCTATTAACGTTACTCGCCGTACGCTATACCCGTAAAAAAGTGGTGGGGCCGTTACAAGCCATGATGGATGCCGCTAACGCTATTTCTAAAGGTCAATTTAAGGCACCTATGCCGCAATCTGACTTTATTGAACTGAGTTCACTAGGTGACGCACTATCGAGCACTGCTGACAAATTATACAAGCTATATCAAGGACTTGAACATCAAGTCACTGAAAAGACCATTGCCTTAAGTAAGGCCAATAATGAACTTAGTTTTCTATACGATACCTTGTGGATTTTGCATACCCATAAGTTTGATTTTAATGCGATTAAGCAAGCTATTACTCAGTTGAAGACGCAGGAAGACTTTATTGGCGTGCAGTTAGTCATTTATGATGGCAAGCAGAACATTACCTTAGGGGATAGTAATCTGAGCTTATACGCTCAACGTCATGATTTCCCATTAGATTTTGAAGGGGTGCAACTTGGCAGCTTACATGTTTATTGCGAGCATGAACCCAATCAAGCCTTATTGACTAACTTTGCGATGATGTTGGCTCGCACCTTAATCATTAAACAATTAGATGATAAACAGCAGCAACTGGCGTTATTAGAAGAGCGCGGCATTATCGCGCGCGAATTGCATGATTCTTTAGGCCAAGTCTTGGCCTTTTTGAAAATCCAAATTAGCCTCCTCAGTAAATCACTCAAAAAAGAAGTGCACAGCGATTTAATCGATAGCCAGCTGCAAGAAATCAATGATGGCATTAATACCGCTTATGGCCAATTACGCGAACTGCTATCAACCTTCAGGCTCACCATCAGCGACCCCAATTTAGGTAATGCAATTGATGCAGTCATTAAGCAATTGCAAAGCCAAACCACGGCAAAAATAACAGTGGATTATCAACTCACCACTCAGCAAATTAACAGTAATCAGCATATTCATATCATTCAAATTACTCGTGAAGCTGTGCTAAATGCGATTAAGCATGCCAAGGCTGACAACATAACAGTGAGGGCTAACATGACTGAGGATGAGATCTACATCCAAATTGATGATGATGGCATAGGAATTGATCACGTTCGCGAGCGGGATCACCATTTTGGCCTTAGTATTATGCAAGAGCGCGCCGCAAAGTTAAGTGGTGTGGTAGAATTTCGGACTAACAATTCTGGCGGAACCTGCGTCAGTTTGCGCTTTCCCTCTCAGGAGTTTGCTTCATGAGTAAGCCTTATTCAGTCTTGGTGGTCGATGACCACCCCCTTTTACGTCGCGGTATTTGTCAGCTGATCGCCTCAGATGATGATTTCACCTTATTTGGTGAAGCGAGCGGTGGCTTGGAAGCCCTGAATCTTTTGCAAACCCAAGAGCCGGAAATTATCTTGCTCGACTTAAACATGAAAGGCATGACCGGCCTAGATACCCTTAACGCCCTGCGTCAAGAAGGTATTACTGCGCGGATTGTCATCTTGACCGTCTCTGACGCTAAATCTGATGTGTTAAAACTGCTGCGCGCTGGCGCTGATGGCTATTTGCTGAAAGACACTGAGTCTGATTTACTCCTGGAACAACTCAAGCAAGCCATGCAAGGCCATAGGGTCATCAGTGAAGCGATTCGTGATTATCAATATGAACCACTGCTGCCAAGTGAAGAAGACTGGATTGCACAGCTTACGCCAAGAGAGTTGCAGATTTTGCAGGAACTTGCTGAAGGCCAGAGCAATCGCGATATTTCAGAAAGACTGCATATCAGCGAAGGCACGGTTAAAGTTCACGTTAAAAATTTACTGCGTAAAGCCAATGCTAAATCTCGCACTGAGATGGCAGTGCGCTACCTCAATAATTAGCCTGCGCGCTAATTATCAGTAATGGCTTAACTGCGTAACAGTAACCAAGGTTGTTGCCTTGGTTACTCTTATTGCAATGCCAGCCAAACAATTAATTGTTTTTATTCAGTAAATTTAAGCTACTCACTTCGTAATTGACGCCGCAATACTTTACCGACCGTACTTTTAGGTAATTGCTCAACAAAGTCGATGATTTTAGGCAATTTATAGGCGGTTAACTGCTGAGCGCAAAAGTCTTTAATCTCACGCTTTAACTCATCGCAAGCAGCCGTTTCTGGCGTTAAGACAATCACAGCGCGCACCGCTTCACCGCTTTTATTATCATGAACGCCAACCACAGCGCACTCAAGTACCTTGGGATGCGAAGATAAAATCCCTTCCACTTCATTAGGGTAAACATTAAAGCCCGATACGATAATAATGTCTTTAATGCGATCAACTATGGTGTGCATGCCATTAGCATCAGCAATGGCGATATCCCCAGTTCTAAAAAAACCATCTACCGTCATAACATCTGCGGTTTCTTTAGGGCGCTGCCAATAGCCTTGCATCACTTGTGGTCCTTTGACGGCAAGCTCCCCCGCTTCCCCTAAAGCGACTTCAATACCCTCGCCATTAAGAATACGAACTTCGGTTCCAAGTACTGGCCGACCAATAGTGCCAAGTACTTCTTTGCCTGGGCAATTGAGCGACACTACCGGGGATGTCTCAGATAAACCATAACCTTCACTAATCGAGCATCCCGTCGTGGCTTGCCACAGTTTGGCTGCAATTGGCGTTAATGCTGCGCCGCCAGAAATAGTGAGTTTAAGCTGGCTAAAATCTAAGCTTTTAAAGCTTGGGTGATGGCATAAACCGACGAACAAGGTATTGATGCCAGCAAAGCCAGTGAACCTGTATTTAGCCATAGTGGCAATTAACGCTGGAATATCGCGCGGATTAGGAATTAATACCGAGCAACCGCCTTGCTCAAAATACAGGACTAGATTCACCAAAAAGGCGTAGATATGATAAATCGGCAAAGGAGCAATAAAAATCTCTTCACCCGCAATAATGCGCCCGCCCAAGCGCGAATGACACTGCCAAGCATTAGCCAGCAAATTACCATGACTTAGTATGGCGCCTTTAGAGATACCCGTGGTTCCGCCGGTATATTGCAGCGCCGCGATATCACTGCTTTGACTATCCACAGCTTGATATTCCAGAGTGGCACCAATGGATAGCATCTTCAGCAATTCAATATTTTTAATCCCAGTTTTGGGCTGCACCTGTGGGCTAATCAAATCCAGTGCGTGCGTCGAAATGACATACTCAATTGCCGTGTTATTAACGACTTTAGCTAAGGTCGGCAGCAAGTCCGACAACACGACTAAGGCCTTAGCCCCTGAGTCATTAAATTGATGAGTCAATTCACGCTCTGTGTATAAAGGATTAGTGTTGACTAAGATTAAGCCAGCTCGCAACGCGCCAAAGGCTGCAATCACAAACTGAGTGATATTGGGTAATTGAATGGCAATTCTGTCACCCGGTTTGAGCTGAGTGTTATGTTGCAGATAAGCCGCAAAATGTCGAGAGTCACGCTCAATATCACTGAAGGTGAAGGTTTTACCTAAGCAGGCAAACGCTGTGTGCTCGGCATAGCGTTGACATGATATTTCTATCATATCGACCAAAGACTTATATCGTTCTTGCACTAACTGATGGCAAATATCAAATTCCATAAGGCTATCCGAACCAAGGTGATTTTGAGTACAGCATAGGGGGATAATTAAGCAGAGGTCAATGAATTTTCAAGGGTTTATCCCCGATTGACATACACGTCAGTCAATCGGGGAAATTAAGATTGACTGCGCCAGCAAGTCAACCAAGCTCCTTGCAGAGCAAGGGTGGTTTCTAAGCGCTGAAGTTTAAGGAGAAATCGCAACATCGTCAGGCAAATCAAATTAATTCGCAGCTTCCATCAGTTAACTTTATCTCACTGCAGTCATCCTTGACTGCCATCAGCGCATGTCAAAACCATCTACGGGAACTTCAAAGTCTACACACATAAAATAACATGTGCATAACCTTGTGGAAAAATATGTACAAAAGTTGTACCGACTGTAAATAACTATCGGCAAACCTGTGAATTTATGAAGTTAAAGCAAGATGATGACAAGAATATGACAGGCTAAAACTTACCCACAAGTAGTACTTATGTGCCACTTGTGGATAATTCATCAGTTAAATATCGAAATGCAAACCACACTCACGGCCGAGGCCATTGAAACGAGTATCTTCCTCAGCCATACCGGCGCTAAGGGGTTGGCTTGAATGCCAATCGCCAACTGACACATAGCCTTGCTCCCACAAAGGGTGATACGGCAAATCATGCAAAGTTAAATATTCATGCACTTGCTTATTGCTCCAATCAATCACAGGCAAACACTTAAAGCGCCCCGCTTGAATGGCTAACACGTCTAAATGACCACGGGTACTGGATTGAGTACGGCGTAAACCCGCGTACCAAGTTTGCACTTGATGTTCCTTTAAGGCGCGCTCCATAGGCTCCACCTTATTAAGGCGGTTATATTGAGTTAACCCCGCTTTGCCTTGCTGCCATAACTGACCAAAACGCGCTTCTTGCCACGCTGGTGATAACTCAGCGCGCACTACGTGCAAGTTAAGCTGAAGCCGAGCTTTTAAGGTATCGATAAAACGGTAAGTCTCAGCAAACAAATATCCGGTATCTGTCAGTAATACGGCAATATCAGGCTGAGTGCGGGTTAATAAATGCAGCATTAACGCCGATTGAATACCAAAGCTTGATGATAACGCCTGGGTTTGTGGCAAATACTGCTGCGCCCACGCAAGACGCGAACTCACGTCCATGCGCGCCAGCTCTTGATTGATAACCGCCAAATGCTGCGCTTGTACTTCAGTCTCTTGACTAAGAAGCCAAGAGACTTGCTCGGGGTCGTGCCAATGAATGTGATTAACCATGAAAATCCCTCGCAGCATCAACAACGGCGCTCACGACTTGAGTGCGCACACAAAAATCACCAAAGCCTTCGTTTGTTTCGGCATTGCTTCGATACGCAGCAAACAAATCATTTAAAGTCGCAAGTATTTGCGCTTCATCAATGTTCTCTTGATGAAGCTTATTAAGGCGCGTGCCAGTAAAATTGGCGCCCAGATATAAGTTGTAACGCCCAGGGGCCTTACCCACTAAGCCAATTTCAGCAGCAAATGGGCGCGCGCAGCCATTAGGGCAACCTGTCATACGCACTACAATCGGCAATTGCCCTAAGCCATTGGCCAGTTGCAACTCATCAATCCTATCCATAAATTCTGGGAAATAGCGTTCAGCTTCCGCCATCGCCAGCGGGCAAGTTGGCAGCGCCACGCACGAAATCGAACGCGCGCGGCTTAAACTCAATTCATCACGCCACAAGCCATGCACTCTAGCAAGCTGCTCAATCACAGCTTTATCTTTACGAGCCACCCCAGCAATGATGATGTTTTGATTCGCCGTCATTCTAAAGTCGCCTTGATGAATAGTGGCGATGGCGCGCATACCTGTCATTAAGCGAGCGCTCGGGGTATCGATGATCCGCCCGCCTTCAATAAATAAAGTTAAGTGCCATTTATCATCAAGCCCTTGCACCCAACCATATCTGTCACCGCGATCGCCAATAATCACTTGGCGCGAGGGCGCAAAGGCTTTGCCAGCACGGCGCTCAACTTCGGCCTTAAAGGCCTCAAAGCCATGTTTATCTATGGTGTATTTTAAGCGCGATAATTTTCTATCTTCCCGATTGCCCCAGTCGCGCTGCACTGTCATGACAGCTTTAGCAAAGTCGAGGGTATCTTCGGCGTTAATAAAACCAAAGTCAGACGCTAGCCTTGGATAAGTGCGGTTATCGCCATGAGTAGTACCCATGCCGCCGCCCGCCACCAAGTTAAAGCCAATCAGCTTGTCGTTATCGGCAACCGCAATAAAACCCAAATCATTGGTATACACATCCACATCATTATCGGGCGGCACGGCTACGGCCATTTTAAATTTACGCGGTAAATAAGTGCTGCCATACACGGGTTCCACTGTCGTGTCTTCGCTCGATACTAGCATGTCTTGATCTAGCCAAATCTCAGCGTAAGCCTTGGTATGGGGCAGTAATTCATCGGATAAACGCTTAGCCCAGTAATAGGCTTGCTGATGCAAACTCGATTGCTGCGGATTAGGGTTACACATAACGTTGCGGTTAACATCGCCGCAAGCGGCAATCGAATCTAGGGCTTGTCTATCTAAGTCTTTAATTAAGGTTTTTAAATTACGTTTAGGAATGCCATGGTACTGAAACGTCTGGCGAGTCGTTAAACGTATGCTGCCAGATTCAGTAAGATCTGAGGCAATCTTATCCACGGCCAACCACTGTTCTGGGCTACAAATGCCACCAGCCACTCGCGCGCGCAGCATAAAGCTATATAAAGGTTCTAATTTCTGCGCCTTACGTTCTTGGCGCAAATCGCGGTCATCTTGCTGATAAAAGCCGTGAAACTTAATCAACTGTTGGTCGGCATCACTAAAGGCGCCGGTCAGTTGACTGGCCAAGCCTTGCTTAATCGTGCCGCGCAGATAGTCACTGTCAGCCTTTAGATATTCATTAATTGCTAATTTTTTCTCGCTCATCACAGACTTCCTTAACCTTAATAAACATCTTTTTGATAACGTTTTTGACTACGCAAATTATCGACATACTGCAACGCTTGCTCGCTCGATAATCCGCCGTGTTCTGCCACTAAGCTAAGTAAGGCTTGATGCACATCTTTGGCCATACGTTTTTCATCACCGCACACGTAAAAGTGCGCGCCCTCTTGTAACCATTGCCACACCTGCGCCCCTTGAGCTAACAATCTGTGTTGGACATACACTTTCTCTGCCTGATCGCGCGAGAAGGCCACATTTAAGCGGGACAATACGCCAGATTTAAGGTATTGCTGCCATTCGATTTGATATAAAAAATCTTGCTCAAAATGCGGATTACCAAAGAATAACCAGGCGCTGCCTTGCACTCCGCTGACGGCGCGCTCTTGCAAGAAGGCTCTAAAAGGCGCTACTCCGGTTCCTGGCCCCACCATAATGATTTTAGTGTCAGGGTTTGGCGGCAAACGAAAGTTATGATTGGCTTCCACATAAATCTTAATGGCTTGCTCGCCGGCGCTTTGGGCTAGAAAGTGCGAGGCGCCGCCAAATCTTGCCTTACCGTTACGATCATCTTGCACCACAGCCACAGTTAAATGCACTTCACTCCCGACTTCCAACTGGCTCGACGCTATGGAGTAAAGCCTTGGCGTCAGCGCGCGCAGGTTATCCACTAACGCCTGCGCGCTGATGGCGGCGGGATACTCAGTCATAATGTCAGCAAGTTGATGAGTGGCTAAATAAGTGCGCAGCTGATTTTTATCATCACTTAATGCAGTTAAGGTTTTTGACTCACTTAACTGCGCCCACCAAGCAATAGTGGCAGGCGTAAGCTGGGTGAGTTCTTTCTGAGTCAACAAGGCTTGCTGCACACTCACAGTGCTATCGCCCACTTGCACCAAAGCGCTGCCATCTAACTTGCCAAGCGCAACAATTTCAGACACTAATTCCAGATCATTACTAAACCACACCCCAAGGGCATCACCTGGCTGATAACTAATCTCAGACTCTCCTAAATCAATTTCAATATGGCGAATATCTTTGCTGGAATGTCGCCCGGTGATTTTCTGATTTAACAGTAATTGCCCTTGATAAGGCTGCGCCTTAGAAAATGCAGTCGCGCTTAGCGCTGAGGTTACGGCCACGCTCACAGCACTCGGCTTAGCGCCAGCTAATTCAGTTAATAAAGACAGTAATTGCTGCTGCCACTGATTAACCTCGGCTTGATAATCGACGTCGCAATCAAGCCTAGGCAACATTGCGCTGGCGCCTAGCTTTTGTAAACGCTCATCAAAGTCTTTACCGGTTTGGCAAAAGAATTCATAACTCGAATCACCAAGGGCTATCACCCCATAACGTAAGCCATCGAGTTTGGGCGCGCGGTTAGAGCCTAAAAACTGATGCAACTCAATGGCATCATCCGGCGCTTCACCTTCACCATGAGTGCTCACGACAACAACTAACCACTGCTCATTTTTTAATTGGCGCACTGAATAGTCAGCCATAGATAATAAAGTGACCGCTATGCCTTGGGCTGTAATGACTTTGGCCATGTCTGTGGCTATAGCGCGGCTATTACCCGTTTGACTGCCATACAGCAAGGTCAATTTAGCGGATGCAGCACTTGCGCCCGCGGCATAAGTTAAGGTGTCTACGCTTGCTTGCTGGCAACTGGCCGCAAGATAACCGCTAAGCCAGGCTTGCTGTAATGGCGACAACTGAGTCGTCAACTGACTCACCAGTTGCTTTTGACTGTCGGATAATAAGGGCGAGTCTTGATGATTAAGTGTTAACAGCATAAGCAGGCTCGTAACATGAATGATTGGCCTAGCTTAGCGACTCATTAAAAAAGCAAAAAGAATAAAAGCTGCAATATTATTCTATTTGGCTATATGAATTGTTCATGATTTACGCTACAAAAGTGTGACTTAGAGCAAACCTTTTGTATGAGCGCAGGATAAAAACTCAAGTTCATTCAAATTATTCTTGCTCTAAAAGCTAGGCTTGCCACAATAAGTGAATTTTTGTGATGACACACACAAACCAAATAGAGGTGGTCCTTTGATTATTGGAATAGTGAGAGAAACTCTCGCCGGTGAGCGGCGAGTGGCGATGATCCCTGCGCAGGTAGCACAACTTGTTAAGAAACAGCATCAAGTTGTAGTTACTCAAGGTGCTGGTGAAGCCGCGGGTTTCAGTGATGCTGATTATCAAGCCGCCGGAGCCAGTGTACTGGCAAATAATTTAAGTGTTAGCCAACAGGCTGACATAGTTGCCGCCGTCAATGTGCAAGATGATGACTTAAGTCGCTTATGCGCTGAAGCTAAGCCATCACAAATCATCATAGGCATGATGGACCCGTTAATGAATGCCAAGGCGCTTAATGATGCCGCCGCTTCTGGAGTAACCACTATGGCGCTGGAATTAATTCCACGCATCACCCGCGCGCAAAGCATGGATGTTTTATCATCCATGGCAACCATTGCTGGTTACAAGGCCGTGATTTTAGCTGCCCATAAAGCGCCGCGCTTATTTCCTATGTTAATGACAGCCGCTGGTACCTTAAAGCCAAGTCGAGTGTTTGTGATGGGTGCAGGGGTTGCCGGTTTACAAGCATGCGCCACGGCCAAGCGTCTTGGCGGCGTCGTGGAAGCTTATGATATTCGCCCAGCGGCGCGTGAGCAGATTTTATCTGTGGGCGCGAAACCAGTAGAGCTTGACCTAGAAGCTGAAAACACTGAAACCGCCGGCGGTTACGCTAAAGAGCAAAGCGCTGAGTTTATAGCTAAGCAGCAACAAGCCATGAGCAAAGTATTATCAGTGCAAGATGTGGTAATCACTACCGCAGCGATTCCTGGTCGTAAGGCGCCTATCTTAGTGACTAAGGCTATGGTTGAAGCCATGAAACCTGGCACTGTGATTATCGACTTAGCGGCAGAAACCGGTGGCAACTGTGAGCTCACTCAATTAGGCCAAGAAGTGCAGCACAATGGCGTGCTGATTTTGGGCCCTAGCAATATCGCCTCATCTGCGGCTAACCATGCCAGCCAGATGTACGGCACTAACCTGTCAAATCTATTGAATTTATTGATAGATAAGCAAGGCGTGCTGCAGTTAAACCTTGAAGATGAAATCATTCGCGATACCTTAGTGACTCATCAAGGTGCGTTAGTTAACGAACGCCTGAAAGGCTTATTATCCTCAGTAGGAGCACAATAATATGGAACTGCTACTTCTTATCACCCTCTTTGTGGTGGCGGTATTTCTTGGTGTAGAACTTATCACTAAGGTGCCCCCGACTCTGCACACGCCATTAATGTCAGGCTCTAACGCTATTTCAGGGATTGCCATTGTCGGCGCACTGTTATCTGCCGGCAGCGAGCAAGGTATTTGGGTTAACATTTTTGGCTTTGTCGCCGTTACTTTAGCCACCATCAACGTGGTCGGTGGCTATATGGTCACCAACCGCATGCTGGCCATGTTCAAAAGGAAATAAGCCCAGATGAATATCACTATTATTTACCTCGCCTATTTGGTGGCGTCATGTTTATTCATTTTAGGTATCAAAGGATTAACTAAGCCAAGAACCGCAGTACGCGGCAATCAGTTATCAGCCTTAGGTATGTTAATCGCTGTAGTTGTGACCTTAGTTGATAAGAGCATCGTTGATTATCAATGGATTATTGCAGGCCTTGTGGTCGGTAGTGCTATTGGCCTCTTCATGGCTAAACGCATTCAGGTAACCTCAATGCCGCAAATGGTGGCCTTACTCAATGGTTTTGGTGGCGGCGCCTCGTTATTTGTCGCCTTAGCTAACTTTGTTGACCCGACGGCAGCCACCCACTTAGTGGCCTTAATTTCCATTGCGGCAACTGTAGTGATTGGCGGTGTGACCTTATCCGGCTCATTAATTGCCTTTGGTAAACTGCAAGAATTACTGTCTGGTAATCCTATTCGCATTCCAGGTAACAGCCTGATTAACGCCGCATTGTTAGTGGCAAGCTTAGTCTTGTCTGTGATGCTAGTGTTAGACCCAAGCAACCACGCATTGGTTTATAGCTTGATGGTTGTCGCTATTTTGCTCGGTATCTTCTTAGTACTGCCTATTGGCGGCGCGGACATGCCAGTAGTTATTGCCTTACTGAACTCATATTCAGGTATTGCAGCAGCCACTACTGGTTTCATCACAGGTAACACAGTACTGATAGTTTCTGGCGCGTTAGTGGGCGCATCTGGCATTATCCTGACGCAAATCATGTGTAAAGCCATGAACCGCAGCTTGTTTAACGTGTTGTTTGGCGTGATGGCTGAAGCGGGTGAAGTCGCCGATGCTGATGAAGTCTATGCCGGTAAAGTTAAATCTACCTCAGCGGAAGAAGTAGCCATGATGCTGGAAACAGCCACTAAGGTTATTATCGTGCCAGGTTACGGTTTAGCGCAGGCGCAGGCGCAGCACGCAGTGCGTGAATTAGCCTCAGTATTGCAAAAGCGCGGCACTGAAGTGACTTACGCCATTCACCCAGTGGCAGGTCGTATGCCAGGACACATGAACGTACTGTTAGCAGAAGCTGAAGTGCCATACGATCAACTGCTGGAAATGGATGAAGCGAACCCACAGTTTGAGCAAACCGATGTTGCCATTGTGATTGGTGCCAACGATGTGACCAACCCTATGGCGCGTGAAGACAAGGGCAGCCCAATTTATGGCATGCCAATTCTGAATGTCGATAAAGCGCGTAACGTCATTGTGGTTAAGCGCTCACTGAGCCCAGGCTTTGCTGGCTTACCTAACCCGCTGTTTGCCATGGATAACACCTTGATGTTATTCGGCGATGGTAAAAAGGCTATCGTGGAAGTGACCCAAAGCTTGAATGAAGCCGATTAATGGTGAATTCGCTTACGTTTGAGTTTAAAACCTAAGCAAACAAGCACAGACATGAATAATATCAAGCCGCTGTATTCAGCGGCTTTTTTTATGCCTGACACCTTCGCCAATAAAGACTAGTGAATAAATTCTTTAAACTCTTGCTGCCACTGTTGCAGTTCATCTGCCGACAAAAAATGCGCAAAGGTTGGCGCGAGTAAACGCCAAGCTTGCTCGCGCCGCCACCATAAATATTGGCTCAAGACTGGGCCCTTGTGCGGTGCAAAACTTTGAGATATTAAACTTTGCAGTTCACTTAATTCAGCCCTAGGTGGTAATCGCCAGTTAGAAGCTTCACTGTCAATAAAGCGCATAAAGCCGATAAAGGATGGATTTTGCCACGCTGACAGCGGCACCTCAGTTAATAAGCCATACAGCACAGGCACGCTCCAGTGCGATGCATTAGCCCTTGAATTTAATAAAGCTAAATTACGCCTATGGTATTGCTGCCAACCTAAACGTAAATCTCCAACATGCTGCACGCTGCGCCAAATGCTATAGATATCGGCCAAGGTCTCATGCTGAGTAGCCTCATGTTGAGCAATCTCATGCTGAACGGCTTCTTGCTGGCTTAGACTGGCGTGAGGCGCAAATGCCAAGGCTTCGGGCAACAGCCCCTCGTTTTGCATTTTTTCCACCAGCAAATGGCCAATTTCATGCCACTCACTCATTAGCGCTTGCTCGGTTAACGGCAATTGCCAATAGCGACCACGGCAATAAGTAGAGACTTCAGTGGGAATATTGTGTGGCGCTAATATGATCAAGCCAACATCTTGCTGAAACTTACTGCCGCCTTGTGTTGATGGCGGCAAACTCACACTGATACTCATGGCGCCATGCCATCCAAAACTTGCCAGCATCTCATCAACGCTCGGCAAGGCTTGCTGCCAAGGGCGTGGCAACTGCGCTAAACACAAGCTGAGCTCTTTAGCGGCGCATACTTTTACTTGCTGCGCGAGCCAAGTGTCGATATCCGCCTTATCTGAAGCAACAGACGCATTCGCTCCATCTCCAGCATGGGCGCATAAAAAAGGCGCCACAGCAACAGCGGGCGCCCATAGAAATAGTAATAGCGATATCAAGGCGCGTTGGCGCCTAGCTTGATAAGGGCTGCGAACAAACGCGCTTATCAAGCCAATACCATTATTGACGCGCCATAATGCGCTCAATGATCTTGGTGGTGGAAACCCCTTCTTCAAAGCACAAAACTTGCACTTGTCCACCTGCGGCTATCACTTCGGCGCCGCCAGCGATTTCATTCACTTTATAATCGCCGCCTTTGACTAATAAGTCTGGCAGTAAGCGCGCAATTAAACGCTGCGGCGTATCTTCAGTAAACGGCACGACCCAATCGACTGACGCTAAGCCTGCTAATACCGCCATGCGTCTATCGGTTGGATTAACAGGGCGTCCTTCGCCTTTTAAACGCTTAACCGAAGCATCATCATTTACTGCCACGATTAAGCGATCGCCAAGGGCGCGCGCTTGCTGCAAGTAGCTGACGTGGCCTGCATGCAAAATATCAAAGCAGCCGTTGGTTAATACTACTTTTTCACCGCGTAAACGCGCTTGCTCAAGGGCGTACATCAGCTGATCTTCACTGATAACTCCAAGACCAGATTCTTGCACTACAGCTAAGGCATTGATTAATTCAATGCGAGTAACGCTTGATGTTCCAAGCTTACCTACCACTATGCCAGCCGCAGTATTGGCTAAGGCGCAGGCTTTAGCTAAATCACTGCCCGCCGCTAACGCGCAGGCCAAGGTGGAAATTACTGTATCCCCTGCGCCTGTCACGTCATAGACTTCTTTAGCGACTGTGGGAATATGTAATTCCTGCGCGTCACGGGTAATTAAGGTCATGCCTTTTTCCGAGCGCGTCACTAATAATGCGGTAATATCAAAGGCAGCCAATAAGCCTTGCGCTTTGGCGACTAAGTCAGCTTCGTTAGTGACTTTACCAACCACAGCTTCAAATTCTGACATATTAGGAGTCAGTAAATACGCGCCGCGGTAACGCCCAAAATCACTGCCTTTAGGGTCGACTAACACTTTAACGCCCTTAGCATTGGCACTGGCAATCAGCTCAACCGGGTTATCAATAGCGCCCTTGGCGTAATCTGATAACAGCATCACCTGACAGGAATCAAGCTTAGCTTCGGCGCTCGCAGACAAGCATTGGCTATCGGCTTGACTGAACTTTTGCTCAAAGTCTAAACGGATAAGCTGCTGATTTCTTGATAAAATTCTAAGCTTGGTGATGGTGGGTTTGTCAGCAACCGTATGCCAATGGCTATCGACACCCACAGCATCTAAGGCGCGGGAGAGAATAGTGGCGTTATCATCATTACCGGTAAGGCCGCACAAAATGGCTTGGCCACCTAAGGTTGCAATATTGAGCGCCACGTTCGCCGCGCCGCCCGGTCTATCTTCAATTTGTTCAACCTGAACGACAGGGACGGGAGCCTCTGGAGAAATACGACCCGTCGGTCCCACCCAATATCTATCTAACATCACATCACCCACAACTAGCACGCGGGCTTGCTCAAAGGCTGGTAAGGAATGCTTCATAAGACTCTATATATAATTCAGAAATTAAACGTAATTGTACCTAATTTTCTAACAAAAATGCGTTAGTATAACGGCTAATTTTTGCCTAATTTGAGAGAATGCTGTGGTTGAACAAGCTAAATTCTCCGCCAAACTCCTGCATCCGCGCTTTTGGTTAGTGTGGTTTGGAGTGGGGATCGCGAGATTACTCCTACTATTACCCCTACGCTGGCAGATGAAAATCGGCGCCGCGATTGGGCGTCTTGCTATGAAATTCGTTAAAAGTCGCGTCAATATTGCCAAACGCAATATTGAGCTCTGTTTCCCCCAGTTAAGTCCATCAGAGCAAACAGCCCTGCTCACCCGTAATTTTGAAGAAACGGGCAAGGCCATCTTTGATACTGTGAGTGCTTGGTGGTGGCCAGACAGTAAAATTCATCGTCATATGCAGATTAACGGCCAAGAGTTTGTGGAAGAGGCGCGTGCCCAAGGCCATGGCGTTATTCTATTTGCTGTGCACTGCCTGCCGCTTGAGATGGGCGCACGTATTTTTGGGCAATTTCAACCTGGGGTTGGCGTCTATCGTCCCCATAACAACCCTGTGATTGAATACCTACAAGTCAAAGGGCGACTGCGTTCCAATAAGGCGCTAGTGCCTAAACGCGATATGCGCCAAATGGTGCGCAGCCTTAGAGCCACAGATGTTATCTGGTACACGGCAGATCAAGATTTTGGCCGTTCGAGCGCCATTTTTATTCCCTTTTTTGCGGTTAAAGACGCGGCGACCATCACAGGTGCTACGACCTTAGCCAAATTAGGTAAGGCCAAAGTATTACCTTTCTTTGTAGAGCGCAATCATGATGATAGTGGCTATAACATAGAAATAATGGCACCATTGACCGACTTTCCTGGTGAAAATGAAGTCGTGGATGCAACGCGCGGTAATCGTATCGTTGAGCAAATCATCAGTCGTAATCCGGCGCAATATATGTGGCTTCATCGCCGCTTTAAAACCCGCCCAGATATCGATACCCCTTCACTTTACCATTAACCCACTCGAGAGGATTAATTGCTACCTATGTTTAAACATCTAAGTGCCATCGGCTGTTGGTGGCTTGCTATGTTCAGCGCTCAGGCGCTAGCTGTCGACTATGCGTTGCCAAGTAATGGTAGCAGTCTTGTGGGTGAAAACATCTATTACACTGTTCCTGAGGGTAAGTTATCCCTTGAAAGTATTGCGGCCGAATTTCAACTGGGTTTAACCAATCTTATCGAGGCCAACCCTGGGGTTGACCCGTATTTGCCGCGCCCAGGTAGCACCTTAATCATTCCGCAGCAGCTGATTTTGCCTGCCACTAAACGTGAAGGTTTGGTGATTAATACCGCCGAAATGCGCATCTACTATTACCCTAAGGGTAAAAACATAGTGCAAGTGTTACCTATTGGCATAGGCCAAATTGGTCGTGACACTCCTGAAAACTGGGTCACTAAGGTGTACCGTAAGCGCGCCAATCCAACTTGGACGCCAACCACTAGAATGCGCAAAGAATATGCCGCCAGAGGCGAGATTTTACCGGACGTTTGGCCGGCAGGCCCTGATAACCCGATGGGATTATTCGCCTTATATGTGGGCGATCTCTATGCCATTCACGGCACTAACGCCGATTTCGGTATTGGTTTGCGCGTAAGCCAAGGCTGCGTGCGTCTGCGTAATGATGATATTGCTGAATTATTCGCACAAGTGCCCGTGGGCACCCGCGTAGAATTTATCAATGTGCCAATTAAGGCCAGTGTTGAGCCTAATGGTAATCGCTATGTTGAAGTGCATCAGCCATTATCGCGCTCAGAGCAAGAGTTTGAATCAGACGCTGTGGTGCCGTTAGATATTCCTAAAAATATCACCGCCATTATTGCCCATAAAGATACTGACTCATTTGCCTTAAAGCGCGCATTAGAAGATAGATCTGGCATACCTACCCGTATTAGCCAGTAACCTACCCGTACTAGCCTGTAATAGTCACGCTGTTCAATGCCGCAAACGCCTAAGCCCTGCTTAGGCGTTTTACTTTGTGAGGGAGTTTTTTAATAAATCATAAAGCAATCATATTGTTAGTTAGTCAAATTAATCACAGCCAAACGCGTTAAATTATTAGCATTAACAAACACAACAATTTAACATTGAGCGCAATTATGTGGCCGCATGATGAACTAAAGGTTCGATATCAAGCGCTTGGCCGCTAACAAGCTCAATAATGGAGTGCGATGATGCGAAAAAGTTTAGTTACCTGCGCCCTGCTGTCACTGCTAACCGCCTGCAGTCAAGTTCCCCGCAGTTCACAAAGTACGGCCAATCACTTAGCTGAAACTTTATCGCTTAATTATCAAGTGGTCACCACTAATGGCGAGCATCAAGACCCAAGCTGTCAGCGCCTTGGCGCCGAATGGGGCAATTGCCATATCATCAAGCTTAACTTGCATGCCTGCGACACTATCGACCCAACAACAGATTGGAGCCTGTATTTTCATAGCGTCCGGCGCGTATTAGCCGTTAATAATCCAGATTTTCGCGTCACTCGCATCACAGGCGATTTACATAAGCTCGAACCGACCAAGAGCTTTACAGGCTTTAGTCGCGGCGCCACTATCAGCATTCCGTTAGTGGCTGAATTTTGGTCGCTGTTTGAATCTGACTTTATGCCAAGGGCGTATATCATCACGGGTGATAGTGAGCCTAAGCTGCTAAGCGCCACAGATACTGAAGACTTAAGCGCCTTAGTGAGCCCCATTGCTGCTAATGCTCAGTTACGCACTCCAGATGACAACAATATAATCGCCACCGCCCACAGCCGTTTTGATAAAAATAGTGACATAAGCTTATTAAGCACAAGCCAACTGCGAGGCCAAATCTTACCAACCCCCTTAGCGCAAACATTGGGCAGCGAAGATGTCATGCTTACAGCTGGCATGCACTTTACTCATCAGGGGTTAAGCCCTGCTATGTTAGAGGCAATATCCCAGCAAGCTCGCACTTTAGGCATTGAGCAAGGTAAGTTAGCCGTTAATATTCGCCTTGATAGTGCAAGCTTTGAGGCCAAGTTACAGCAACCCGGCGCTTATCAACTCAAAGTTACGCCAGCAGGCGTAGAAGTCATTGGTTTTGATGCCATAGGCGCGTTTTATGGGGTGCAGTCTTTTTTCAATGCCATTGAATTTAATCCGATCACACTTAAGCCGATGCAAATTGCTTCGATGCAAGTGATGGATGCACCGCGCTATCAATACCGCGGCTTGATGGTGGATGTCGCTCGCAACTTTAGAAGCCAAGCAGCAATACTGCGCACTTTGGAACAAATGGCGGCAGTTAAACTCAATAAGCTTCATTTACATTTAAGTGATGATGAGGGCTGGCGTCTTGCCATTACTGATTTACCTGAATTAACCACTATCGGTGCTAAGCGCTGCCATGACCTCAGTGAGCGCACTTGCTTGTTGCCGCAATTAGGTTCTGGGCCTGCAACTAACAATCAAGGCAGCGGCTTTTATAGTCGCGACGAGTATATTGAAATAGTCCGCTTTGCCGCCGCTCGCGGTATTGAAGTCATTCCTGAATTTGATATGCCAGGGCATTCTCGCGCCGCCGTAGTTTCTATGGAAGCGAGATATCAGCGCTTAATAGCGCAAGGCAACACACAAGCGGCCAATGAATATCGCTTAATCGACCCCTTAGATACCTCCAATGTTATGACAGTGCAGTTTTATGATAAAACCAGCTTTATCAATCCTTGTCTGGCCTCATCGACTCGCTTTGCCAGTAAAATCATCAGCGAAGTTAACGCCATGCATCTTGAGGCTGGCGCGCCCTTAACCACTTGGCACTTTGGTGGTGATGAAGCTAAAAACATTCAACTTGGTCAAGGCTTTCAAGATCCTAATGCCGCTGCGCCCGAAGCGTGGCGCGGCACCATTGATTTGAGCGCACAAGATAAACCTTTTGCTAAATCGCCTGTGTGTCAGCAGCTGATTGCCAGTGGCGCCGTCACAGATGCCGCGCACTTGCCAAGCTATTTTGCTAAACAAGTGTCCGCCATCGCCAGCAATCAAGGCATAGGTCATTTCCAAGCTTGGCAAGATGGACTCAAATACGCGAAAGACGCGGCCGCCTTTGACAGCGATATCATTCGGGTCAATATCTGGGAAACCTTATATTCAGATGGCGCCAAAGCGGCCTACGAATGGGCTAATAAAGGGTATCAAGTAGTGATCTCAAACCCTGATTATGTCTATGTCGACATGCCCTATGAAGTTGACCCTAAAGAGCGCGGCTATTACTGGGCGACGCGCGCTACCGATGAGCGCAAAATGTTTGGTTTTGCCCCGGCCAACTTGCCACAAAATGCCGAGACCTCAGTAGATAGAGACGGTCACAGCTTTAACGCCCAAGGCGTAACAAATGCCCCGCCATTTCATGGACTATCAGTGCAGTTATGGAGTGAAACCGTTAGAACCGATGAACAATACGAATACATGGTGTTTCCGCGCCTGCTAGCGGCCGCCGAGCGTGCTTGGCATCAAGCCAGCTGGGAATTGCCTTATCAGGTGGGTATTGAATTTAATCAAGCAACGACACGGGTCGATGACGAGGCGCAGCTGAGCGACTGGAGCCGCTTTGCTAATATGTTAGGTCAGCGGCAATTGCTTACGTTAGATAAACATCAAGTGCAATATCGCGTGCCGGTGCCTGGTGCCAAGATTATTGAGGGTAAGCTTAATATCAACCTCAGCCTGCCGGGATTACCACTGCAATATTCTCTCAATAACAGTGACTGGCTAGACTATAGTGCCAAGGCGCCGCCAGAGATTAATGGCAAGGTATGGGTGCGAGCTTTAAGTGCCGATGGCAAACGCATTGGCCGCGCTATTAGTGTGCCTTCTATCAGCCAATAGACTGACAGCGAGCCAGCAGCAAGAAGTCATTAATATCGCTAATCTATCGGCTGGCTTGATACTGGCTAGAATATGTTAACGATTACTAGGCAGCGTTAACATATCAACTAGCCACGCCAGAAATGTCGTTTAGGGGGAGTTATTGGCGACAATAACCCCCTTAGGTGAAACCCATATCTTTTGTTGAAAATCACTGACTTAACCAACAGCACACATTGATCATCACTAAATTACCCACGCCTAAAATAGCTTTCCCCCAGCCACAACATGCCAACCACCACAGCGAAAACCAACGCAAGCTACTCAAAAAATGAGCGATTTATCGCAACTTAACTCCCGTGAATGTGACACAGATCCCAAATTAATAGCTAATTAATAATGACTTGTGTAAAATCCGCGGCATTCTCGGACATCATTTAAAAAAAAGAATACAATTGAGACAACTAACAACCTGTTTAACAAAGAAAATGTCAACTTTTATTAACACTTTTATTCATGCGTCAGTGAACATTGGATTATTTTATGATGTCAAATAAATATAAAACTGATGAAAGCGCTAAATCTTTTTATCGTGCCGCCGACTGGCTGTATTTGCCATTGTTGTTTGTGGTCACTATCACCAGCGCTATTTTGATGTATCGACAAATTAACGTGCCAATCTCGTCGGCAGACAGCCTATTGCAATGGGTGCTGCATGATGCATTCGCGTTATTCTTAGTAGGTTTCAGCTTAGTATTATTGATTTGGCAAGTGAGCTTTGCCGTGCGTTATAAGGCTTTTCCAAGCGTAGCGAACGAACAGTTACCGACTATGACTGTGGTCATTCCGGCCTATAACGAAGGTTCACAAATTCTAGATACTGTCCGCAGCGTTATGGCCAGTGACTACCCCAAAGATCGCTTACAAGTGATTTGTGTGGATGACGGTTCTAAAGATGACACTTGGAAGTGGATAAATGCTGCGCATCAAGAATTTAGTGGCATTACCATCATTAAACAGCCGTTTAACCAAGGCAAGCGCTGCGCCTTATTAGTAGGTTTCGCTAAGGCGACTGGCGATGTCATAGTCACTATTGATTCGGATTCTGAAGTATTAACAGATACCTTGGCTAATATTGCCAGTCCGTTTGTACTCGATAAACGGGTGGCATCGGTTGCCGGGCACGTGCGAGTATTGAATTTAGATCAAGGCTTTATTCCTAAAATTCTTGAAGTCTCTTTTACCAGTGCCTTTGATTTTATTCGCGCTGGCCAAAGCGTTTATGGCGGTGTGTTTTGCACCCCAGGCGCATTATCAGCCTATCGCGGTAGCGCTTTGATGCCACTGTTAGATGAGTGGTCAAAGCAAACCTTTATGGGCAAACATGCCACTATCGGTGAAGATCGCGCGCTAACCAATTTAGTCTTAGCCAATGGTCATCGCGTGGTATATCAGCGCAATTCTGTAGTACTCACCAAAGCGCCATCTAATTTTGGTTCACTGCGCCGCATGTTAACTCGCTGGTCTCGCAGCAGTGTGCGCGAAAGTTTAGTGATGTTTAGCTTTGTGTTTAAAAACTTCAGAAAGAGTGGCGAAGGAGCCAATTGGATTCGCTTTTTCAGCGTAACCCAAGTATTCCGCTTAACCGTATTTGAAGCGATGAAATGCGCCTTAGTGGTGGCTATTATCATGAATACTGCCAGCGCACTACAGGCCATTTTGTACGCCAGCCTATTTGCAACCATCATTCCTGGTACTGTGTACTATTTACGTCACCGCACCACCTTTGGTTACCGCTGGGCATTGCCTTATACCTTATATTGGTTGTTCTGTTTATCTTGGATCCCATTATGGGGCATGTTTACCGCCAGCAATTCTGGTTGGTTAACCCGCACCCTGCCAGATGCAAACTCACCACTTGAAAGCAAAGACGAAGAAATCGCTAAAAAGGCCTAATAGACATAACTAGACATAACTAGACATAACTAGACATAAAATAGAGAGGCGGCGTGAGCTAGGTTTCTAGTGACTGAGATACCTGAATGCGCCGCCTCAATATTGATCTAAGTTAAGACTCTAACAGCTGTCTCTTCTACACAAATTATTAGCAAAAAATGGAACTTTCTTGACTGGCGATGATCAGATCATGCAAATTCACTCACTTCATCATTTTTAATGTCAATTTTTAACCCGAACAAATGGGCATATGATCACTTTCATCATGCTGAGCTAGGTGATAAACGACGAGCGGCAAGGTTAACCGTCGTCGCTGAACACATGGCGGTTGGCAGCGGTAAATCGGTTGCCAGATCTTGTAATGGTGAAGATGCCAAACTCGAAGGAGCCTATCGATTGATCCGCAATGATAATGTTAGCCCATCTATGATCAGAGCCGCCGGTTTTGCTCGCACCGCCCAAGCGATTGAAAATATAAATGAAATACTTGCTCTCGAAGACACGACAGCCCTGAGTTATAAGCACAGTGTGGCGTCTGAATTAGGGAAATTAGGCAAACCTACCGATAAGTCTCGTGGTTGGTGGGTTCATTCCGTCTTGCTACTGGATAGCCATACTTCTCGGACCTTGGGCTTGATCCACCAAGATTGGTGGTGTCGACCTGATAATCCCAACGAGGCCGATGAAAAAGAGAGCGGTAAATGGGCCGATGCATCCTATTTTACGCGGCAACGCTTGCAGGCTCACATGTCGCGAGTGATCTCAGTGTGTGATAGAGAAGCGGATATCATGCATTATTTATCTGATAAACAATCACATAGTGAACGGTTTGTGGTGCGGGCAAAACATGCAAGAAACCTAGTAGAATACGAGGCTAAGCTCTGAAGGATCCCCTCATAAATCGGCCATAGCATAGCCATATTTGAGTAACTGATTGGCGAATAATACCCACGCCGCCAGCAATTCTTTCTCCGTGATTTGATAATCAGGCCGCCTGAGTACCTCCAATCCCAAGCGAATCGTTGAGAGTACCGTTCGATGCCCAATGGTATTGGCCTGAAAATGCTTATCCCAGCCCTGTTGCTGTGCATGTAAACCAACTAGCCACAACAGGCATTGAACCATTAACGCAATCAGTAGGATGATGTCGAATCGCTCTGGACTGTTGGTACGACTTTGGCGTAAGCCAAAGCCGTATGCCGGGCTTTTGAGGTCACGAAAGGTTTCCTCTATTTGCATACGTTTGGCGTACAGGTTTACCAGCTGTTTTGGGCTGCGAGATTCTGGTGGTAAGTTGCTGGCTAACACCCAAGGTCCTCTCGCCGCTGTTGAGTACGTTTTTGCTGATGGATGGTGGCAATTCGTCCTCGTTGAACGCTGATTTGTACGGCCCTTAGGTTTGCTACGATAAAGCGTGAGATGGCAATTGATAGGGTTAGTTTTGGTTAAGATCTTACACCCTAGGCTCTTCGCTCGACTGTTGGCCAAGTCATGTGTACTGCGCACTGCACGCCAATTTTCGGCACCAATATCTGCAAATTGAACTGTACCGCGAATACGGCTTAGCCAAAACCAACCATGCGCCACAACCTCTTTGTACCAAGGCACTTTGAACCCCGCGTCAGTCACGATGAGAGGGGTAACATGCAAAGGTAAAATCTTGGCTAAGTCCGCTAAAAAACCGTTGTGGGCGGCCTTAGAGCATTGTTCAGGGGATAGGATTTCTCATATAGGGTAATAGAGCGGCCATTGAAGGCTATTGAGGCGCGCAGAGCCATGATGCGTTTATGCTCTCGGATGTCTGACCAATCGACGAGCACAATCGGCATAGGGTTACCTGAACAGATGAGGCTGGCATGCCATTGGTAGACAGCTAACCGCTCTTGATGCAGATGCATGTTGCCGAGCAAACGATCAATGCGCTTGATGTTGTGCTTGGTTCGGGCCGTGGTTGGTAAATTTCGACCTAACTCGGTCAAGGTCAGTGTCTTACATTCAATCAGTGCCTTAGAGGCCAGCATCAAACTGTTTAATCGTTTTAGGTGAAGTTCTGGGCAGTATTGGTGTAAAGAATGTTGTAGGATATTGGCTTCGCGCATCTTGTTGTCCAAGTGTAGTTTTTGACGAAACCATTTGATCATGCAACAAGATGCGCTTCCACCCTAATTTGATGATTTATTTGTAAATTATCAGGGGATTCCTCAGTGCTCAGCGATAAGCTTTATCTCAATCAAGTGATGACAGATATTCAAGCGCAAGGCATTACCATTGCCATGGACGATTTTGGCTCGGGTTACGCCTCATTCCCGCACTTACTTAAATACCCGTTTGATAAAGTAAAAATCGATAGATCTTTACTACTTGATGCCAGCAGTCGCAAGGGCGAGGAAGTCTATCGATTAGTGGCGCAGCTAGGCCAAATAGCTCATTGCAAAATTGTGGCTGAAGGCATTGAAACTCAAGAGCAATTTGATTTTATTAAGACCTGTGGCGTCGATTTAGTGCAAGGCTATTATTTTGCCAAACCTATGCCGTTAGAGCGTTTAAGTCGCAGTTAACTTAAGTGACGACTGGCTAAAATAAGGCGCAATTCAATCGCCTGCCATTAAAGCGCAAAAATCAAGCGGACTCTCATGGTAGACTAATCCAAAACCTTACATTGGATGCTAACCATGAATAAACATTTTATCGTTGCCGGATTATCTTTGTTATTAGTGGCCTGCTCAGATAATGAAGTGGGTGATGTCTCTTTAGGCATGTTCACTTTAAAAGACATTAAACTCAATTCGCTCATTGACCCAGAAGTGCCAGGGGTGACTTGTCATATCGCCTCAATCGAAGCGGATTTTAGTTTGGCTGATCCAAGTGATAGCTCAATCTCATGTCGGCAAACCGGTGAAATTACCCAAGCTATGATTAATGCCATAGATAAGAGTAAATCGGGCGCTGTGGTGTTTTCTCAGTCCAAAAGTATCTTTTTTAAATCGATGAAAATCAGACGTATTTTTGATGCTGAGCATCAATCACTGCTGTATTTATCTTATTCCACCAAAGAAACTTCAGGCAGCTTTAAACACAGCTTATCTACTGTGCCATTATGGGGCACGGCAGCCTATATTCAGCCTCAAGTGCAACCGCGCTAATGCCTTGAAGCTTATTGTTTAATTAAACATAACGCCGCCACTGGGCGTTATGTTTATGAGCCTCACTTCCAACCAATAAGAGTTACTCCAGCGACTGTTTATCTAGCTCATGCAGCCTTGCCATAAAGCCTTCCATCGCAGTGACATCAGGATATTCCAGTTCATATTTATGATGGAAAAATAGCGTGAGTTTAGCCCGGCCATCGGTGAGCTTAATGGTGTAGCCGTCAATATCGGTTTCTAAGGTGATAGTTCCTAAGCGATATTCAAGGGTGGGATCATCTGAGTTACTAATAAGAGTGCCTTGATCGCGAATTTTACCAGCCACTGATAATGCCCAGCGTATATCTAGTTCATTGTGCATACGTCATCCTTGTGTCGACTATTTGTACTCATATTAACTATTTTTCACGCAAATAAATGCCAACCAAGATCACAGCGCTGATCTTTTGTTAATCGAGTTGCAACCTATTTAGTTATAGCTTGTTAATTTTTTTATTTTTATTCATGGCTTTGTTAGGCAAAATAGGCGCAATTTAGCAAGGAGCTGTCATGCCAGATATAGTTATCGCATTTTTCGCGTTAGGTTTGCTCGCTGGTTGGGTTAAGTCCGATCTCAAAGTGCCTCAGTCCATTTACGAGACCTTATCGATTCTATTGATGCTGACCTTAGGCGTGAAAGGTGGCATGGCGCTGCATGGCCATAGCGCTAGCATCAACCTAGGAGCACTGGCCTTGATTGCCAGCCTTGGGGTGCTAACACCGCTCGCCTTATACCCGCTGCTCACTCAAGTTATCAAGCTAAAACAGGCCGATGCCATCAGTATTGCCGCTCATTATGGCTCGGTTAGTGCGGGAACCTTTGCCGTCGTCATAGCTATGGCCGATCACCTAGGTTGGCAATTAGCGCCTGAAACTACGCTTTATCTCGTGCTATTAGAATTGCCTGCGATCATTATCATGCTGTGGCTGCACCGATGGCTATTGGCCAGAGCAGCCAATGATCGCAAACAAGGGGATAGCAAACAATATAAAGACACAGCACAGATCAGCAATGGCAGTATTTGGCATGAGGCGCTCACCAGTCGCGGCGTAGTGTTATTGCTTGGGGGCGTTATCATAGGCTGGGCTTATGGGCCGCAAGGGTTAGCGGATATTACCCCTGTTTTACTGGGCGGCTTTAAAACCTTATTAGCTTTGTTCTTATTGGAAATGGGGTTATCGACCGCCAAAGTATGCCGTCCTTTACCTTGGCAGCACTGGCGCCTCATGCTGTTTGCGGCGATCGCGCCCTTTGTACTCTCTTGGCTAGGTATTGGCGTAGGTCTGTTATTAGGCTTACCCGCAGGCAGTATTCTGGTATTGGCCACCCTTAGCGCTAGCGGCTCTTATATTGCGGCGCCAGCAGCCATCAAGGCTGCGATCCCAGAGGCCAATATTGGCTTAGCCATGTTAGCCGCCCTTGGGATCACTTTTCCAATCAATGTGCTGATTGGTTTACCCTTGTATCACAGTTGGATCCAAGCCTTGATCCATGGCTGAGTTAGCCACAATCAACTGATAAATAGTCGCAATATGCTCGGCGTGGTCAGCTATCTCTATGATAGGTAATTGAGTTGGTAAGCCCAGCAAAGTAAGCCTATGACTCTCATCGCGCAGCAAACAATAGGCCGAGGTTAATTGCTCGGCGGTGGCTTGCGGCAATAACGACAACTGAGCCAACAACTCAAATACTCTGACGTTATCAGGCCAAGTGGCTAATTCTGGATATTGATGGCCATGCAGCAGCACGAGATATTGCGCGATAAACTCGATATCGGTAATGCCGCCCACGCCTTGCTTTAAATCAAACTCACCGCTTACTGCATGCAATAAATGCTGACGCATCTTAAGGCGCATTTGGTGAACATCTTTTGCCAAGCCTAGCGGCTCACGCGGTTTAGCTATCACTTGCGCGCGAATGCTATCAAAGCGTTGCCGCAAACTGGCATCGCCAAAGATACAGCGAGTACGCACTAACGCTTGATGCTCCCAAGTCCAAGCTTCTTGGCATTGATACTCACCAAAGCGCTCAATCTCGCTCACCATAAGCCCTGAGGCGCCAGAAGGGCGAAGGCGCATATCGACCTCATACAGCTCACCAGAATTGGTGCGGGTCGAGAACAAATGCAAAATACGCTGCGCCAATTTTAAATAAAAATGACCGCATTCAATGGCCTTGTCACCTGTGGTCATGGCTTGCAAATCAGCGTTATGTAAAAATACTAGATCCAGATCTGATCCATAACCAAGCTCAAGCCCACCAAGTTTGCCATAAGCTATGACCGCAAAGCCCATATCGCCATCACTAAGCCCGGGCGGCTTACCATAACGTAACGTCATTTGCTGCCACGCTTGGCGCGCGACTTGGGCAACTATGGCTTCGGCCAAATAGGTAAGATGATCGCTCACCTTCATCACAGGCAAGACGCCAGTAACATCCGCCGCCGCAATCTTTAGTTGCTGCGCCAGCTTAAACTGACGCAAGTATTCCATTTGCTGCTCCATATCATCATCGGCCACTCGTAACAGGCTTTGATGCAGCAAGGCGCCATATTCAGTTAAGGGGCAAATATCATATAGATGACTGGGTTCAATTAATTCATCCAGCAACATAGGAAAGCGCGATAATTGCTTGGCAATCCAAGGACTCGCGCTGCACAAGGTCACAAGTTGTGAGCGTGCGCCTGGGTTTTCACACAACAGCTCTAAATAAGTCGTGCGAGTTAATATGCTATCAAGCACCTTACTCATGCTTTTAAATACAGTGGCTGGGCTTGATATTTGTAGCACTTCATCCAAAAGCTTAGGCATTAATTTATCTAAGGTTTCTTGGCCTCTTGGCCCCATAGATTTTTGCATGGCTTGCTGGCGCCAAGCCGTTAAGCCCACTAAAAACTCATCATCAATTTGGCCGTGTTGATGCAGCATTTCTTGCACTACGGCTATGTCTTGCTCAAGCCATAAGGCGCTAGTCCAATGCTCAGTATCATCAGAGCCTTCACCGCCCACAGTGTCACGAAAATGCTGATGAATTTTATTCATAGCGGCTTCTAAATGGGTGCGAAAATCCATCACGTTGACGCGATGTAATACCCAGCACAAACGCTGCCAGTCTAAGGTGTTAGTGGGCAGCGTTTGGGTTTGCTCATCATTAAAGGCTTGCAGGATGTTTTCTACCCGCCGCAGCATAATGTAGCTAGTTTTTAGCTCATCATAATTGGCAAAACTTAATTGATCGCATTGATATAACGCAGATAATGCGGCAAATATACTTTGCTGACGCAAACTTGGCTCGCGCCCGCCGCGGATTAATTGCAGGCTTTGCACCACAAATTCCACTTCACGAATGCCGCCCGCTCCAAGCTTAATATTATCGGTAAGCTGGCGCCGTCTTACTTCCCGCGCAATCATGGCTTTCATTTTACGCAGCGCATCTATGGCAGAAAAATCAATATAACGGCGATAAACAAAGGGGCGCAGCAACTGATGCAGCTCATCACTATGGCTACTCCAAGGCCCTAACGCGCGAGCTTTGACCATGGCATATCGCTCCCAATCGCGCCCCTGCTCCTGATAATAATCTTCAAGGGCGCTATAACTCACCACCAGCGGGCCGCTATCACCATAAGGGCGCAGGCGCATATCCACTCGATAGACAAAGCCATCCATAGTAGTGTCATGGAGCAAATCAACTAAGCGCTGCCCCATGCGAATAAAAAATTGCTGATTATCTAAGGGACGCCGGCCACCTTGGGTTTCACCGTGTTCAGGAAAGGTAAAAATCAAATCAATATCAGATGAGAAATTAAGCTCGCGCCCGCCAAGTTTACCCATGCCTAAAATCATTAACGGCTGCACCTTGCCATTACTATCCATAGGCGTGCCATATTGCTGGCATAACTGGGAAAACAACCAATCGCGGCCAGCAATGATTAAAGATTCAGCCAGCACACTTAAATCTAATAGCTGCTCATCAATAGTGAGCTCGCCGCAAAAATCTAACCAAGCAAGGCGCACCATTTGCCGATTGCGATATTGGCGCAAGACTCTTTTGGCACTGGCATCATCATGGGCATCGCCCATTAACAAGGCTATTTGCTCGGCATAGCATTGGCGCGCCATGGCGCCAAGCCCCCCCTGATGCAGCCACAACAGCCACTCAGGGTGGCGCTGAATTTGGGTATCAATAAAATCACTGAGCGCCAACATTACTCGGGTTTGCGCTTGGGCTTGAGTATCAAGCTGCGCCACTATATCTGGTTGCTGTCGCTGTAACTGTTGCCATCTATCGTCAGCGAGTTGAGATAAGGCTTGGGGCAGAGAATCGATGCTAAAATTTCGGTCAGCCATAATAATCCCTGTTATGGTGTAATAACTTAGCTGTAGACGCTGAATAAAAGTGGCGCTTGGCAGCAACAAATAAAGTTATGGTACTTATATTTTATGCACTTGTATTTATGCTGCTTAGATTTAATGCCGACTTTTGCGGCCATGGCCTAAATCCGGGGCGCAAATCCCGACTAAAGTTACTCTAGATGTGATAGGCAAACCATGAGGCGAACATTCTATGTTGACTAGGTTTTACCAGCACAATTTACCGCCTAAGCCATTGTTTTATGAATTGGTTGCTGGATGGTTTAATGCATTATTTGCTGACTTATTTAAGCTAAGGCAGAGCTTGTTAGCGCGCTTGCCATTACTCGCCGCGGCACTCTTGCTGCTACAAGCGTGCTCAGATAATCAAGCTGCACAAATCGCTAAATATGAGCAACTGGCAAGCGAGCAAGTCACTGAATTAGGCCGACTGCTTGATAGCAATCAAGTGCGCAATGCCGGCATTTTGAGCCAATACGCCCAGCTTTTAGCGCAAAAAGACCCGCAATATCAACCCTTACTGCAACAGCTAAGCTTAGATGCCACTCCCCAAGGCGCCTCATATCAAGCGTTAATGCGCCGCCTTAGCGCCGCAAAATCAGCCACTAATTTTGCGGCGCCAGAAGATCAATTACAGGAACTTAAAAACATCTACGAAGCGGCCAACCCAGCCATCTTTAACGACTTATTATCAGACCCTATCAATGTGATTGCCGATTTATCCCAAGGCCAATTGCCACGGGTGAATGCCATGAGTAAAGAAGCTGAAATGCTCGCCAATCAAGCCGATGACTTTGGCCCTGGTAGCCAACTTGTGGGTAATCCCAGTTATGGCGAATGGCAAACTGCCAGTAATGGCAGCTCTTTTTGGGCCTGGTATGGCATGTATGCCATGCTATCGAATGTTATTCGCCCTATCAGTTATGATTCTTGGTCTGGGCGGCGCGGGTATAGTTATTACAACGACGTTGGCCGCTATCGCTATTCATCCCCTGAACAAATTCGCCGCCAAGATAATTTTAGTGCCCAAAGACAAAAGCAATTTTCATCACAAGGAAAACCCTTTGTTAGCCCTTACGCCAAAAATCGCAGCGGCTCGGCATCTTTATCTACTGCCAGTCGCCAAGCCCCAAGCAGCCCTGCGCAATTTCGCTCTAACTACAGTAAAAGCAGCAGTATGCGCACTTCAAGCTCGCGCACCAAGCTCAGCCTGAGACGAGGAAAATAATGGAAAGCATAATGAATTTTTTAAATGAATACGGCCTAAGCCAAGACTTACTGATTTTCTTAGGCATAGATTTAGCCATAGCTATCTTGCTGCTGGTGTTCATGCGTTATTTGTCGGGCTGGAGCATAGATGTTAACAGTACCTCGGAGCTTGCGGTGCGCGATAACTTTGCCTTTGGTATTAGTACGGCAGGCTCAATCACAGCCATGGGAATAGTGCTCACAGGGGCTATTACTGGCGCGGCGGGCTCATCTTACTTAGTTGAAGTCATAGGCATGACAGCCTACGGCTTAACGGGATTATTACTCATACGCACAGGGCGCTATATCCATGACAAATTTGCGCTCACTGAAGTGGATAAAAACGCTGAAATTCGAGCAGGTAATGTGTCAGTCGCGTTAGTGGATGCCAGCGCCACTATTGCTACCGCGTTAATTATTCGCTCTGTGCTGTTGTGGGCCGAAGGACTCACCCTTGATACCTTAATCGCCGTTATCAGCGTATTTGTTATCGCGCAGTTTTTATTTGTGCTGTTAACACGCATCCGCGAATATCGCTATCGGCGCGGTAACCAAGGCGATTCAATGCAAGAAGCATTAGCGCAAGACAGCTTAGCCCTCGCCATTCGCCACAGCGGCTATTTAATCTCTCTGGGCTTAACCTTTAAAGCGGCCAGCTATTTTCTGCTTTATGATCCCAAAGCCTATGCCATGAATATTTTTGGCTGGCTGACGTTCTCCATCATAATGCTAGTCATACTTAACCTCTTACTCTGGCTCGTAAAACGCTTAGTACTTGCCAATATTAATACTGATACTGAGGTTGAGCAGCAGCATAACGTCGGCATAGCCACAGTTGAAATGGCCGTTAGCATAGTGGTTGCTTTACTGCTTACGTCGTTGATGAGTTAACCATTAATGAGCCGTCCTGCTAAGCTGGCCGTGATTGATGATGCCATTTTATTGCTGATCATGGCGGCATTAGCTGGCTGCGGCTTAATTTACGAGTATTTACTGTCTCATTACGCGGGCCGCATTCTAGGCGCCATGGAAGCGGCCATCTATACCATGATTGGCCTGATGATAGTGTTCATGGGCTTAGGCGCCTTAGCCGCGCGCACCATTCACGACCCTTTTAGCCGCTTTGCCCAATTAGAGCTCGGACTTGCCTTTATTGGCGCCTCAGCGGTCATTATGATTGCCGCCGTTATTGGCTTTACTCAGTATTTACCTATCTATTTAGCCAATATCTTATTGCTGCCAAGTGACATGCTGCCACTTGGCTCTCCCATTGCCCAATTGCAAGCCCTTAGCAGTTATCTGCCTTATGTGTTTGGCGCAGTGTTAGGTTTTATGATTGGTATGGAAATTCCACTCATAGCTAGGGTGCGCCAATCTTTGAGCGAGCAGCATTTGCTCCACAATGCTGGCACTATTTATGGCGCGGATTACATTGGCGCCGGTATAGGCGCCGCTATTTGGGTCAGCCTAATGCTGTCGATGGAAATTCAGCGCGCCGCCGCTTTAACCGCTTGCATCAATCTAGCGGCAGGTCTCTTATTCTTAATTCGCTATTGGCAGCAAATTAACCGCCCTAAGTTACTGCTGTTTGGCCATGGCATGATAGCCATACTAGTGGTCATGCTATTTAAGCTTGGCCCAGGATGGCAGCAAGATTTTAATAACCTGATTTATCGCGACCAAGTAGTGTTTAATCAAGCGAGCCGCTTTGCCCAGCACACCATTACTGAGCGCCTGCGCGGCGGCGGTTTAGCGCCGGTATATAGCTTGTATCTTAATGGCCGGCTGCAATTTTCTGGTGATGATGAGCATATTTATCACAGCTTTTTAGTGGAACCTGCCATGCATGCCAGCGCGCGCCAGCAGCAAGTATTAATTATTGGCGGCGGTGATGGCCTAGCACTTAGGGATGTTCTTAAATGGCACCCCACACAAGTCACCTTAATAGATTTAGACCAGCAGTTAGTGCAGCTGTTTAAGCAGCCTAAGCTGATTAACGATTTACCGCCGCGGGTAGCGAATGCCATCAGCGCCCTCAATCAAGATGCTTTTAACGACCCTAGGCTTGAGCTTATTTTTGATGATGCCTTTAATGGCGTTGATAATCTTCTGGCAGAGCAGCGCCACTTTGACGTGATTATTGTTGATTTACCCGATCCTAATCATCCCGACCTTAACAAGCTCTACAGCGATGTGTTTTATCGCAAATTGGCGCAACTTCTTAACGCCGATGGCGCCATGACAGTGCAATCCACGTCGCCATTTCATGCCCGTAAAGCCTTTATCGCCATAGGAAAAACCTTAGCCGCGGCGGGATTTAAGGTAGATCAATATCAATACAATGTGCCAAGTTTTGGTCAATGGGGCTGGAGCCTTGCCACTTTAAGTGGTGCGAGTGGCCGCGAGCGCCTTAAGGCATTAACCGCGCTCAATCATGCCCAAACTTGGTTTTCACTTGAATTGATGCAAGCAAGTTTTGCCGCGCCAAGCAATCTGTATTTAGATAGCGAGCAGATAAAAGTCAATACCTTAGATTCGATGATGCTCTATCAATATCACCAAGAAGCCTGGAGTGAAGAAACTCGAGGTTTAGGGTTATTTTAACGCAGCTGATTAAATAACGAGCATTACCTTGACATAATATGTCGAGGTGATATCTTTTTTAGAGACATATTATGTCAACGAGGACAGTAATGAATCTGCATGCCATAGCAAATAAACTGAACGCCTTGTCTGCCGAGCAAGCGCTCTCAATGCAATTTGATTGTTACCCCATAGCGGGTGACGTTGAAGTGTTACAGGTCAATATTTTAGGCCGCGAAGAACTGCCTATTTTCCTGTCGGTCACTGACAATCAAATCTTGTGTATCACCTACCTGTGGGGTAAAGACGAAGTCATTGCCGATAAGCAGTTTGAAATGATGTCGGCCATGTTAGAACTCAACATACCTATGCCATTGTCAGCGTTTGCCAGCATAGACAACAAATATGTGCTGTATGGCGCCTTGTCGACTCAGGCCGATATCCAGCAAATCGCACAAGAACTCACAGTACTCTCTGACAATTGTCTAGAAGTCATAGACGAGATGGCAGACTACCTCATTTAAGGAGACGCTCATGGGCATTCTCAACAAAATTCTGACCGCGTTTCGTGGCGGCGCCACTGAAGTCGGCCAATCCATAGTCGATGCCAATTCTACTCGGATTTTTGAGCAAGAAATTCGCGATGCCGAGCGTCATCTCAATAAGGCCAAGCGCGACTTAACTGAAGTTATGGCTAAAGAAATGCAGGCTGGCCGAGAAATTGACAGCTTAAAGCGCAGCATAGCTGAGCATGAAGGCTATGCCACCCAAGCGTTAGCCCAAAATAATGAGGGATTGGCCTTAGAAGTCGCCGCTAAAATTGCCGAGCTAGAACAAGCCCTTGGCGAGCAGCAAGGCGCGAACGACAGTTTTAGCGCGAACGCCACCCGCCTTAAAAATTTAGTAAAACAAACTGAAAGGCAGCTCGCTGATTATCAAAGACAATTGTCCATGGTGAAAACCACCGACAGTGTGCAAAAGGCAACCGCTTCTATCTCTAGCTCATTTGCCGATAGCAACTCTAAGCTGATGAATGCCAAAGAATCACTCGAGCGCATTAAGGCCCGCCAGCAAGCGTTTGATGACAAGCTTAAAGCCGCAGAAACCTTAGAAGCTGATAATAGCGATAACTCACTGCAAGCTAAGCTTCAAGCCGCTGGCATAGGCGAAACTAAGCAGTCAGCGCAATCAGTACTCGATAGGCTCAAAGCTAAGAATTAACTTAATTGAACGCCGGACTTTTATGAGTTCGGCGTCTGTTAAACTCTAGTGTTAACCGCTTTTGAGTCATCTTTGGAGTCACTATGGGATTTTTCAGCAAATGGTTTGGCGCAGATAAATCTAGCAATAGCTCTGATAGTGCTAATCATCCTGTAAACACCGCCGCCATTGAGCGCCTCAATCAACTAAACCGCCAAGATATGATCACCTTAGATAACGGCTTTGGCTTACCGCCCATGGTGCGCGGCCAAACGTTAATGCTAGAAGATGTCTATTGCGATGAATATCAATACCGCTTAGAGGCGGTATATTGGTTTAAAACCAAGCAAGATCAAACCCTAAGACTAGTAGAGCACAAGGATAAACTGCTATTGTGCTTACCATTAACGCGCGCCCAAGTTGAACAAATATTTGATCTGGATGAATTTAGTTATCTGTTTGATATAGATAGCCATGCAGCACTGACCCCGTTAACCACTGCATTTGCCAGCGATGTAAGTGCTTGGCTTGGACAGCAATACCATCGAGTACGCTTTGCCGAATTTGGTTATCGCCATCAGCAGGATTATCGGCAGCGAACGCCACCGCAATCGGATGATCGCCAAGGTGGCCAAGCCTTTGAAAGTTATTATCTTGAAACCAGTGACGAGCAGCACGCATTATTGATACAAGTAATGACATCGGGAGACACTGATGTATATCTAGCAATGGCGCGCCCCATGACAGATATCCATGAATTTTGGCCAAGAGGTAATCCATGAGCCGAGACAAAAATGCCCTGCCGCCAAGCTGGCAACAGAACCAACAAGCCGCGCGGGCATCGCAAATCGCTTTTGATTTAGATGAGCAATTTCAATACGCCATTCGTAAGGCCGCGTTAGAGGCCGGAGTGAGTCCATCGGATCAAATTCGCTCAATTTTAGGGCTCGCGGGCCCTAAACGCCCCAAGAGACCGAGACTGACAGTCTCCCTTAGCGCCAACGATTATCAAGCCTTAGCCTTAAAGTACGGCATTGACGATCAACTCGAAATTAAAAAAAGAGTGCTCGATGATTTAATTGACTATGTTCATCTAGCCGCAAAATAAATGCAGTGTTTGCTTAAATAAATGCACCTTTTGATCAAGAGTTACTACTCACTAAGCCAAAAGAATAAGAATAAAAATAAGAGTCATAGGAAAAGTCATGTCCAATACGCCAAATAGCGGCGGCGCTACAGAAAATCGTCCCAGTAAAATACGCGCCATAGTCACGCCAACCCCGTTTGAGTTAGCCATGATGGTAATGTCACTGGTATCAGTATTGCTAGTGCTGAGCCTCACCTTTGCCAATCTTGCGCCGCAGACCCATCAATTACTGTTAATGATAGATACCGGCATCTGCTTTATTTTCTTAGCTAACTTCTTTTACGGCTTATTTCGCGCCCGCGATAAAGTGTTTTATGTTAAGCATCATTGGATAGATTTCGTAGCGAGCATCCCCACCATAGAAGCCTTAAGGATGATGCGCTTATTTCAAGTGCTACGGGTTATCCGCCTCATTCGCACTACGCGCCATATTCTTATTCCACTGTTAAAACAAAGAAAACAAACTACGCTCGTCAGCCTAATGTTTGCCATGTTTACCATCTTGGCCTTGTCATCATTAATGATTTTATTAATGGAAAGTGGTGAGCCTGGCGCCAATATAACTACCGCGCAAGAAGCCTTATGGTGGTCATTAGTGACTGTCTCAACCGTAGGGTATGGCGATTTTTATCCCGTCACTACCGCAGGCCATGTTATCGGCGCCATAGTTATTATTTGCGGGGTCAGTTTTTTCGGGGTGATTTCAGGCTATATGGCATCTGTCTTTGTTAATTCTAATGACAGTGAAAACGATGAACACCAAGCGCAAATGCGCCAAGAGTTATACGCTACGATTGCAAGATTAGAGCAGAACCAACACCAATTAATGGCGCAAATGACAGCGCTTAACGAAAAGTTAGCGGCAAATGACAATAATCAAAATAACGCGGTAAATACACAAGATAAAAAAGATAATATGCCGCAGTAGTGTACCGCGATGATAAAAATTTGCTGATGAAACTTACTCCCCACAGCGTAAACATACCGCGCTGCGGGCAAATAACCACCAAGGGTTAAGTCGCTTTTCTTAAGTTGATTAAGCGTCATTAGGTTCATTAAGGCTTGAACTCTTAAACCTTGGCATTATTTTTTATGAGTTAACTTGCCCTTGCAGTTTAGCCTTCACTCTTTGCCGCTACCAGCCAATAGCAAACCTAATAAATTAAGCTGCAATTGCCCCATCACAAGATTGTGCTGTAACTGCTTAAGTTGCTCTAGCCAATTAAATTGCAGCAATTCTTGAGTCTGCTCTGGCCTTTGTTCTGAGGTAATTTGCGGCCAAGCGTTTGGCGCTTCTGAAGCGTTAGCAAGCGTATTAAGTAATTCAATCACTTGAGATAAACAATCTTTAACCTTAGTAAACTCCAAGTTAACTGCAGCAAGTTTTTCCGGCTCAATCTTGGATGAAATTGTGACCACAGCCCCTTGCAATAATTCCAGCACGCTAATTAACTGACTCCAAGCGTCAATAATGGCGCTTAAATTCGCGCCGTTCATTAACGGCGTTAACACAGCTAAATTTTCAAGTAATAATGGCCAAGCATCCAGCCCATATTCAAGTACTGCGAGGGCACCACTCCCTTGAGATAACTCACTAATATCCGCAATGGCTTTAAGTTTAGGCAGAGCGCCAAGACCTGCGATACGGTAACCGCGCTGCGCCTTACTCGCTCGCGCAATCGCCACCGGAACCTTGGCCGCTAAGTCTTGAGCTAACGTTAATAGCGCCGCAGGCTTACCGCTTAATAATTCAAACTCAAGTTCACAAATGGGCTCACTAACAGAACTCATTGCAGCCTCGCCCTTAGCGTTATCTGAGCTAATACTGCCTAAATCTAATGCTACTTCAACTAAGCTCTCACCCAGCTGAATATGCCAGCAGCGCCGCTCAAAATCCGTATTAAACAAGCAATATAATTGCGACTGTAAGCTTGCAGCAGACTCAGAGGATGGCCATATGTGGGGCGGAAATAACGCTAATTCAGGAAAGTTACCACTAATATCAACATTATATTCTGGGCGACTATGAATACCGCCCACTACCTTACCTGAGGTTTTAATGGTTTGTTCATTTACATTTATGCCGCTGCGAATTCTAAGCCCCATGTCGAGCGCGCGTAAATCCAACTGCGGCGTATCAAAATAAGCATTAGCTAAATGTATCGGCTCTTGGCTAATTGCAGCCTCTAAGCGACTAAAGTGAGTTATAATATCGCTTCGAACTTGTAGTGGGAAAAATAGCTTTAATTCAATTTCTGCAGGCATAGGTTCGTCTTATTGTAATAATATATTCATAAAATATTCACCTTATGAATATATTGTAATATTGTTGTCATAAAGCGACCTTAGGATGCGTCCCAAGAGTGCTTTAGAGCTCGAAAACGGTAAAACTGTGTTCAAGAGAGAAAAACACAGTTTCAATGCGCGGTCGCTTGGGTTAATATGCGCCCGCTTTTTCCAAAGATGGAATAACCAAAATAGGTAACGGCTATGCCAGTAAACTCTATTTTAGGCGTGTTTGCAAAATCGCCAATTAAACCTCTGCTAGATCACATTGACAAAGTACATGACTGCGCGTCATTACTAGTCCCATTTTTCGAAGCTTCGATGTCGGGTGACTGGGATCAAGCAGTTGAGTTGAGAAAACAAATTAGCCAATTAGAAAGAGAAGGCGATCTCCTTAAAAGAGAAATTCGTTTAACTCTGCCTAGCGGCTTATTTATGCCTGTAGAACGCACCGATTTGCTGGAGCTTTTAACTCAGCAAGACAAAATCGCCAATAAAGCCAAAGATATTTCTGGTCGTGTTATCGGCCGTCAATTACAAGTGCCTGCCAGTATGCAAGCGCCATTTTTAGCTTATTTAGCGCGCTGTATCGATGCGACTGCTTTGGCAAAAAGTGCCATCAATGAGTTAGATGATTTATTAGAAACAGGTTTTCGCGGACGCGAAGTAGACTTAGTGGCTAAAATGATTGCTGAACTCGATGTCATCGAAGAAGATACCGACGACTTACAGATCCAAGTGCGTCGTCAACTGTTTGCCATGGAAGCCGAGCTGAACCCTATCGATGTCATGTTCCTTTATAAAATTATTGAATGGGTTGGCGATCTGTCAGATTTGTCAGAACGTGTCGGTTCCCGTTTAGAGCTGTTGTTGGCTCGTGTCTAATAACTTGATTTTCAAGGTAATAACATGGTTGAAGTATTAGTAACCAATGGACCGATGCTGATTGGTCTCGCGGCACTGTTTGGTTTTTTAATGGCTTGGGGTATTGGTGCCAACGACGTGGCTAACGCCATGGGTACTTCAGTAGGTTCCAACGCCATCACGATTAAACAAGCGATTATCATTGCGATGATCTTCGAATTTGCCGGTGCCTATTTAGCCGGTGGTGAAGTAACTAGTACCATACGCAATGGTATTATTGATTCCTCCTATTTTACGGCTCAGCCTGAACTATTAGTTTACGGTATGATTTCAGCCTTACTGGCTGCGGGTATTTGGTTAGTTGTAGCCTCGGCATTAGGCTGGCCAGTATCTACTACTCACTCTATTGTTGGCGCCATCATAGGTTTCGCCTCAGTCGGCGTGGGTATGGATGCAGTATCTTGGGGCAAAGTAGGCGGTATTGTTGGCTCATGGGTGGTTACGCCGGCGATCTCCGGTTTCCTCGCATTCTTGATTTTCCAAAGCGTACAGAAGTTAATTTTCAACACTGATGATCCTCTGGCGAATGCCAAGCGTTATGTGCCATTTTACATGGCATTCGCAGGCTTCATCATGTCGTTAGTGACTATCACTAAAGGTTTGACCCATATTGGCTTGAACTTATCTAATACCGAAGCTTATTCACTGGCATTAGCAATTGCTATCGTCGTGGGTTTAATAGGTAAGATAATGATTTCACGCTTAAAAATGGATTCAAACAGCACTCGTGCAACCTTGTATGCCAACGTTGAAAAAGTATTCGCTATCCTAATGGTAGTTACTGCTTGTTCTATGGCATTTGCTCACGGTTCGAACGATGTTGCTAATGCTATTGGTCCTTTGGCTGCCGTTGTATCTGTGGTTGAAAGCGGCGGCGTTATTTCATCAACATCTACTCTGGTGTGGTGGATTTTACCACTGGGCGCCTTTGGTATTGTGTTGGGTCTGGCTATCTTTGGTCAGCGCGTAATGCAAACCATTGGTAAGAACATTACTCACTTAACCCCAAGCCGTGGTTTTGCTGCTGAAATGGCTGCTGCTACCACAGTAGTTATTGCATCTGGTACTGGTTTACCTATCTCTACCACTCAAACCTTAGTAGGTGCAGTGTTAGGTGTGGGCATGGCTCGTGGTATTGCTGCGATTAACTTAGGTGTAGTGCGTAATATCGTAGTGTCTTGGGTTGTTACCCTGCCTGCGGGTGCTGGCTTGGCCATCATCTTCTTCTACATCATTAAGGGTATTTTTGGCTCCTAACGTCTGTTAGGCCACAAAAACTCACTTACAAGAGGGAAGTCTAACGACTTCCCTCTTGCATTGGTGCCTGACAATCCCTAGCATGTATGCAACTTTATGACTGTGAGACAAAAAAGTGTTTAGAGTGCTTTCTTTGATATGTGTATTTTTGGCCAGCCCAATGGCATTGGCTAATCCGCAAACCAGCTACGTTTCAGAAGATATTTTCACTTACATCCATGGTGGTCCAGGCAAAGAGTTTCGTATTCTAGGCAGCGTTGAAGCCGGCCAACAAGTGAAAAAGCTCGGTGAAGTCAGCGGTGCTTACACTAAAATCATTGACCACAAAGGTCGTGAAGGTTGGATTAAGAGCGCAGAACTCAATAGTCAACCAAGCTTTAGAGTCCGTGTGCCTGAGCTTGAAAAGCAACTGGCAGCGAGCCAAGCACAAGTTAAGCAATTGATTGAAGATAAAGCGTCAACCTCTTCTGACAATAGTCAGATGTCGGCGCAACTGGCTGAGCTTAATCAAACACTCACGACTACCACGCAAGAGCGCGATAGTCTGGCGTCTGAGTTAAAGCAAATCAAAGACAGCCAAGAATATAAGCTGTGGCAAGAAGGCGCTTTGATTGCGTTTGTTGGCTTAGTCTTAGGGATATTCTTAGTCTACCTGCCAAAACCTCAGCGTCGTAAAAAAAATCGCTGGATGTAAGTTAGTCGCGTCAAATTGCCAAATTTAACACTTAAGCCGCAGTTCCTACTGCGGCTTTTTTATGCCTGATTGCCACTCATCACAAACAACAGCGTCAACAAAAACATCCGTCATACCAAGCGTAAAACAGCGCAAAATCACACGTAACACTCAAGTGTCCAAGCTCACATTCTCAGGTTATAATCGCCGCAAGCTTATACATTTTAGATACAAAACAAAACAACTAACCACACAAAATGTCCCTATCGACTTACAGGCCAAAGGATCATGACCATGTTCAATGCGAGTACTGTACTGGCAGGGCAATATGCCCAAGCCCCTCTCGATGAGCTATTTAACGCTATCAGTAATAACTATATCGTCGATGAAGAATCATACCTTAAACAACTCATCACACTGCTTCCTAGTGATGCCAACGACATAGAAGCTATCACTCGCAATGCGAGTCATTTAGTGACTAAAGTTCGGCAGTTTGAAAAGAAAGGCATGATGATAGGCGTCGATGCCTTTTTGCAGCAATATACCCTGGAAACCGATGAAGGCATTATCTTGATGTGCCTTGCCGAAGCTTTACTGCGTATCCCTGATGCCGCAACGGCTGATGCATTAATTGCAGATAAGTTATCTGGCGCCAAATGGGATAAACACATCAAGCAAAGTGACTCTGTGTTAGTCAATGCCTCAACCTGGGGCTTACTGCTGACGGGCAAAATAGTGGCTATGGACAAGCAAGTCGATGGCACTCCAAGTCACTTACTTAATCGCCTAATCAATCGTTTGGGTGAACCCGTTATTCGCAAAGCCATGTATGCCGCCATGAAAATCATGGGCAAACAGTTTGTACTTGGTCGCACTGTCACTGAGGCGATTAGCAACAGCCAAGATACTCGTAAACTGGGATATACCCATTCTTACGATATGCTTGGGGAAGCGGCCTTAACCGCCGCCGATGCGCGTAAATATTTTAACGATTATGCCGAAGCCATTCGCACCCTTGGCCGTCATGAATATAACGAGCAAGAGTCGCCGCGCCCCACCATTTCTATCAAGTTATCGGCGCTGCACCCAAGGTATGAAGTCGCCAATCAAGAACGAGTTCTCACTGAACTTTATGCCACCGTGATGCAACTTATCACCATAGCTCGCAGCGTGAATGTCGGTATTTCGATAGATGCCGAAGAAGTCGATAGATTAGAGTTGTCGTTACGCTTATTCCAAAAACTGTTTGAATCCAGCGCTGTGCGTGGCTGGGGCTTATTAGGCTTAGTGGTACAAGCCTATTCCAAACGTGCGCTGCCAGTATTGTGCTGGATTACCCGCTTAGCCAAAGAGCATGGCGACATCATCCCGGTGCGTTTAGTCAAAGGTGCCTATTGGGACAGTGAAATCAAGTGGGCACAAGTCGCAGGCGAAGGCGGCTACCCGCTATTTACCCGTAAAGCCTCAACCGATGTATCCTATTTAGCCTGCGCTCGCTACTTATTAAGCGAGCACACACTTGGCGCCATTTATCCGCAATTTGCCACTCACAACGCCCAATCTGTCGCCTCAATTTTGCACATGTATGATGGCGCGCGCCCGCTTGAATTCCAGCGCCTGCATGGCATGGGGCAAGAATTGTATGACACTATGCTCAGCCAAAAGTTAATCAAAACAGTACGCATTTATGCCCCAGTTGGTGCTCATAAAGATCTACTACCCTACTTGGTCAGACGCTTATTAGAAAATGGTGCTAATACCTCGTTCGTGCATAAACTGGTGGACCCAAAAACCCCGATAGAGACCTTAGTCGCCCACCCACTCATCACACTTAACGGATTTGCCAGTTTAGCTAATACTAAGATTGCCCTGCCAACCCATATTTTTGGCGAGGAGCGACGTAATTCAAAAGGACTTAACATGAACATTCAATCCCAAGCCACGCCATTTTTCAGCGCTATTGAAGAGTTTAAGCAACATCAATGGCAAGCAGGTCCCGTGGTCAATGGCGAAGTGTTATCAGGCGCGCGTCACCCGGTGTTAAGCCCCTTTGATACTCGCCAACAAGTAGGCACCATCGATTTTGCCGACAAACAAGCCGTAGAAATGGCTCTGGCGAGCGCTAATACCGCCTTTGCCAGCTGGCGCGATACTCCAGTTGAGCAGCGCGCCCAAGCCTTACAAAAATTGGCCGATGCACTGGAAGAAAATCGCGATGAGTTAATTGCGTTATGTGTGCGCGAAGCTGGCAAGAGCTTACAAGACAGTATTGATGAAGTGCGTGAAGCCGTGGATTTTTGCCGCTATTACGCCCTTAACGCCAAAAAGATGATGGCTAAACCTGAATTATTAGCAGGCCCAACGGGCGAGCTTAATCAATTATTTTTGCTTGGGCGCGGCACCTTTGTGTGTATTAGCCCATGGAACTTTCCACTCGCTATCTTCTTAGGCCAAGTATCTGCCGCCTTAGCCACAGGAAACTGCGTTATAGCTAAACCTGCTGAGCAAACCAGTATCATCGCCTATCGCGCGGTGCAACTGGCGCACGCCTCCGGTATTCCAAGCAATGTATTGCAATTTATACCCGGCACCGGTGCCGACGTTGGCGCGCAGTTAACCTCTGATGCCCGCATTGCTGGCGTGTGTTTTACCGGTTCCACCCAAACTGCTAAGCGCATCAATATGACGTTAGCGGAGCGCCCAGGCGCCATTTTACCTTTGATTGCAGAAACCGGTGGTCAAAATGCCATGATAGTGGACTCCACCGCCCTGCCTGAGCAAGTGGTGAACGATGTTGTATCATCATCATTTACCAGTGCGGGCCAGCGCTGCTCAGCCCTTAGAGTGCTCTATCTGCAGGAAGAAATTGCCGAGCGAGTACTTGAGTTACTGCAAGGCGCTATGGATGAATTGGTGATAGGTAATCCGAGTGACTATCAAACCGATGTTGGCCCTGTAATTGATGCTACCGCTAAAGCGAATTTGAATGCGCACATCAATCACATCCAACAAGTTGGTCGCACCATTAAACAGCTAGCGCTGCCAAGTGTCTGTGAGCATGGTCATTTTGTCAGCCCTTATGCCGTTGAAATTAGTTCGATTAAAATGCTAGAGAAAGAGCATTTTGGCCCAATTTTGCATGTCATTCGTTATCAAGCCGACAAGATGGATACCGTGATTAACGAAATCAACAGCACAGGTTATGGCCTAACCTTGGGCATACATAGCCGCAACGAAGGTCACGCCCTTAATTTAGCCAGCCGCCTTAATGTGGGTAACGTCTATATTAACCGTAACCAAATTGGCGCGGTGGTTGGCGTGCAACCCTTTGGTGGCCAAGGTTTATCGGGCACAGGCCCCAAAGCTGGCGGCCCACATTACTTAAGCCGCTTTGTGACTGAAAAGACCCGCACTAACAACATCACGGCCATTGGCGGTAACACTACCTTGCTGTCATTGGGGGATAGTTAATCGCTCTCCATCAAGCGTTAACGGCCATGCTGCTAATAATGTTTGATAGATAGTAGTGATTATACCTAAGCAGCCTACGGGCTGCTTTTTTGCTAACAACCAGCCTCATAATCCTCAGCAAAAGTGGCAAAATTTTACCAGCCATGTATGTTATCCTCTCGCAATTTGCCGTTAATAATGAGTAAGCATGATCATTCAAGCTGTGGCCGTAAATGTGATTACCGGATTTTTGGGAGCAGGTAAAACTAGCCTAATTCAGCAGCTCTTGGCTGAAAAACCTGACCATGAAACCTGGGCGGTACTGGTCAATGAATTTGGCCAAGTGGGCTTAGATGCAGCATTACTTTCATCCAAACACCAAGTGCATATTAAGCAAGTCTCTGGCGGCTGTATGTGCTGCGCCAGTGGCGTGCCGACCCATATCGCCATTAATCAGATTTTGCGCCAAGTGCGTCCCGACCGCTTGTTGATTGAACCCTCTGGTCTTGGTCATCCCCGACAAATCCTTAAATTATTGCAATCAGAGCATTTTGCCAACGTACTTAAACTGCAAACCAGCCTGTGTTTAGTCGATGCCACTAAGCTTAGCGATGAGCGCTACCTGCAATCTGCGCACTTTTTAGAACAGCTATCTATCAGTGACTTAATCATTGCCACCAAAGCCGATAGCTATCAAGCGGATGAATTGACGGCGCTGCAACAATTAACCACAGAGCTAGCACTTAAGGCGCCGATTTTAGCCCATGGTTATCAGCAGTCCGCCATTGCCAATATTCTGCAAACACTGGCGCAAGCAACCACGGTGAACCTCAAAAGTTCAAAAGCGGCCAGCGCGAATTTATTACGCCCAGCCATTGCTGAAAATAGCGCCACCGAGCTGCCAACATTTAACCCTCAAGGCATAGCCAGTTATCAGCAGCAGCTTGATGGCCATTTCAGCTCTGGCTGGATGTTTAATAGTCAGTGGCAATTTGATTTACGCGGCTTATTAGCCACTATCGATGGCATTACCAGCCTAAGACTCAAGGCGGTATTTATTACCCCAGATGGCATTGCGGCTTTTAATCGCTTAGAGAGTGATTTAACTATTACAGAATTAGACGATGCCATGGATTCGCGCATTGAAATCATTAGCGACCAAGCCATTAACAGCCAAGAGATACTGTCAGCCTTGATTGCGCTTAAGTGCTAACTCTTAAGTGCCAACTATTAAGCGCTAACAATTAAGCACTAGCTCTAAACCTTACATACCAAAAGTCACAATAAATAAACGCCAGCTAAGCTGGCGTTTATTATTAGGCATGTCGTTTTAAGTCTAACGTTTAGCTCTGTTTATCCATAGCGGCATCATCCAGCATAAACACGCCCGCTGACAGTGGATTTTTGCTACGCATTCGCTGATAAATAACAAATGGAATAATCAAGGTCACCACTAACATGGCCATAAACTTTGCTGGCGCGTGAATTACTACAAGGTCATAAAAAACACTACTAGGATGGGCACAGCCAAACTCAAAATAAAGCCGCTGACAATGGCAATAGGCACAAACTGATTACCGCCCGCTTGCTGAATAACTGGTAAGGTAAAATCCATAGCCGTGGCCCCCGCGTAACCCACAGTAGTGTAAGGGTAGCGCTGAATGAGTGCAGGGATTAGTAGCAAGGCCACCAGTTCGCGCATGAGTTCATTTAAAAACGCGCCAGTGCCAATCACAGGCCCTAAGTGATCGCTCACTAAAATCCCAGTTAACGAATACCAGCCAAAGCCAGACGCTAAGGCCAAGCCTTGATTCCAGCTAAAGCCTAATATCCAAGCGGCAATTAAACCGCCCGGCAAAGATGACAAGATAACGGCGCCAGCTAAAATCATCGCCTTGGGATTGACCAAAATTTGCTTAAGTGACATGCCTGAATTACGCAGCCCAATGCCAATAAGCAGCAGTAAAAACAATAAAATTAGCTCACTACCGCGCTCGACCCAAAACAAGCCATTAGCCACCACACTCACTACGACTAAACCAACCAGAAGCCCTACTATCACAGAGCCAATCAGTTTGCCGGAATCCTTAAGCATAGATTTAAACGGTAACGGCACTTTATGGGCATCGACTTTAGGGTGCCATAAGCGGTCAAGTAACGGTAATACCAGCAAGTTACCCACGCTGATACACACAAATAAGGTGCCCGCTATGGTGACAATTTGCGTCAGGTTTTGCCCCAATTGATCTAATTTGGCAAGGCTCATGCCCATCAAAAACAAAATCACTATCACCAAGTAACCGCAGACACTATTAATAAGCTCAAGCCATTTAGCGCGCTTTAACACCACTAAATAGCCAAGTAACAGAGGGACTAATACAAATAACAAACCTGACAACATAGCACCGCCTAACAAAAACCGATGCGCTACTTTACCGAGTGTTTTCAAACAAGTAAAACCTTAGCATGGCGAAATGGGCGCAAGCTAAGTGAGCTCAGCATTCTTTGACTATACTTGCCACAGGCCTAGTTTTTGGATAAATCGCAGGTCTTAGCCCCACAGGATCACAGAGGAAATGGAATCATGAGTGACAAGTTACTGACATTGGAAGAAGTGTGTAAAATTTTGGATAAATCCCCAGCGACCATCAAACGTTATGCTCGTGAAAATTTACTCAGTAGTGTTAGCGAAGGGAATGAAATACGTTTTCCTGAAGCTGAAGTGATGCGTTATCTAGATTTTGCCAAACGCCTAGGCTAGTTTAATATTTTGACGCTGACCTGCCCGCTAGCGCGGGCAAACCCACCAAAACACACAAACGTATCAAAATGATACCCTAATCTTACAATTTGATGAACTCAGCTTCATTCGCTAGATAATGGCATTATCAAAGAGTAAGATTATGCCAATTTCAATTAGCCAAGAGCATTTATCATGAAGCGCAGCCTTTATATTTTACCTTTAGTCGCGGGTTTATCAGCTTGTGGTGGTTCAGGTAGTGATGACACTATTGTAACGCCACCAACACCAACCCCATTAGCTAAGGTGATCTCTGGTGAATTGACAAATAAAACGGCGACCACGCTCTCCATCAATAACCAAAAGCCTATCGATATATCAGGTGCGAGCGTTAACCCTATTGTGAGTCGCACTCAGTCACAATTGGATTTAGATAAGTTAAAACTTGGCATGCAAATCACCATATCAACAAATGGTGAAGTCGGAAAATCAATCATTTTTGATAGCTTGATGACTGCGAAAGTAGAAGAAATCAATGCCAATGAAAGCCTGATGATTGCCGGCATGACAGTGCTGACCAAAAATGCAAGAATTGAAGATGGCTTGAAAGCAAAAGACTTAAACAAGAAATTTGTTGAAATCAGTGGTTACCCTATCGATGGTAATACTATTCAAGCAACCTATATTGAAATCGAAGAAGATGATAATGGCAATGTCACTGAACTTGAAGGCTTGGTAACTGATATTCAGAGCAATAGCTTCAAATTAGGCAAAGTGACTGTGGAAGCATTAGGTCAATTACCAAGCAACATCAAGCAAGGTGATTGGGTAGAAGTTGAAGGTATTCTGGCTGTAAATGAAATTGGTAAATCTTACACTCTTAGCGCTAAAGCAAGTGATATTGAAATCGATAATCCAAGCTATGATGGCTTGTTAGGTGATGACGATGATTTAGAAGTTGAAGGCATTATCAGCTGGGTTAGTCCTCAGATGGATCATTTAGTTATCAATCAAAATCAATCAGTTGCTATTTTAAACTCTACAAAATTCGAAAAAGGTAACAAAAATAACCTTAAAGTTGGTGCCAATATTGAGGTTGAAGGTACTTGGGATTTAGCTGCTGCGAATATCAAGGCAAGTGAAATTGAATTTGACAATAAAGGTGATGCGACAGATATCGAAAATGCCGAATTTGAAGTTCCTGGCACGCCCGTGTTTAATAGCGAACTAAACACGCTTACTATGAATGACATTAGCTTCACGCTGACCCGATACACAGAATTTGAAAATGTCGTAAAAAACGATTTAACCGGTAAGACTTGGGTTGAAATGTCAGGCTATGAGCAAAATGGCCAATATATAGTATTGGAAGTTGAGTCAGATAATGACAATGAACAATACGAAATCGAAGGTATCGTAACAACAATCAACGAAGTCAAATCTTTGTTTGGTTATATAGCTAATGACAATAGCTTAAATAATTATAATGTTGGCCAACGCGTTGAATGTAATTTAGTTAACCGCGAACTTTCAGAATGTAAATTAGAAAATGAAGATGACAACGATTAATTTCGTTTCTCACTAACCACATAGCAAAAGGCTGCCACGGCAGCCTTTTTTGTTATTCTGCAATTATTAGCGCCGCGCAGTAAAATCCACCTTGTAAATGCTCGATAAGCTTCATTTTCAGAGCCGTAAAATGAGAAGGTAGCCACAGACCTTAAGCCTTATCTTGGGCAAAATAACCGCTCTGTTATTGCTCCCTGCTGCCAATTGGCTATCACTGCCCAAGCTGCAACATTTACCGAGGTAACCATGCTAGCAATCCCCATCAGCCGCAATCATATGGCCACTCACTTTACTAAGGCTAAAACTATTGCTCTTTATGATGCCAATGGCGCCATTAGCGAATTTGATAACCCAGCGGTAGCCGCCGATGCTAAAAACGGCTGCGCGGCCAAAAAAGCTATGCTCAACCTGATTAAGCGCCAAGGCGCCAAAGCCATCATAGTGCAGAATATTGGTGAGCGTATGCTCGGCAAATTACACAGCGCAGGCATTAAGGTGTATCAAGGCGATTACCGCCAAGGCATAGATAATTTACGCTCGCAATATATGGCGGGTGAATTAGCCCTGATAGCTATGTCTGATGCGCGGCCATCACTTAATCATGCCAAAAAAGGTGGCGGCGGTTGTGGTTGCGGCGGTCATGAAACAGCGCCAAGCCTGATAACAGCGCCAACGTCACTGCCAGAGCCTATGAGGCAGTTATCCTTTAACAAGTTTACCCGCAGCCACTAATTCAAATTAGTCGCCGAATTTTAGCGATAAAAAAAGTGAGTGCGACTAATGCCACACTCACTTTCTCTTAATGCTTAAGACTTAATATTTAGTGCATAGGCTTAGGCTTAGTGCAGGCTAGCGACCATAGCTCAAGACGATTCCATCCCTAGTTCTAACCCGCTAAATCCAACAAACTAAAACCAACAAGCTAAAGCATTCGAACCGAATCCTACGCGCGAATCCCAGCGAGCTAAAACATGAGAATGAAGCGCCCCCATTAAACCAAGGCGCATAATTCACACTGCACAACTGGTTAAATACGTTGATATAAGCTCTGATAATATTCATTGCTTGCAAGTAAACTCGTATGATCGCCGCTTGCGCTTATCACGCCATCATCCAGCAAATGAATTTCATCCATATGCGCCATGGCCGTTAAACGATGACTAATCATCAGCAAGGTTTTATCTTTAGCAAATTCAAATAGTAGTGCCAGAATTTCACGCTCTGTGCGCTTATCTAAGCCCTCTGTTGGTTCATCCAGCAGTAATAACGGCGCATCACGCAATAGCAAACGCGCAATACCTATGCGCCGGCGCTCACCGCCCGATAATTGTCTGCCACCATCCCCTAGCCATTCAGCTAACGGATCATCGCCTTGGGTTAATACTTCAAGACCGACTCGCTCAAGCACGGCAATCAGTTCAGCGTCGGTGACTTGTTGCTGTGGCATAAGCGCAAGCTTAAGGTTATCGCGCACGGTTGCACTTAACAGCACCACACGCTGACTCATGACCGACATGCCAAGGCGCAGATTATGCTCGCTGTAATCTTGAAGCTCTGTGCCATCAATGCTGATAGTGCCAATGGACGCCAACCAATCACGGGTTAATAAGGCTAGCAGGCTTGATTTACCAGACCCTGTTTGCCCAAGTAGCGCGACTTTACTGCCAGCTTTTACGGTGAGATTAATGCCCTTAAGCACAGGAGTATTGGCAAGATAGCCAAAGCTGAGATTAGCAAGCTCAATCTCACCGCGACTAATAAGCTTATCGCTATCACCAAAAGTGACCGCAGGGGTTTGCGATGTCAGCTCATCTAAACGCTGCGCCGCCAAAACGCATGAAGATAAATGCTGAAACGCGCCCGCTAACGGCATCAACATCTCTAAGCAAGCCATGGCGGCAAACACCATTAAGGCAAACATTGGGCCAGGCGCGGCATTGTCACCCACGCCATCGGCTGCCAACACCAACATCAGTAAAATAGTGGTGCCACTGGCAATAACTAAGGCGGCTTGACTCCAAGCCGTGACAGTTGCCATTTTCACTTGGCTACTTAACAAGGCCTGCTCCGCCTTATCTAAGCGCTGGCGATAACGTTTATCGGCGCCAAACAAGGTTAGCTCTGCTTGACCTTGAATAAATTCAAGTAGTTGAATGCGATATTGGCGCTTAGTATCAACTAAGGCGCGGCCATGATCTTTGCCTAACCAATAAAATAATGCGGGTAATAGCCCCCATGCCAATAGCAACGATGACACCATCACTAAGGCTAAGCTCGCATCTATCCATGACATCAAACCATACAAGCAAGCAATCATCACTAATGCTGCCACTAATGGCGTCAGCAAGCGTAAATAGAGATGATCTAAGGTATCAATGTCCGCCACTAGGCGATTCAACATATCGCCTTGGCGCAAGCCTTTAAGGTTGGCCGCGCTTAATGGCAGAATTTTTTGCCAGACAAAAACCCTAAGCTCAGTCAGTAATCTAAAAGTGGCTTCGTGGGTGACTAAACGCTCGCCATAACGGCTTGCAGTGCGCGATATCGATAAAAAACGCACCCCAGCCGCTGGGGTAAAAAAGTTAAACGCCTGCGCTGTAGCAACCGTTAATCCCGCCACTGCCGTTGCTGATAAAAACCAGCCCGATAACGACAACAAGCCTAAGCCTGTGGCCAACGTCGTGAAGCTCAGTAAAATACCTAAACTCATCAATAATGATTGGCGCGAGAACAATTTAATTAGCGGCAATAATACGCGCATTAGTTATTCTCCTTGCTTGGAGCCACGCTCGTCATTAACTGCGAGCTTAGCGACAACTCACTTAACATATCGTTAAATACCCCAGGAGTTTGCGCGAGCTCAGCATAACTGCCCTGCTGCACTAACAAGCCTTTATCTAGCACTAAAATATCGCTTTGCTGTTTCAGCAAATCTAATCTGTGGCTGATCATTATGCAGGAGCGCGCCGCCGTCGCCTCATTTAGCGCCGCCACTACATGTTGCTCACTATGAAAATCTAAACTGGCGGTAGGTTCGTCGAGTAAATACAACTGCGGCGATTGCGCCAAGGCGCGCGCTAAGGCAATGCGCTGGGCTTGCCCCACAGAAATGCCGCCACTGTGCTCATCGATGATGCAATCGAGCTTGTCGCTAAATTCGCTAATATGCGCCGCCGTTAATAACTTGCGGCACTCATCAGCACTTAGTTCAGTTTGCCCCATGGCAATATTGTCGCGCACTGAGCCAAAAAATAGCTGCGGCTCTTGCCCGAGCCAAGCAAGCTTAGCGCGCCATGCCGCCATATCTAATTGATTAAGCTCACCCCCATTAATAACAAGTGACCCTTGATAAGGTAAAAAACCAAGCAATGCATTGATTAAGCTAGTTTTACCCGCGCCACTTGGCCCAACTAACGCCATAGATTGATTAGCTGCCAGCTCAAAACTAATCGGCCCCAGCAAAGTTTGACCTTCATGGCTATACACCACTAAGTCTTTGGCGCTAATAGCAATCGGCCCATCTACGCTTGCAGTGCCAGAATTAAGGCTTTCATCGTGGGATAACAATTCAAGTAAAGATTCAGCGGCGCCCACCGCTTGCGCTTTAGCATGATAATGCGTGCCCATATCACGCAGCGGCTGATAAAACTCAGGCGCTAAAATCAGCACAAATAGCCCGATAAACAAGGTAATGGGCTCGCCATAATGACCAAAATTCAAATGGCCTAAATAGCTAAAACCAAAATACACAGCCAATACCGCAATGGAAACCGCCGCAAAGAATTCAAGCACAGCCGAGCTTAAAAAGGCCAGCTTTAGCACTGACATAGTGCGGCTTCTAAATTCTTCACTGGCATTGGAAATGGCTTGTAACTCACTGTCACCGCGATAGAACAACTTAAGGCTAGCTAAGGCGGCAAGCCTATCCATGAAGTGGCCACTTAAGCGCGCTAAGGCTTGAAAGTTTTGACGATTCGCTTCCGCTGCGCCCCAGCCCACTAAGATCATAAACAGTGGTATAAGCGGCGCTGTCAGCAATAAAATCGCGCCAGCCACCCAATTTAACGGAAAAACCACCGCCAGAATTATCACAGGGATGAATGCCGCTAGGCTCATTTGCGGTAAATATCTGGCATAAAAATCTTGCAAGTCTTCTACTTGCTCAAGCACCACACTGGCCCAGCTGCCGGCGGGTCGCCCTTTAATGTAGGCAGGGCCTAAACGCGCCAGCTTATCGAGCACAGCCGCGCGCAATGTTTGCCGAAGGCGCATTCCTGCCATAAAGCTTAAACGCTCACGCCCGTAGGCTAAGGCGGCGCGCACTAATAATAAGGCGACAAAGGCGAGATAATACTCGCTAAAATCAGCGGCGCTACGGCCTGCCATCACCACACCATCTAAGACCTTTGCTAATAAATACGCCTGAGCCACTAAGGCCACACCGTTTACTAACCCCAGTAGTACCGTTAACTGCACAAAACGACCACAAGCCTTTTGTTGCTGCTTGAGCCATTGGATCAGCTGTTTTTCCCGCGACTTATCCATGAAACCTTACTTACTACTTTAACTACTTATGTATTGCCGCCAGTATCGCAGGCCACAGGCCAGAGATAAACCATCACGCTGACTTTTGTTAGCCGACTCACATAAATTGATGTAGATCAAAAAAACACAGTAAATGCAGCCATTAAGCTTGGAAGTACCGCTGTTTATGGCCACAGCTAAGGCCAAGACTGTTTAATTGATAGCCATTAAGCCCAAGATCGGGTAAGCTGCCCGACCTTCAGGCCGCATTGCTAATTTAATGCTGCCGCCGTATTTGGCGTAGGGGCTTATTAGCACTACGCAACAAGAGATTAATGCATGAGCTTTGCCTCCCTGGGTCTGTCGGCCCCGATTTTAAAAGCGGTAGCTGAACAAGGTTACCAAACTCCTTCCCCAATCCAAGCACAAGCCATCCCAGCCGTATTAACTGGCCGTGATATTATGGCGGCTGCGCAAACGGGGACAGGCAAGACTGCAGGTTTTACCCTGCCAATGTTACAGTTATTAAGCAGTGGCGAGCGAACTCGCGGCGTGAGTATCCGTGCCTTAGTGCTGACTCCAACTCGTGAGTTAGCAGCACAGATTAGCGAAAACGTTAAGCAATACAGCGCGTATTTACCGTTAAAAAGCACAGTCGTATTCGGCGGCGTGTCTATCAATCCACAAATCGCTGAATTGCGTCGTGGCGTTGATGTACTGGTTGCCACCCCAGGCCGTTTACTGGACTTGCAACAGCAAGGCGCTGTGAAATTCGATAAACTCGAAATTCTGGTATTAGATGAAGCCGACCGCATGCTGGACATGGGCTTTATTCACGATATTCGCCGCATCTTAAAAATGTTGCCGCCTAAGCGTCAGAACTTAATGTTCTCGGCCACCTTTAGCGATGACATTCGTGAACTGGCTAAAGGCTTAGTGAACGATCCGGTTGAAATTTCTGTGACCCCAAGAAACAGCACAGCAACGACTGTGACGCAGTGGATCACTACCGTTGATAAGAGCCGCAAAGCTGCCTTATTAACTGAACTGTTTGCTGTGTATGACTGGACCCAAGTATTAGTGTTCTCGCGCACTAAGCATGGCGCTAATCGTCTGGCACGTTATTTAGATGACCACGGTATTTCTGCCGCGGCCATTCATGGCAACAAGAGCCAGAATGCTCGTACTCAAGCCTTAGCTGACTTTAAAGCCGGTAAAGTAAAAGCCTTAGTGGCAACCGATATCGCCGCCCGCGGTTTAGATATCGAGCAATTACCGCAAGTAGTTAACTTTGACTTACCACAAGTGGCTGAAGACTATGTGCACCGTATTGGCCGTACTGGCCGCGCAGGCGCCACTGGTCATGCCGTATCTTTGGTGAGCAGCGAAGAAACTAAAATGCTGCGCGACATTGAGAAGCTAATTCGTCAAACCTTAACCCGTAAGGTGTTTGAAGGTTATGAGCCGACTCAAGAAGTACCAACTGGCCCAGGCGCCACTAGCACTTCAACCAAGCCTAAGCAAAGCCAAGGCCGCGGCCCAGCTAAACCAAGAGCTAATGCTGAAGGTCAGCGTCGCTCAAGCAATGCTAATGCCGGTAATGGCAATAGCCGCACCAGTGCGGCTAGCAAGAGCCAAGCGCCGCGCCCAGCACGAGCTAAAAGCGAAGGTGAAAACCCATACGCTAACAGCAAGCCGCAGCGTCAAGCTGAAGGCAGCCGCTCTGATGCTAAGCCTGCGCCTAAAGCCAACAAAGGTAACTTTCAAGGCCAGCGTCGCTCGCACTCTGCCTAAATAGCCTTAAGGCTGTCATGGGGGATTACTGCTTAAATCAGTAACCCCCCGATGAACGCCCATAAAAAAACGCCGATAACTCAGTTATCGGCGTTTTTTTATGAGCTGGATTAATTCAGGCGCTAGTGACTAATGTCTAGAAGCTTGCACTAGAAGCCAAGCGCTAGCGTTAATCAAGTTAACGCTAGCAAAGCCAATACTAGTCGCGATTTTGCATTAAGGTCGCGCGGAAGTTTTTACCCTTAAGCTTACCTTTGGCCAGAATCGCTAACGCAATACGGGCTGAAGGACGCTTGATAGCCACAAAGCTGCGGATATCAGTAATCATAATTTTACCAATATCATCACCGGTTAACTGCTTGTCGGCGGTTAATGCGCCAAGCACATCACCTGGGCGTAACTTATCTTTCTTACCGCCATCAATCAGCACAGTAATCATTTGTGGCTCAGCCGGCATACGGCTTAACACGCTATCACTTGGCAAATGATCATATTGAATGCTGATATCTAAAGCTTCTTCCAGCAAGGCAATCTTGTAGTCATCATTGCTGCGGCAAAAGCTAAAGGCTTTACCTTGGGCGCCAGCACGGCCAGTACGACCAATGCGGTGAATGTGCAATTCAGGCTCATGGGCTAACTCAAAGTTAAATACCGCATCAAGATTATCGATATCTAAACCACGGGCGGCTACGTCGGTAGCTACCAGCACGTTGATGCTCTTGTTAGCAAACTGCACTAAGGTGCGGTCACGATCGCGCTGATCTAAATCACCATTAAGTGATAAGGCGCTAAAACCCCAGTTTTGCAAGCTAGTGGCCACTTGCTCACACTCACTTTTGGTATTACAAAATACCACGGCAGATTCTGGTTGATCGGCCAGTAACAATAAGCGCAAGGCGTCTAAACGCTCGCTGCGATCTAACTGATAAAAATGCTGGGCAATGGCTAAATTGTCATGGCCACCGGCCACTTCGACCATTTCAGGCTTAGTCATGAAACGCGCTGACATGGCCTTAATCTTTTCAGGATAGGTCGCGCTAAACAGCATGGTTTGACGATAATGCGGCGTGCTATCCACAATCGCTTGCAGCGGCTTTTCAAAGCCCATTTCTAACATGCGATCGGCTTCATCTAATACCAGAGTGGTCAGATGGCTTAAATCTAAACGGCCGCGATCTAAATGATCTAATACGCGACCTGGGGTGCCAACAATAATGTGGGCGCCATGTTCTAATGAACCAATTTGTGGGCCAACAGCCATGCCACCACATAAGGTCAGCACTTTAATGTTGTGAATACCGCGCGCGAGGTTTCTGATTTCCTGCGCTACTTGATCGGCTAATTCGCGCGTTGGGCATAACACCAGAGTTTGAATGCGAAAACGCTGCACATCCAATTTATTGAGTAAGCACAAACCAAAGGCAGCCGTTTTACCACTACCAGTTTTGGCTTTAGCAATCAGATCTTTACCATTCAATGTCAAAGGTAAAGAGGCGGCTTGGATTGGCGTCATTTGGGTGTAACCCAAGGTCGTCAGGTTAGTCAGCAACTCAGTGCGCAGTGGCAAAGTAGCAAATAAACAGGTATCAGAAACTGGAGCGGTCAAGGGTAAACCTCTAGCCCGAAGGCGAGTTATAAACATAAAAACGGCGCCGACAAGGCGCCGCACACGGTCGCAATCATAGCAAATTGGCACCCTATCAGCCATGACTAACTGGCTTATCCCGATAAATTCCTCGAAGGCGCTACGAGCTTATTGCCGCAATTGCACTGTCACCATCACGACCCCATGATCTGTGCTGTGACTATCTAAGGCATAATCTGGGCGCAATAGGTGGCAGTCAAACACTTCATAGCCCTCAACACAAGCCAGTTGCCAGCAATAGCTAGGCGCAAAATCTTGGCTTAACAATATATAATCAAGCACTTGGCCATGGCCGCCATAATAGTGGGTTGGGATCGCCGCTAACGTTTGGCCGGTTTCTTGTTCAAACAGATGAAAGCTATCAAAGAGTTGTAAGGCCGCGCCCTGAGATTGCGCTTGCGGCTGTGATGACGTTTGCGCTGTTGATTGCGCTTGGGTTTGAGCGTGCGGCGCATTGGCTTTAGTTACCCTATTGGGGCTGACTAACCCCTGCAATAAGTCACTGGTGAGCGCATCATTAAAATCCCCCATCAATATCATAGGTAAGCCGCATTCACGATAACGGCTACGCAAGGCGCTGCGCACTAAGCTAGCTTCCGCTAAGCGCTGAATACTGGCAGCGGCATCACCAAAATCTGCATTGATATTGCCGTTTTCACACTCATTAAATTGCGATCGCTTTGATTTAAAATGCACCACGTAGCAATCGCACAAGCCAAGCCCTGGGATATTAACTTGTGCCCATAAGGGCTTGCGACTAAAGCTAAAATCAGCGCTCAGCCAAAGTTGCGCGCGTGCTTGCGGCGCTACCTTAAGGGCATCAGAATTTACTATGGGATAACGACTAGCAAGCGCTGTAACTGGTTGCTGATAGATATAGGCATCGATTAGCTCTGGATTATCGATTACAGCAAAATAGGGGTAACCCGCTTGCAGCAGTAATTGCTGCAACTCAACAACACTAAACACTTCTTGAAAGCCTATGATATCGGGCTGATGCTCAGCCAAATAACGGCTTATCCAGTGGCACTTTTGCTGCCACTGCGGCTCAGAATAGATATTAAATTGCTCGTAATAAGCCAAGGGCGGCGCAATAAAATTAAATAAATTAAGGGTCGCAATTCTAATGGGCGCAGAGAGCGCATCAACAGCAGTCATTAGCCAATATGTCCTTTGATTATTTCACTTAGCACTTGGCGGAGGCAATAAAGGCATCTATATCGCCACTGCAAACTAGCGGCATCTGCGCTTGCAACTTTGCTAATGGCCAATCCCACCATTTAAGCGCTAATAAGGCTGTTATTTGTGATTCACTAAAGCGATAGCGTAATAGTCGATTTTGCCCAACCACTATGGCATAAGGCGGCACATCTTTAGTAATAACAGCACGGGCACCGATGACAGCGCCATCGCCAATATGCACGCCCGGCATGATCATAGCTTCAGTGCCAATCCACACATCATTACCAATGACAGTATCACCTGAGCGCTCAAAGCCGCTTTTGACTTGCTCACCAAATTGCTTAGCATCAAAAGGAAAAGTCGATATCCAATCGAGACGATGGCCTTGGTTACCAGCCAGCATAAAGGTGGCGCCAGAGGCAATGGAGCAGAACTTACCTATAATAAGTTTATCAACTTCCCCATAAATTCCCGCTTCCCAAACATCTTGGGTGACGCTATCGCCAAGTAAATAGCGCACACAAATGTCTTCAAAAGATTTGCCATGATAATAGCCAGAATAATAACTGTATTCACCTACTTGAATATTAGGATGAGTGACATGCTCGGCTAAGGCTTGGCCGCTCAGCCAACTAGCAAAAACATTGGCAGATGTTTGCGTCATGGGACTTCCTTGATGGTAATAAATAGCGCAATGGTTAGCTCATGCTGAGTGTTATGGGGCATTAAATCCACATGCCCCAGATAAGTCGCGGCCAAAGCGTGTTGCTCAAAAGAAAAATCACGACTTAAGTGAGTTACGGCTTAAATGAATCACGACTTTAGCGAGCACAACCTAAAGCCCATCATTATAAAAAGGTCGCTAACTGCGCCAAGCTTTTTTTCTGGAGTGCATGCTCTGGCACAGTCGCATCTGGGGCTGGATAGCCTGCCACTATCAAGATAAAGGGCCGCTCATTGTCGGCATCGCGGCCGCAAATCTCAGTTAAAAAGCTCATAGGCTTAGGGGTATGAGTCAAGGTTGCCAATCCAGCATGATGCAGCGCCTGAATCAAAAAGCCTGTGGCTATGCCTACAGATTCATGCACATAGTAGTTTTGGCTGTGGCCATCTTGCTGCGCGCCGCCGCGCTTTTGACTAAATACCGCAATTAACCACGGCGCTTCGCTTAAATAAGGTTTACTGGCATTGGTGCCTAAAGGTTTTAGCGCCGTTAGCCATTCCTCGCCGCCGCGCCCCTCATAAAAGGCGCGCTCAATGGCTTCAGCTTCAGCGCGGATTTTGGCTTTCACATCAGCGCTTTGAATCGCCACAAAATGCCACGGCTGATGATTAGCGCCATTAGGCGCCGTGCCTGCTGCCAATAAGCATTGCTCGATAATGGCGGCAGCCACCGGGCGCGAGCTAAATTTACGAATGGAATGGCGCCGCTTAATGTCTTGATAGTTTTGCTCGGCGCGCATCAGCATCTCTGCTGCTGAGTACTCAATAAAATCGACTAACGCTTGGTGCTCACTCATTACGACTCCATGTGACAGGTTACTTTTATAGCGATAACACCACACTAAGCCAAGGCGCGGGCAACATCAATATGGAACTTATCTATGTCAGCATCGACCATGAACGCAAATCTCCAGCAAAACCTTGCAGCGCAAATACACAGAAATAGAACTTAAGTGATTCTGAATGTTATTTAAAATCAATTAAAAACAATGCGTTAAAAAGTTAATTGAACTTTACGAGCAACTTATTCATTTTTTACATTGACCTCAGCGTTTAAATCCATAAAATGCGCGAAATTTGCCTAAAAATTTGTGACAACAAAAAAATAAGAGGTGGGAAAATGAGCAGTGATAATAATTTCAGTTTGGGTCAGGTGCCGCAACACGCACGGCAAAGTACACTGTCCTTAACTATGGTGATGTTAGGACTGACGTTTTTCTCAGCAAGTATGTGGACCGGCGGCACTTTAGGCACAGGTCTTAATCTCAATGACTTTCTACTAGCCGTGATCATAGGCAACTTAATCTTAGGTATTTACACTTCTTGTTTAGGCTATATCGGCGCATCGACTGGCTTATCTACGCACTTACTGGCGCGCTACTCATTCGGCGAAAAAGGCTCGTGGTTACCCTCATTGCTGCTTGGCGGCACTCAAGTCGGTTGGTTTGGTGTTGGCGTCGCCATGTTTGCCATTCCCGTACACAAGGCCACAGGCATAGATACCCAAGTGCTGATCTTAGTCTCTGGCGCCTTAATGACAGCCACTGTTTACTTTGGCATTAAAGCCCTAATGATCTTATCGGCCATAGCTGTGCCTGCCATCGCTATGCTCGGCGGTTATAGTGTGATTGAAGCCATTGCCAGCATGGGCGGCATATCAGCGTTACAAGAACTCGCCCCAAGTGAGCCAATGAGCTTAACCTTAGCCATCGCCATGGTAGTGGGGTCATTTATTTCTGCTGGCACCTTAACGGCCGATTTTGTCCGTTTCGGACGTAATGCTAAAACAGCGGTTGTGGTCACTATGGTGGCCTTTTTTATGGGCAATACCTTGATGTTTATCTTTGGCGCCGCGGGCGCTGCCGCCACTGGGCATGCGGATATTTCAGAAGTGATGATAGCCCAAGGCCTACTTATCCCCGCCATTATCGTGTTAGGGCTAAATATCTGGACCACTAACGATAATGCTCTCTACGCTTCTGGCCTAGGTTTTGCCAACATCACTGGTCTTTCAAGCAAATACTTATCCATAGTCAATGGCGTAATCGGCACCTTTTGCGCTTTGTGGCTGTATAATAATTTCGTCGGTTGGTTAACCTTTTTATCCGCAGCTATTCCGCCTATCGGTGGTATTTTGATTGCTGATTTTATTAAGAACCGCAAGCGCTATAGCGACATTGCCAACACGTTACACCAACAAGTGATGGTTAATTGGTCCGCCATTATAGGGGTTGCCATAGGTGTCGCCGCTGGCCATTTATTACCTGGCATAGTGCCACTGAATGCCGTGCTGGCTGGTGCTGGCAGTTACTTATTACTCGATACCTTGAGCCGCCATTTTCGCCAACTGCCGATTCAAGCCAAACAAGCCTAAATTTCAGGAAACGTTATGAATAACTCCTTGCTCATTACCAATGTCACAGTGCGCGGTCAGACTGGGCTTAAGAAAATTGTCATTGACAATGGTCGCTTCAGCGCCATTTATCCAGCCGACGCCCCGCTTGAGATCAATGCCACTGTGATTGATGGTGAAGGCGGCATGGCCATGGCGCCTTTTTGTGAACCACATATTCACTTAGATACCACTCAAACCGCTGGTGAACCTAACTGGAATATTTCAGGCACTTTATTTGAAGGCATTGAGCGCTGGGCTGAGCGCAAGGCATTACTGTCCATTGAAGATGTTAAAGCGCGCGCTAAGCAAACCTTGTCATGGCAGATTGCTAACGGTATTCAACATGTGCGTACCCATGTGGATGTATCAGATCCAAGCTTGACGGCGCTGCGCGCTATGTTAGAAGTTAAAGCTGAGATGAAAGACGTAGTTGACTTGCAAATCGTCGCATTTCCGCAAGAAGGTATCTTGTCATACCCAAATGGCAAGGCCTTGATGGAAGAAGCCTTAGAGCTGGGCGCCGATGTAATTGGCGCGATTCCGCACTTTGAATTCACCCGTGAATACGGCATTGAATCTCTGCACTATATTTTTGAATTAGCGCAAAAATATGACCGTTTAATCGACGTGCACTGCGATGAAATTGATGATGAGCAATCGCGCTTTATCGAAACCTTAGCAGCCCTGGCCCACAAATATGACATAGGCCACAAGGTCACGGCTAGCCACACCACCGCCATGCATTCTTATAACGGTGCCTATGCTTCACGCTTGTTCCGTTTACTTAAGATGGCGGGCATTAGTTTTGTGGCTAACCCGCTAGTTAACATTCACTTGCAAGGCCGCTTTGATGATTATCCAAAACGCCGCGGTGTAACCCGAGTTAAAGAGATGCTGGCCAGCAATATCAATGTGTGTTTAGGCCATGATGATGTGTTTGACCCTTGGTATCCACTGGGCACTGCCAACATGCTGCAAGTACTGCACATGGGGCTGCATGTGTGTCAAATCATGGGCTATGAGCAATTAGATAAGTCTTTGGATTTAATCAGTACCCACAGTGCCAAAGCCTTAGCTTTAGGTGAGCAATACGGTATTGAAATTGGCCGTCCAGGCAACTTAATCATACTACCGGCTGATAGTGATTTTGATGCCCTGCGCCGCCAAGTGCCTGTGCGTTACTCCATTAGAGGCGGCAAACTAATTGCCAGCACACAACCTGCAGTGAGTCATATTTACCATGATGGTGAGCAGCGTATCGATTTTCGCCGTTAATGACTCATGTCTTTGGCCTCACAATCAAGGGCAAGATTAAATATTGTCAGGAAACTTAAGCCGACTTAGTTTTTAACCTATACTGGCAAAAAAACTATGATGCGACTGGCAATTGAAACACTTTAAGCATTTGATAAAAAAGGCCATAAACTTCTGGATCGCCATACGCCACAACTTAGTGGCGTTAGCGGTTCTGCTCAATGGTTTATTAATCTTTAAAACCGTCTACGGCACCTCAAGCAATATCATTGAACTGCTGCATATCGCTAACTTCTCCGAAGCCAGCATTACGGCATTAACTAATGCACCTTGGTTTATGCTGGGTGTGTTTTTAGTCTTAAATTCCATTGGCTTAGTCTTTAGGGCACGTATCGCTTGGGTCATGAGCTTAGTGCTACTAGTCACTACCTTACTGTTTACTTTCCATTTCATACCCGATCAGCAGCACAGTATTAATCTGTGTATTTTTACCTTAGGGTTATTGTTATTGCTGCGCAAAGATTTTACCCGCAGCAGCGCCACCGCAGGCGGCATATTCTCGTTAATTACCTTCGTTATTTTAGTGGCTTACGCTACTTATGGCAGCCTGTATTTCGGTGATGGTTTTGCGCCTAAAATCGATAATATTATGACGGCCTTTTACTTTTCCATGGTTACTATGACAACCGTTGGTTATGGCGATATCTTACCTGTAAGCGAGGCTGCGAGACTCTTTACTATTTCGGTCATCATTTCAGGTATTACTGTATTTGCCACCTCAGTGACGACTATTTTTGGGCCGCTTATTCGCGGTGGACTTGATAAGCTGGTTAAAGGAAACAAGACCCTAATGAAACGTGAAGACCATTTTATTGTCTGTGGCACCTCTATGATGGCCATGAATACCATTAACCAACTGCATCAGCGCGGCCTGGATGTCACCATAATCACTGTGCGCCCCGAAGATGAATTTGCCATGATAGAACAAAGTCTTGAAGGTAAATTCGATATTATTTCAGGGGATAGTAGCGACAGCGCGGTACTCAAAAAGGCTGGGCTTGAAAACTGCCGTGCCATTTTAGCCCTCGCTGAAAACGATGCCGACAACGCCTTTATCTTATTATCGGCAAGAGACTTATCTGCCGATGTAAAAACTGTCGTAATAGTGAACGATAGTAAAAATATCAATAAGATAAAGATGGTGCAGCCGGATATTATCTTATCGCCACAACTGTTTGGCAGCGAAGTGCTAGCAAGAATGCTCAATGGTGAAGAAATCGATAATAAGGTTTTGATTTCTATGCTATTAAATTCTGGTCATGGCATTTTTGATAAAAAAGTGACGCCAGAGCCCTCTAAGAGCTAAGCCCTCTATGCTTGAGGTGGCAGCTTGATCATGACTCAAACGCGCAGGCGCGCTAATATAGCCAGCATTATTGATTGACCACCTCACAAACACCCATGAATAAAGAAAAAATCGGTCTAATTATACTTGCCATAGTGGCTATTGGCTTTGGCATTTACGCTATCGATGGCAGTCGTCAGGTATTAGCGCAATTTGGCATTAATTCACCTTGGCCTGTCATTGGCGTATTTAGTGGCTTAATTGCCTTAACTTGGTGTGCTAATCGCTGGTTTTGGCCAACCTTAGTGGCCGCAGCACTCATCCCCCTTGGCATCATAGTCTTTGGCTAAAGCGCCCATTCCCCCTTTTAAGCGGTGTTGAACTCACCAAGATTTAATACCGAGTTCAACACTTAGCGCACCATCACTTCCTCATACACTGGCCTATACTCATTACCGCCAAATAATCATTGAGGAAACAATATGTCAGTATCAACAATCTTAGCCATGCTAGTCATAGGCGCCATTGCCGGTTGGTTAGCAGGAAAAATCATGCAAGGCCAAGGCTTTGGCCTGCTTGGTAATATTGCTGTCGGAATTGTGGGTTCTCTTCTTGGAGGCTTAGTATTTGGCATGCTGGGATTTGCGTCCATCGGCATTATTGGCTCGATTATTAGTGCTACTGTGGGCGCAGTATTACTGCTATATATCATCCAGAAAGTGAAAAGCTAACAGTGACACTCACTGCATTAGCCTAATAGCTCACGCACTTATATAACTATGCCCATGATAATCCTGCCCATAATAACCATGCCCATGATTCCTGCACAGGGATGTGCATAAGTCTTTGCCCCTTCTTGTCCCTCAATATGTTTTTATAACTTTTCACATACCAAAAAGTGACTAAAAATAGTCAGCCCGCCGCATTAAATCCCAAATATTCACGATAAACAGCAAGCTTATGCTTTTACAAATATTTTTTGCTAAAAGCTTGGAGAATTGCTGCCCGCATCCTTGCGAAGGAATTGTTGTCTGACCAATATGGTGGCATTCAATCAAGCCACATGAGAAATAACCATAATGAAAATTAGAATTATCAGTGCATTAGCCTTAACTGCTTTATTTACTGGCGCCGTCAACGCCGCCAACTATAATGCCGAACTTGCCGCTAGCTATTATGAGCATTTTGCGCCAATACAAGGCGCTGCTGCCGGTAAAAATCTCGGATTAATGAGCCCTGAAGCATTTGTAAACAGCATTAAGGCTGGTAATAAACTGGTTGCCGTAGATATAAGAACCCCAGCTGAAATGGATATCTTTGGTTTGGCTTTGCCTGGAAGCCTTGCAATGTCAGCTGAAACTGTATTCTTGCCAGAGAACTTAGCTAAGCTGCCAACCGACAAACCTGTAGTAATTATTTGTAAATCAGGCGCGCGAGCTACTGCTATTGGCACCGCGCTGCGCCACGCTGGTTTTGATAATGTGAAGATTCTAAAGGGTGGCTTTAAAGGCTTAAGTGCGTATTTAGGACCAGTTGAAGCGAATCAAGGCTAACAGCATGATTGCCACTATTTATGATCCTTGGCATACCCTGTTTAGCATATCAATAGTGGCTTATGAATAGTGGCTAGCGGCCGAGTTAACGACTATGTTAAGTGATAGAAATTACTGTTGATGAATCTGGCACATTGCTTAATCAGCCACACATTCAGAGAACTTAACAATGAAAACTCTACATCCACATCCCATTGGCGAAATTGATCACCTCATCCAACCCAACCATTTTGACGATATTAATCTAACTTCAGCGGCGCGCGAGATTTTAGTCGATTTCCACCACAGTCCGCCGAGCATCATTGATGCCGATACCCAAGTGGTGTCAGCGCTTGAAATGATGCTGCACGAACACTGCCAAATTAAAATGGTGATAGATATCAATCAAGAATTAATCGGTATTATTACTCAAGATGCCCTATCACCGCAGGCAATTACCATTCATCAAAACAAATTCACGCCCAAGCGGGAGATCACAGTTGAAGACTTGATGATACCTCGTGAGCAGTTACTCGCCTTAGACTATGAGCAAGTATTAGCGGCCAACGTGGGCGACATACTTAACACCCTTAAGCAGAGCGGCGTTCATCATTGCTTAGTGGTGGATGCTAGTAATCATCAAATTCGCGGCTTACTCAATTCAGCCGATATAGCGGCGCGCTTACATATTGCGCCGCCAACAGCCGAAGAAAAACCCTCATTCTTTAGCATCTTTAAGCACTTAAGTCAGCGCTTAGCGCAGCTAAAACAAACGCATCAGACTTTATAAGCAGCCAATACTTACTCCTGCTTAGAGATAATAATCTTTAAGCGGGGGAAAGCCATTAAAGCAAACGGCCGAATAAGTCGTGGTATAAGCGCCTGTCGTTAACCAATACATACGATCGCCTATGGCTAAATCTTGCGGCAAACCATAACGGTAATGCTCATACATAATATCAGCGCTATCGCAGGTAGGCCCGGCGATTACACAAGCGCCTAATGGCCCTTGTTTATCGGTAACAATCGGGAATTTAATCGCTTCATCTAAGGTTTCAATTAACCCTGAGAATTTACCTACATCGGCAAATACCCAACGCTCATTGGCAGCATTAGATTTATGAGAAATAAGCACAACTTCTGACACTAATACGCCAGCATTAGAAATCAGCGAACGCCCAGGCTCTAATATGATTTCAGGCAATTTATTGGGGAAGGCTTGATGTAAATAACTAATAATCTCATCAGCATAACGAGCAAGCGCTTGAGTCTTATCTAAGTAATTCGCAGGAAAACCGCCGCCCATATTAATCATGGCTAACTCAATGCCTGCATCTGCTTTTAAGCGCGCAAATAAGTTAGCCACTTGGTTAATCGCAATTTGCCAAGCGCCGATGTCGCGTTGCTGTGAGCCCACATGAAAAGAGATACCGTAAGGCGTTAACCCTAAAGATTGTGCCAATACCAATAGATCGTAAGCCATTTCTGCCTGACAACCGAATTTACGTGACAATGGCCAATCGGCCGTATCATTATCGGCCGTTAAAATTCGCACATAGACGCGACTACCCGGGGCAGCCTCTGCCAACATGCGGATATCGGCTTCTGAATCAGATGCAAATAGGCGCACGCCACGCTCATAAAAAGCTTCAACATCTTTACGCTTCTTGATGGTATTACCAAAACTAACGCGATCGCAACTAACCCCATGGGCCAAAACGGCGTCAAGCTCATAAATAGAGGCAATATCAAAGTTGGCTTGTTTTTGCTGCAGCAATTGCAGAATTGGCGCTCCCGGATTGGCTTTTACAGCATAATAAATATGAGCAAAAGGGAAATATTTAGTCATTTCGTCATATTGTTCAGCAACGATTGCTGTATCTATCACCACAAATGGGGTTGGCTTATTGGCGGCAAACTGCTTTATACGCTCAAACCTTGACTGTTCATAGTAATCAGCAACCTCAATTGTCTTAAAATGACTCATAAAAACGATATCTCCTAGGGTTAGTAATAGTGAATGTTCGCGCAGTAGACGATATTTCACTGAAACAATCAACGACTACTTATTCATTAAAATTAATTTATTATTGAATTTGGTATGACATTAGTTTCATTCGATTTAACTTTCTATCCGATGACCTATCCCGTTAAAATCATCACAGCCAATTATCAATGCACAGGATAAGCTATGTTAATTTCATGCCCCAATTGCGCAGGACTCAATCGTGTCGCAGACACAGCTATGTCGCAGCAACCTAAGTGTGGTCACTGCCAAGCACCACTGCTAAGCGGTCAAGTCGTCACCTTAACGGCGCAAAACTTTACCCGCCATGCTAATCAGTCACAACTGCCTTTAGTTATCGATTTTTGGGCGGATTGGTGTGGCCCTTGTAAGAGCTTTGCGCCAACATTTAGCGCCATAGCACAAACCATGGCAGGGCGTTTTCGCTTTGGTAAGCTTGATACCCAAACCCAAGTGGAAATTGCCAGTCAATTTGGGATCCGCTCAATTCCGACACTCATGATCATTAAGGAAGGTCAAATTGTGGTGCAGCAAGCTGGTGCCATGTCAGGCCAAGATTTTCAACATTGGTTAAATGCACACGCTTAAGCTCAAACTTGTGACCATAGCGGGTTAATTGACAGTAATGGGTGAGAATCCACTTGATCAAACATGATAGGCTTGCTAATTTCAGGGGATAAGGATAAAAATTCGCCAGCCAAAGTAACCTACAGGACGAGATTTATGAGTACACGCTCACCCGCTAACAATCACTTCGAGCCTAAAGCCTCTAAGCTTAATTACGAGCAAATGGCCGATGATTTTGTGACTATGTTTACCGCTATTGCCAAACAGCGTCATGGACAAGTGGTCGAACAACAACATGATGTTGAGATGAGTGTTACGCCTAAGCTTAAGTGACGATAACTCAAATTTCAGGTACAAAAAAGGTCGCTCGAGGCGACCTTTTTAACTTCTTATTGCCGGCTAATTACAGCGCAACAACGTTAGAAGCTTGAGGACCCTTAGGACCTTGTTCCAGAGCGAAAGACACTTTTTGGCCTTCAGCTAAGGTTTTGAAGCCTTCAGAAACGATTGAACGGAAATGTACGAATACATCTGGACCGCCGTTATCTTGAGCAATGAAACCGAAACCTTTCTCTTCGTTAAACCATTTTACTGAACCAGTGCTAGACATGTGATGTCCCTTTAATTATAAAACAACTAAAAAATTATTTGTCGAAGTAATTCTGTAATTACAGAGCAACAACGTTAGCAGCTTGAGGACCCTTAGGACCTTGCTCAAGCATGAAAGAAACCTTCTGACCTTCAGATAAAGTCTTGAAGCCTTCAGAAGCAATAGCGCGGAAATGTACGAATACATCTGGGCCGCCATTGTCTTGAGCGATAAAACCAAAACCTTTATCTTCGTTAAACCATTTTACTGAACCAGTGTTTGAATTAGACATTTGATGTCCCTTATAAATAAATAATTAAATTAATTTCCAAAAAATTTGGAATGCTAAAGCTCGAATTATTAATATTTACGAAGAAGCGAAAGAAACACTGAGGACAAAAACGAAACGAGAATGCGTCTTAGGGTTTTGCTTGAACTTATGCTTATTTTAATAACTCTACTCTCAAGTAGCGCCAGAATAATAGCAGTGTGGCCTTCGCAAAGTAAAGCAGTATTTTGTTTATTTTTTGATAGCCTTCTAGCTGTCTAATCTTCAGGTTTCATCAGGCTTTGCGCCAAGGCGCCCATCAGTGCAACTAAGCCGTTAATATCTAAAAGGTCGGCCTATGCCATCTTGATAGCCTATGATGCTTTCAGGCGTACCTGAGGAGATAAGACGAGCTTGAATAGCAAGCGGTACTTGCAAGTAAGTTGTCAGTACGCGCCAATACTTTAGCAAAAAATATCATGTTTTAGGCATTAAAAAACCCAGAAATTTCTTAATGCCGATCGTTTTAAGTAGTTGAACGATCTTTCAAGGGCTTCATAATCAGCCGCAACCTAAGTTGCAGCTGATTTTTTTATGTCTGAATTTTCTAAAGAGCTACTCGTTACCGCTGAATTTTTCCAAGCGCAAGATATTGATGTATTCGCCAAACATGTTCCCATGGATTGGGTGGCTGAGGCTGTGCAACAAACTGGCAGGGCCTCGCTTCGAACCCGCCGTTTCCCTGCAGAGCAAGCTGTTTGGTTGGTTCTAGGCATTGGTTTGATGCGTAACCGCTCGATTCAGCAAGTCTGTGATACGCTCTCACTGGCATTTCCCGACTCCAAGGGGGAGCTCCCGCCACTGGCGACCAGTAGTATCATCAAAGCCAAAGAAAAGTTGGGTTCAGAGCCCATGCGTTATCTGTTCAAAACAACCGCTGCACAGTGGGAAACACAGTGCGAATTTGATGAGATAGCGGGATTGAAATTGCTCAGTGTTGATGGGACGTATTTTAAGACGCATAACACTGAAGAAAACCATCACTTTGGCTTTGCACAAAGCACGGCTTCTTTTCCCTCTGTGCTGGCGGTCACCTTAATGTCTACTCGTAGCCACTTACTTTCTGATGCGGCTTTCGGGCCTGTTACCCACAGTGAAATTCACTATGCACAGCAATTGGTTGGCTCAGCTCCCGAGAATTCGCTCACGTTGTTTGACCGTGGGTTTATGTCTGCCGAATTGCTCATCAGCTGGCAAGAAAGCGGTGCAAACACCCATTGGTTAACCCCGATAAAGTCTAAGACCCGCTATCAAATTATCGAGTCATTCTCAGAGTATGACCATCTGGTTGAGATGCCGGTATCACCCCAAGCTAAACAGCAAGCGCCTTATCTGGGGGAGAGCTGGCAAGCCCGCCTTATTCTTATTCCGTCACCCAAAGGTGATATCAAAGGGTTTATCACGTCCTGCCTATGCCCCAACAGCTATCCAGTGAACGATTTACTCAAGGTGTATTGGCAGCGATGGGAGATAGAGAGGGGTTATAGTGAGCTAAAGCAATATCAACTGGAAAATAAACCAGTCCTGCGCAGTAAGAAGAAGGATGGGGTGTATCAAGAATTATGGGGGATCTTAACGACCTACAATATTGTTCGGCTAGAGATGGCCGCAATGGCAGTGCAGCATAAAGTTGAGCCACAGAGGATAAGTTTCATTAATGCCCTGTTTTTAATACAGGATGAGTTTGGTTGGAGTGACAGAGGGAGTCCGGGAGCGATCCCACAGCACTTAAAACGACTGAGGGAAAATGGCAAAAGGTTGATTTTACCCCCAAAGAGGAAGCGGCCCAGCTACCCGCGTGTGGTGCTAAAGAAAACAGTGAAATATCCAAGTAAAAATGCCACTCGCTCTTAAGCGAGTGGCATTAAGAAATTTCTGGGCTTTTTATGAGTCGCGCTTAGCTAATCAAAAATGAGAAATGATTAAGCTTGTGGACGCATAGCTGGGAATAAAATCACGTCACGTATGGTGTGAGTGTTAGTGAACAACATCACTAAACGATCGATACCAATACCTTGACCAGCCGTTGGTGGTAAACCGTGCTCTAACGCTGTGATATAGTCAGCGTCATAGAACATAGCTTCATCATCACCCGCGTCTTTAGCATCAACCTGAGCCTTAAAGCGTGCATCTTGGTCTTCAGCATCGTTTAACTCGCTGAAACCGTTAGCCACTTCACGGCCACCAATGAAGAACTCGAAACGGTCAGTAATGAAATCATTACCATCGCTACGACGAGCTAAAGGTGAAATATCAGCTGGGTAGCCAGTGATAAAGGTTGGCTGCATTAACTTAGGCTCAGCGGTCTCACCGAAGATTTCTTCTAACAGTTGACCACAGCTCCAGAAAGTCTCAACGCCAATGTGTAAGCTCTTGGCCAGAGTGCGCATGAAATCTAAATCTTTCACTTGCTCATAAGTCATGGCTTGAATAGTGGCATTGTCAGGATTGTAATGCTGAATCGCTTCCAGCATGCTCATTCTGGCGTAAGGGCCACCGAAATCTACTGTATGCTCGCCGTATGGCAGCTTAGTATCGCCACATAAATCTTTAGCGATTGAGCTCAGCATTTCTTCAGTTAAATCAATCAGATCATTATAATCAGCATACGCCATATAGAATTCCATCATAGTGAATTCTGGGTTATGGCGTGGCGACAAACCTTCGTTACGGAAGTTACGGTTAATTTCGAACACACGCTCAAAACCACCAACAACTAAACGCTTCAGGTATAACTCAGGCGCAATACGCAGATACATGGACATATCTAAAGCATTGTGATGAGTAATAAAAGGACGGGCAGAAGCACCACCTGGGATGACGTGCATCATAGGGGTTTCAACTTCCATGAACTCTTTTTTAACCATGAAGTTACGGATTGCCGCAACCACTTTAGAGCGCATCACGAAAGCTTGACGAGAATCTTCGTTCACAATCAGGTCAACATAACGTTGACGATAACGAGTTTCTTGGTCAGTCAGGCCGTGGAATTTTTCTGGCAGAGGACGCAGCGCTTTAGTCAGCAACTGATACTCTTCCATGTTGACGTATAAATCGCCTTTACCTGACAAATGCAGTTGACCGGTTACACCTATGATGTCACCAATATCTAAACCTTGGAAACGCTCTTTAATATCAGCCTGAACGCCTTTTTCGGCATAGGCTTGAATGCGACCAGACACATCTTGGATCACCAAGAATGGACCACGCTTAGCCATGATACGGCCAGCAATGCTGGTCTTAAAGCCTAATGCTTCCAGTTCTTCTTTAGTGTTGTGACCGTACTCAGCCTGCAGTTCAGCCGCTTTATGGGTGCGACGGAAAGTATTAGGGTGAGCGTTAGCAGGACACTGCTGACGGACATGTTCAAGCTTAGCGCGACGCTCGGCGATCAGCTTGTTCTCATCTTGGATTACTTGCACTTGTTCAGTCATATCTTTCTCTCTGTGCCAACATTGGCCGGCGAACCGACCACCTGGTCAATCTGAATAGCCCTTACAGGCCGGACTTCAGGCTGGCCTCAATAAATTTATCTAGGTCACCATCTAATACCGCTTGGGTATTACGGGTTTCAACCCCAGTACGCAAATCCTTAATACGTGAATCATCGAGCACGTATGAACGAATTTGACTGCCCCAACCGATATCTGACTTGGCATCTTCGGCTGCTTGCTTTTCAGCATTCTGCTTCTGGATTTCCAGTTCATACAGCTTAGCTTTCAATTGCTTCATGGCTGTATCACGGTTTTTATGCTGCGAGCGGTCGTTTTGACACTGCACCACAGTATTGGTTGGAACGTGGGTAATACGAATCGCCGATTCAGTACGGTTAACGTGCTGACCACCCGCACCTGAGGCGCGGTAAGTATCAACCCGTAAATCGGCAGGGTTGATATCAATCTCAATATCATCATCAATTTCTGGATAGACGAACACTGAGCAGAATGACGTATGGCGACGTCCACCTGAGTCAAAAGGTGACTTACGTACTAAGCGGTGCACACCCGTTTCAGTGCGCAGCCAACCAAAGGCGTACTCACCAGAAAATTTAATGGTGGCGCTCTTAATGCCGGCAACATCACCGTCTGATACTTCAATCAGTTCGGGGGCAAAGTCGTGGGCATCGCCCCAACGTAAGAACATCCGCAGCACCATATTGGCCCAATCTTGCGCTTCGGTACCGCCCGAGCCAGATTGAATATCCAAATAACAGTCATTGCTGTCATGAGGGCCAGAAAACATACGGCGGAATTCCAGTTCAGCTAATCGAGCTTCAAGATCATCTAATTCCGCTTGCGCATCATTAAAAGTCTCTTGATCTTGCTCTTCAATCGCTAATTCCAGCAGACCTTCCACATCTTCAAGACCAGTGTCTAATGCGTCTATGGTTTCCACCACAGCTTCCAGACTTGAACGCTCTTTGCCTAAGGCTTGAGCACGTTCAGGTTCATTCCAAACTTCAGAGCTTTCTAACTCGCGGCTAACTTCTTCTAGACGCTCTTTTTTGGCGTCATAGTCAAAGATACCCCCTAAGAAGCTGTGTGCGCTCGGCCAGCTCCTTAATCTTAAATTTCACAGGATTGACTTCAAACATGATGATTTACTTTTGAGTTGGAGTTAAAAGGCGATAAAGACGGCATTTTACCTCAATTAACTCGCAAATCCCAGTTGAATAGCCATCAAAAATACTCAACTTTATGGAGCTAACTCGCTAGCATCCCACGGGTTTATCTTGGCTTAAAAAAACACTGAAAAGTGTGACGTCTGCACCTGATTAATAATAAATCATCATTTATTCATAACCTTGTAAACTTAAGTCCAAAAAAATATTTAAAAAATTATGGTGCTGGACGAGTAGCTTGTTAAGCAGTGGCTATACTCAACTACATGGAAAATATAAAAACATGTTGTTACAAGGAAGATATAGGACATGAGTGCCACGCGCCTGCGCTGGCATCCGGCTTATGTTTTTGGCACGACGCCAAACAAGTCAAAGACGGTCCCGATATTGTCCACCAACTCGAAGAGCACGCTCGCAGCGGCGGCATGCTTAGAGGCATTCATTTACGTCACGCCCAGCTCAAGGGTATAGATCTCGTTCATCATCACAGCAAAACTGGCTATGACATGAGTCATGCTGATTTATATCGCGCTAACTTGCATGGGGCGCATTTATTTAACCTCAATCTTGAACATGCCAACGTCATGAAGGCTGACTTACGCGATGCCAATTTGCATCTCACTCGCTTGCATCAAGCCAATTTATTAGGTGCCAAGTGGACTGGCGCTAAAATTGAAAACGTTCATATCGGCCCGCATATTATTCAAGAACAACAAGCCTACCGCGCTGCAACTGTCGGTGAACAAGAAATCGCCCAAGACTATTTTGAGCAAGCCGAAGAGATTTATCGCGATCTGCGCCGCGCCGCTGAGCATGAAGGGCTATTTTCCATGGCGGGCGAATACATACAAAAAGAGCTAGTCATGCGCCGCATGCAAATGCCCAAATATAGCAAGAGACGGATGATATCTAAGCTTATTGATATTTTTTGTGGTTACGGTGAAGCGCCGCTGCGGGTAATTTTCTTTTCAATGGCATTAATCTTGGGCTGCGCCTGTGTGTATTTTTTCACTGGCCTAATGTTTGGCGGCCAATTACATGTGGCTACCGACACTATGCAATGGGGTGAGTATCTATCACTCTTTCTTAACTGCGTTTATTACTCAGTCGTCACCTTTACCACCTTAGGCTATGGCGATTTCACGCCCATAGGTTACTCCAAGGCTGTCGCCGCCTTTGAGGCATTTACAGGCAGCTTTACCATAGCCTTATTCGTGGTAGTGTTTGTGAATAAAATGACCCGTTAACCCAAAAAATCATGTCAAATGGCTATTTATAGCTATTAGTCTTCAATAACCACACTCATTTACAGCATCTGGCTTCGCCATCAAACAACTTATCTTATTTTAAAGTCAGTTTTTGCAGTCACATTTTGCAATAACTACCCACCCCGCAGATTACGCACCAGTTCACACAATCAATAGCTAACATAAAACCCTAAGCACACTATGACGCAAAGCGTGAAGCACACCACCTTTTCACCACAAAGATGCACTGGCATGACCAAAGTGCCGACCTCACCTAGGTATACTGAAACCAATTTATGCATCATCAGCCAGACATCAACGACTTATCGTCTTCTTATCGCGCTGTTTTATAAAAGATTAAGGCCCAAACAATGGTTACTCTCATTATTGATGGTCAGACTATTCAGGCACACGCCTCTGACACCATACTGCAAGCCAGCCTCAAGGCCGGTATAGATATTCCCCATTTATGCGCCAATCCAGGAGCCGACAAGTCCCCGCAAGAATGTCACTTATGTACTGTGGCCTTGCATTTTGATGATGGCATTCAATATCGCCAAGCCTGCTCGACCCAAGTGATGGCCGATTTAACTATCACTACTCAATCGCAAGCCTTAAGTGCTATGCGCCAAAAGGCATTGCAACTGATATTGAGCGATCACTTTGCTGACTGTGAAGCCCCGTGTCAGCAGGCCTGTCCCGCTGGGGTTGATGTGCAATCGTATCTGTATCACATGGCCCAAGGAAATCATCAGCAAGCGGTTAAGGTGATTAAGCAAACCTTACCTATGCCTTTATCCATTGGCCGCGTGTGCCCCGCCTTTTGTGAGACTGAATGTCGCCGCAACTTAGTCGATGACTCGTTAGCGATTCGCCAATTAAAGCGCCACGCCGCCGATATCGACCTTGAAAGTGAAGATCCTTGGATGCCAATGCGCGCCGCTGACACAGGTAAAAAAATCGCGATTATTGGCGCAGGACCTGCTGGCTTAAGCGCGGGTTATTTCTTATCTAACCAAGGTCATGACGTCACTATTTTTGATGCCATGCCCAAAGCTGGCGGCTGGTTACGCTATGGCATACCAGAATATCGCTTACCTAAGGCGATTTTAGATAAAGAAATCGAGCTTATGTGCCGTAACGGCCTAAAAATCGAGACCAATTGCCGCTTGGGTGAGCACATTCAATTACCGGATTTAGTGGCTAATTTCGACGCTGTTTGCTTAGCTATTGGCGCGCAAAAAGCGGTAGCCATGGATTACCCCGGCAGCGAACTAGCTGGCTGCTATTTAGGCGTGGATTACCTTAAAGATTTTTGCACTGAGCGCCATCTCATCACAGGTAACAAGGTCGCGGTTATTGGTGGCGGCAATACTGCCATTGATTGCGCGCGCACCGCAGTGCGCACTGGCGCCGATGTCACCTTGATTTATCGCCGTACCCGCGCCGATATGCCGGCCGAGCCTTATGAAATTCATGAAGCGGAAGTGGAAGGTGTTAAGTTTCACTTTCTAACGAACCCACTTGAAAATCATAGTGATGAACATGGCCGCGTCAGCGCCATCACGTTAAGCAAAATGGCCTTAACTGCGCCGGATGCCTCAGGGCGACGCTCCCCCAAAGCTACAGGTGAAAGCTTTACCGAAGCCTTTGATACCGTGATAGCCGCAGTATCGCAAATGCCAGACATGGACTTTTTACAGCAACCACAAAGCCAATTAGCCAATGGCCAGTTAGCATTAACGCGCTGGAATACCTTTGCGGGCTGCGAGCATACTATGTCGGCCGGTATTGAGAAGTTATTTGTGATTGGTGATTCGCGCCGCGGCCCTGCCACTGCAGTTGCCGCCATTGGTGATGGTCGGCGCGCCAGTGAAGCCATACATAAGCAGCTCACCACAGGCTTAGTGTGCGAGCTAGTACCGCACCCATTTAATGCCAGTAAAGGGCCGCTTAAGAGTCAGCAGCTTGATGCTGACTTGTACGCCAACGTCGTTAATCAACCGCGCAAAAAAATTACTGAATTATCAGGCTTAGAGCGCCAATTAAACTTTAGCGAAGTTGAGCGCGGCTTTAGTGAAGATGATGCCTTAACTGAGGCGACGCGCTGTTTAGAATGTGCCTGCCAAGCCAACACTCAATGTTCACTTCGCGACTATGCCACTGAATATAAAGTGGATAGCGCCAATTTAACCAGTGAAGCAAGTCAGCGCTTTACGGTAGATAAAAGTGCCCCTTTCATTCAATTTGATGCCAATCGCTGCATTAGCTGCGGCGCCTGCGTCGATATGTGTCAGCGCCAAAGTGGTCACAATGCCATTTGTTTTGAGCCTAATAATTTCTCAGCCGTGCCAGATGCAAATCCCCCCCTCATGCGCCGCGCGCCAAGGGCTGGCTTTAGCGCAACCATGGCAGATAGCGACTGCGTGCAATGCGGTAACTGCGTGCAAGTGTGCCCAACCGGCGCCTTAACCGATGCCCGCGATAAATCCCAAGCGCGCATCACTAAGCTTGAAACCGTATCAAGCGTCTGCACTTATTGCGGCGTCGGTTGCCGTTTAGTCATGCATGTCGATAAAGCCAACAATGTGATTAAACATGTCTCAGGTGATGTGGAATCTCAAGTCAATGAAGGCATGCTGTGCGTTAAAGGCCGCTTTGGCTTTGACTTTATCGGTAGCGACTTGCGCTTAACTACGCCGCTCATTCGGCGCAATGGCAAGTTAGAACCCGCCAGTTGGGATGACGCCATTAGCTTGATAGCTAAGCGCTTTAGCGACATAAAAGCTGTGCATGGCGCCAAAGCGATAGCGGCGTTATCGTCAGCTAAAGCCACTAACGAAGAAAACTATTTACTGCAGAAATTTGTGCGCGCCGTGCTTGGCAGCAACAACATAGATCACTGTGCTCGTCTTTGTCATTCATCAACCGTTAGCGCCCTCAATGCCAACTTAGGTAGCGGCGCCATGACCAATGATATCCAAGGTATTAAGCAGGCAGATTTAATCTTTATTTTGGGTTCTGACACTGAATCGGCGCACCCCATCATAGCGTCCAGAATTAAAGAAGCAGTGAATTATCACAAGGCGCGCTTAGTGGTCGCTGACCCTAAAAAAGTGTCGATTGCCGATAAAGCTGAGTTTTATATCAGCCATAAGCCGGGCACAGATGTCATGCTCCTTAATGCCCTGATGCAGCAAATCTTAATCAATCACTGGCATGACCTTGATTATATTAATGAGCGCACTGAAGGCTTTGAGGCGCTTCACACTGAATTGATGAAGCCAGATTACAATTTAGAGACGGCGGCTAAAATTACCGGCGTATCCCAAGCTAATCTCGCAAAATTAGCCCGTATGCTCGGCACTGCCAGCAAAACCGCCGTCTTCTATGCCATGGGCATTACCCAGCATACTTCTGGACATGACAATGTTACCGCCATTGCTAACCTGCAATTATTGCTAGGCAATATTGGCATAGAAGGCGCGGGGATTAATCCCCTGCGCGGTCAAAGCAATGTGCAAGGCGCTTGTGATATGGGCGCCCTGCCCGACTATTTACCTGGGTATCGCCGTTATCATGACAGTGACAATCTCGCGCGCTTATCTGAGTTATGGCAAGCGCCATTAAGCACAGATGAAGGCATTGCCGCGACATTCATGATGAAAGCCTTAAGTTCAGGCGAGCTTAAAGCCATGTACATCATGGGGGAAAACCCAGTATTGAGCGACCCAGATCAAGCCCACGTACTGCAAGGTTTAGCGAGCGCAGAATTTATTGTGGTGCAAGATATCTTCTTAACCGAAACCGCAGCTTACGCCGATGTGGTATTGCCAGCGGCAGCGTTTGCCGAAAAACGTGGGCATTTCACTAATACTGAGCGCCGCGTGCAGCAATTGCAGCAAGCGGTAAATCCGCCGGGGCAAGCCCTCGCGGATTGGCGCATTATTCAGGCAATTGCCAATGCCATGGGCGCTAACTGGCGCTATGACTCAGAAGAAACCATCTGGACTGAAGCCATTATTGCTACGCCGCAGTACCGCGGTATGTCTTGGGACAGATTACGCCCCATCACACTCACGGGTAAACAAGGCCTGCAGTGGCCATGCCCAGATACTAGCCATGCTGGCACTAAAGTGCTGCATCAAGGCAGTTTTATCCGCGGTAAAGCTAAGCTTGAGGCGGTAAGTTATCGCCTGCCCGCTGAAATGCCTTGTGATGATTATCCGCTAATTTTATCAACCGGCCGCTTACTTGAGCAGTTCCATACTGGCACGCTTACCCGTAAGACCCCGGGGCTTGATTTACTGGGTAGCCCTAAGGTGATGATGTCTGTGTATGACGCCGAGCACTATGGCATTAATAATGGCGATACTTTAGAGCTCAGCACTCGCCGCGGCACTATTACCATTGATGCCTTTGTGAGTAAACGCGCTCAGGTAGGAGTGCTGTTTTTACCGTTCCACTTTGCTGAAGCTGCGGCCAACAAGCTCACTAACAATGCGCTCGACCCTGTGGCTAAAATCCCAGAATATAAAATCTGCGCGGTTAAGCTTAGAAAAGTTACTGAGCCAGTAAGCGCTTAACATCGCTAACTATCAGTATCAGGTGTGCCTGATACTGATAGTTAAGCCTTAAACCGTCAAACCGTTAAATCTGTATACAGTTAAATCATGGCCAGCGCAGCGCCTGTCACCACAAAGCTTGCTATTAGCAGTAAAATCGATGGCCTAAACCAGCGCAATAAAGCCAAGCCCGTTAGCACTAAGGCCATATCCAAAGAATCCGTCACTGCGCTAGTAAATACTGGGTCATACAAGGTGCTAAGCAGTACCCCCACCACAGCGGCATTTAATCCAGCCACAGCAGCCATGACTTGGGGTTTGCGGCAAAGCGCTTGCCACGCACCAATCAATGCCAATAACAGTAAAAATCCCGGTAAAAAAATGGCCACCGTAGCCACCAAGGCTGCCATAAGTGGCGCTTGTGGCCACATTTGCGCGCCAAAGAAACTCGCCACACTAAACATGGGGCCAGGGACTGCTTGCGCTAAGGCATAACCACTTAAAAAAGTGTCAGAACTTAAGCTTCGGCCAACACTGTTTTCAAGTAATGGCAGTACCACATGGCCGCCACCAAACACTAAGCTACCGGCTTGATAAAACTGTGCAAATATCGACATTAAGCCATTACTAGCCAGCGTTAATTGCCACAGACTGAGCGTTAACAGCAAGGCAAACGCCAATAACCACCACCAGTTGATACCAGTCATGCCATGCCCACTAAGGCTCGATGAATCATGACCCTTAGGTGAATGTTTATCGCTGGATAACCAGCGCCAGCCCGCCAATGCCGCGAGCGCGAGCACTAGCATTTGCGCGGCTGTGCCAGGCACTAGCAGTAAAGCCACTGTGGCAGTTAACATGATCAGACGCGCTGCGAGCTTATGGCAAAACTGCGTAAATAACGCCATCACGGCATCAGCAACTATCACTACGGCGAGCAGCTTTAGCCCATGAATTGCGCCTTGCACGGCATCTAGATGCAAAAATTGACTGCTAGTGATGGCAAATAAATATAAGAGTAGAAATGATGGCAGGGTAAAACCGATAAAAGCGGCGATAGCGCCGCTAAGCCCAGCTTTATGATGACCTATGGCAAAGCCTAATTGCGACGAACCAGGGCCAGGTAAAAACTGGCTAACGGCCACTAAGTTGGCAAATTCACGCTCATCGAGCCAGCGCAATTGCTCAACAAAGGTATAGCGAAAATAACCAATGTGGGCGGCAGGCCCGCCAAAGCACACCCAGCCTAAGGTAAAAAATCGCACCAATACTTGCCACGTCATATTGCATCCCCGCCATTATAGAAGGGCTAGCATATGACACTTTGATGACAATTCAATGACCTAACTGATGTTTAAATTCGCTCCAGCAGCGCCATCACTTCAAAGTGATGGGTATGGGGAAACATGTCGAATAATTGCACCCGAGTCACCTTGTAACCACGGATATGCTGTAAATCTTGCGCCATGGTTTTAGCATTGCAGCTTGAATAAATAATATGAGCGGGCGCAAATTCACTTAACGACTCACATAAGGCGGCGCCTATGCCCCGTCTTGGCGGGTTCACTATGATGATATCAGGTACTTCGCTAGCCTCTTTGCCGGCTGCAACTTGGGTCGAATCTAACGCGCTAAAACTGACATTACTCAGACCCAACTCTTGGGCCGACATTGACGCACAGGCAATCGCTTCGGCTTCAATTTCAATACCGGTCACAGCCACAGTTTGACTCGCGCAGTGCAAGCCAAAGCCGCCAACACCGCAGAATAAATCCCACACAGATTTAGGTGCTGAATCAACGGCCATTAATTCTGCCACCCAATCGCGGGCGGTAGCGTATAGGCGCTCAGCCACTTGCGGGTTAGTTTGAAAAAAGCTTTTCGGGCGAATGTATAAAGGCACCTGATTAAACACTTCCGCTAAACGGGTTTGTTCAGTGAGAAATATCTCTTCATCGCCTTCTAAGCGCGCCATATGCACAGGCTGCAAATTAACTGACACCACTTTAATTTGCGGATATTCACTTAATAACTTAGGTAATTCGCGCTCAATTCTGGCTATGGCTTGCTCACTTCTCAGCACAAAGCGCAGCAGATATTCGCCATTGACTTGGCTGCGGGTTAACAGCACAAACTTAAGCTCGCCTTTGGCTTTATCTACTCGATAAGGCGGAATGCCCGCTTGTTGCACAAACACTTGTAGGCGCGCTAATAACTCTTGCATATCGGTAGGATATAACGGGCAATCACATAAGCTTATGCTCTGACCTTGCGGGCTCACTATGCCTAACAGCGGCTGATGAGCCGCGCCTAAGGCCACCATTTTGGCTTTATTGCGAAACGCCAATTCAGGACCTGTTACGGGCGCTAAAAATACGTTTGGGTCTACTTGCGGTAACAGGCTCTTGAGCTCTGTCATTTTGGTGTGTAATTGCAACACCATAGGCTGGTCGAGAAGGGGGCAAGATAGACATTCGGCGGCGGCAAAATGACGACAAACAGGCATAGCTTAGACTCATAATAAAAGTTGCGGCGTACTTTACCGTTTTTATATTTAAGGCTCAAGTCTTGGGTATCGAGTTTGATACTTAAGCTTTATCCCTTAAGTTTTAAGGTGTTAGCCTTGTGATCCGAGTTTTAAAAATGAGTTTTAAGGGGATAGTTAAGAATGAGTTTGACGATTGAATTAAATGATTAAGCGAGTCGGCTAAAAATGCTCTAGGCAATGTTTAGCCGACCACTATGGCTATAAACGCCCTTGATTAAACTCTTGCTTAAATTGCAGTACTTTTTGCAAATAGCGCCGCGCTTCATCCTTAGGGTGGCGCGTCGTTAACGCCCAGTACAACTGCTCAGGTTTTAAGCGATTAATATCATCAACCGCGCGCACTCTGTCGTTATTAAAGGTAGTAAGCACGCCGCCCGCGCCGCCGTTGTAAGCGGAAATCATGCTGTATTGCAAATTAGTCGGATGGGTCACCCCTTTTAAATACCTAAGCTTAAGTATTTGAAAGTAAGCCACGCCGGTATCTATGTTATTGGCTGGATTAAACAAATAAGCACGGCTTGGCACGCCGCTGCGATTTTTCACTAACCTAAACACATCCGCGCCCGCAGTATTGGGCATGACTTGCATCAAACCATAGGCGCCAGAGCGACTCACAGCATAAGGGTTAAAGCTACTTTCGGTTTTGATAATCGCATAAATCAAATCTTCAGCAATGCCGTAACGCTTAGCCGCTGCGGTAATTAAGGGCGCATATTGGCGTTCGCGCTGCAATAAGTGATCGTTCACCATATCAATCACTATGTAGTGCACCTTGATATCGCCTTGCTGTTGATGACTTAACTTATTGGCCAGCAAGTAATCGGCAAAACGCTCAGCCCGCCACTCCCACTCAATCAGCTGACCATCTTGATCTACCACTTGCCCCAGTAAAAACGGCTTTTGGCTCACAGCGACTTTAGAATCTGTGTATAAATCCACCTCGCTAGGATCGCCGCTCATCAGCAAGGTTTCAATTATCGCGTGGCGTAAACTCGCTTGAGTTTTTTTATTATCAACTGTGCCTATATAGATTTTGCCTTTATTAAAATCGATATGGGCACGGGTACGGTAGCCATCAATATATTTGACATAGTGATGACGACTGGCCTCAAGATAATTGTCATCGCCCCACTCTTTTTTAACGCCCTTGGCAAAGGATGCCATTAGCACATCAACCCCAGGGTCAAGCGGGCTTCCACCGCCTTTAATGGGCGGCTTAATCGCATCGGGCGTTTGGCTACAGGCGGTAAGCCAGAGCGCAGCAATCACAAATAATAATTTCTTCATCGTATTTAGCTATATCCACCGAGAGTCGAGATAATAACACCAAGCACTAATTTACGGGTATCCCACTAAGATAACGGCTTGAATTACCGTTATATTAACCAACAAACCATTAAAAACTCGTTAAAGATACTACGTTTTGGCAACAAGTAACATGCGCGTCTCCCTCGCGACCACTGAGCGCTAGGCTTGTCAGGATCTTTGGCCGCAGATTTGCTATCATGACCCAGTCAACATCGACATCCTCCAGCTAAAGAGCCATTCTCCATGTCCATTACTCAGGCACTGCAACAAGCTTTGCAGCAACGCCAGGCCTTTTTTTCACTATCCCAGCAACAAGATACCGATTGTTATCGAGTATTCCATGGCACAGTCGAAGGCTGTAATGGTCTTAATATTGACCGCTATGGTGATGCTTGGCTGGTGCAAAGTTTTCACGATCCGCTCGATGCAGCAGGTGTTGATGAGATAAGCGCATGTTTGACCGCTCATTTAGATTTGCCGGTGATCTATAACGATCGCTCACGGGGAAATTCGCGCATTAACAACGATCTCAGCCCGCAGCATGATGCTTTAGCTCATGATGAGCAGATCATGCGTGAAAATGGCATTAAGTTTACTAGCCGTTTACGCCACGAAGGCCAAGATCCGCTGCTGTTTTTAGATATGCGTATTGGCCGCGAATACATGCAGCGCCACGCCCAAGATAAAAGCGTATTAAACCTATTCTCTTATACTTGCGGCATAGGCACAGCCGCGGCCGTTGGCGGCGCCAAGCAAGTCATCAACGTTGATTTTTCATCGTTTGCACTGGCGGCAGGACAGCGTAATGCGGCGCTTAATCAAGTGTCTGATGTGTGTGAGTTTGTGCAAAGTGATGTGTTCCCTGCCATACGTCAGTTAGCAGGATTAGCAGTGGGCGGACGTCGCCAGCAGAAATTGCCAAGCTATCCCAAGCTTAAGCAGCAACAGTTTGATTTAGTGTTTCTTGACCCGCCAAGATATGCCAAAAGCCCGTTTGGCATAGTCGATTTAATCAATGACTATCAAAGCTTGTTTAAACCTGCGCTACTTGCCACTAAAAAAGGTGGCACTATCGTCTGTTGTAATAACGTCGCTAAAGTCGATAAAACCGCGTGGTTTGATAGCTTAGTGCGCTGCGTTAACAAGCAAGGCTTAAGTGTGAGCAAGGTAGAGTGGCTTGATTGTCATCCAGATTTCCCAGCCTTTGATGATAACCACCCACTTAAGATCGTCGCCCTGACGATTGTTGATAACCTGGAATAATCTGTCTAAGTCACATGAATTAACCTCCCAATGCGTTGCGAGGGAGGTTAACAAGCCAGCTTAACCCTAATGGTTAACTAAGGTGTTGGCATATTGACTCGGGGTGACGCCAAACTGCTGTTTAAAGCGCGCGCTGAAGCGACTATCCGACAGATAACCACAGGCTTTAGCGACATCATCTAAAGATTGCTGTTGCTGCAATAAACCTAAGGCGTGATTCATCCGAATTTGCGCTAATAAATCACTAAAATGCTCGCCTTCTTGCGCTAACTTGCGGGTTAGGGTGGCGCGGCTCATGCCTAACTGCTGCCCCGCGGACGCTAAAGTATGCTCGGCGCTCGGCTCATTCATCAGTAAGCGACAAAGCTTGTGTTTAACGCTTTGCTGCTGAAAGCTAAACAGCATAGATAAGGCGCCAACGCTAGCCAGTTCGCTATATAGCCCCAGCAAAAATGTCGCTTGGGTGTCTTCACTTAAGCTTTGTTTTTGCATCTGCCATAACACTTCAAAACACCAAGCTAAATTAGGGCTGACGCTTAGCGTAATCGACTCGGCTTGATTGCGCCAATAAATGACTGGGGGGCGGCATTAATAAACTTAAGGTGCGCGAGTAAAACTCGCCCTGATGCGGGTGATTTACGAAAGTCAAATACTGGCCAGCAGAGGTCAAGATCCACACGTCTTTAGTGAGCGGTAATTCTTGCTGTTGCCACCATAAGGCCTTACTGCCCTTTTGCACCCAAGTAATAGTGGGGGCGAACATTTGCACATTGTGCAAATGCTGCGGGTGCCGACTCTTAAAGGTTGAAAATTGACAGATTGACATCGATTGCCCCAGCTAAATTGATTTGCTCACCTATGATGCTGTTATAAGAGGCCTGTTGTACCACGGCCTCTTATACCAACAGCTTAAATACTAAGGCTATTCTTGCACATAAATGGCAGTCAAGGTGGCAGATGCGCTCGCGGTGGCGTTAAGCATAAAGCCAACTATAGCCGCCGATGGGTTTTCTGGTAAGTCTAAGCTAGCCACAGGCAATGCCCATAAGGTGAAATGGTATCTGTGCATGCCGTGGCCTGCTGGAGGGCAAGCGCCGCCATAACCTAAGCTACCGTAATCATTTCTTAACTCACGGGCGCCAGCAATGGTGCCTGAAGCGCCGCGGCCAATAGAGGTAACGCTGGCGGGAATATTCACCACTTGCCAATGCCACCAGCCTGAGCCTGTAGGAGCATCTGGGTCAAACACAGTAATGGCATAGCTTTTAGTATTAGCAGGGGCACCTTGCCAGCTTAACTGGGAGGATAAGTTTTGTTTGCCATCGCCAAAGGTAAAATCATCTCCCATGGGGCGGCCTTCAAAAATATCATCACTGCTTAACGTCATGCCAACGCTGTTTTCGCTCAATACATGTATTGCTCTCATCACGCTATCCTCTTTGATTTGATAGCCAAAGAATAGTCCTATTTTAATAGCAATGTATTACGCAAAGGCTCAATTTTAATTAAATATGAATAATTTTGAGCCTTATAGTTTTTAAAACTGACTCGCTATGATAAATCAGAGGTAAGTAAACGCTGACTGGATACATCAGCGTCTAAGGCAGGGAACTTTACACTAAAGAAGGTGCAGCGCTGCTGCTGATGGCTTGAGATTGGAGTGCTGGGCTTGGCGCAGCAGGTGTTGAATCATTGGTGTATAACCGATAGAGGGCGGCGCAAACTAAAATCACCACAGCTATTACGACTAATCGCCCAAAGCTAAACAGCCAAGTAGGCTGGCTTTCAGCGGCAACAACAGCTTGGGGTTCAATGGGCTTAGATTCAATGGGCTGAGGTTTGGTTTGCTGGCAAGCATCAATTGCGGAATTAATGGCTTTGACTTTACCGTCGGCCTGCCTATCTAACTGAAACAAAATAATATCACCAATTTCAGGTGGGCGACTTGGCTGTTTCAGCGACGAGATATGAATAAAGACTTCGCGGCCAGCATTAACGCTAACGTCAGGCTTAATGAAGCCATAACCTTGGTCATGATGCCAACGAACCAGTTTTCCTTTGAGTAAGCTGCCCAAACGTTCTCCAACAGTGGGAAGGCATTAAATGGTTAGCACCTTCTTAAATTAGAATGACAGTCTGTCAGGACACATGAAAGCTTACAAGGGGTTAGCTAGGCTTATTTTTGGCAGCAAGCAATTGCCGCCCACCCAGACTCCCCCCTTAATCCACTAAAGCATCACTTGAGTGACAGCTAAAGGCTCATCTCGCTTACTTAGCAACACCGCAAGCCATACGCGCGCCGCCACCACCTAATGGCGCTGGATGATCTGAGTGATTATCACCGCCTATGTGCACCATAATCGCCTTACCTTTAATATCGCTGGCGGTTAAGCGCGGCGCTAATACAGGTGTGGTCGCTGTGCCATCGGCATTAACGCTTAAGCTAGGTAAATCGCCTTTATGATTATCTTTAGTCCAAGGATAGCCATGCTTACCGGTATTATCTGGGTCGAAATGACCACCAGCGGCGCCGCCTAATACGGTTTTACCTTCTTTAGTGCTAGGGTCGCAGCTGCCATTGGCATGCACATGGAATCCATGCTGACCCGAGCTTAAGCCTTTAAGATTAGGCGTGAATACTAAGCCATAGTCAGTTTCGCTAATTACGATTTCACCGATTGCTTGATTGCCATCTGCGCTTAATAAAGCCATGTCGACCACGCTGACATCGGCGGCATGAGCGGCGCTAAAACCTAGGCTAGATACGAGTGTGCCAATTACCAACATCTTGTTCATTTAAAGCTCCTTTTTTTACATTAGGTATGTTTACATCAAGTGGGTTACATCAAATCGATACTTTCCAAACGGCTAGCCAGCACAGGGTTAGTTGTGCATGAGTGCCAAGCTTAAGCCCAGTTTGAGCCTAGCTTGAGCCTAGCCATCAGGGTAACTATTTTTTCCTAGCAGCATCTAACGCCTGACACAGAGAGCGAATGCCAAGTAAGGCGCGCGGCGTAGGCCTGTGCAGTAAGTCTGCATTTAACTGGGTGATATGCTTATTTTTTACCGCGGGGATCATGGGCCATTTACCCCAATCTATCCCTGACACATTACCATGATTTTCGCTTTGCAAAATCACTTGCGGCATAGCCATCACTACTTGCTCTACATTGACTTGTGGGTACTCAGACATGGAATCAGCAAAAATATTATCCCCATGACAAATGCTGATGATTTGCTGGATCCAACTGCCATTAGCGACTGTCATCAATGGCTTAGGCCATAACTGATAAAACACGCTCACAGGAGGGCTCATCTGGTATTGCTGTTCTATCATAGCCAATTGCGCTAAGTAATCAGCCGCCACCTTATCAGCCTCAGCTTGTAAGCCTGTTAACTGCCCAAGCTCGCTTAAGGTAGTAGCAACCGATGAGAGCGTCTTAGCGTCTGAATTATAAAGCGTAATGCCAAGGCTTTTTAGGCGCTCAATATCTTCTGGACGATTGCCTGTTTGCCAATACACCACGAGATCAGGCTTAAGTGACACCACTTTTTCAATGGAAATCCCATAATAACCGCCAATGCTTGGGATTTTTTTGGCGTCTACAGGAAAATCTGCATGATCTATGGTCGCCACAATGCGATCCCCCGCACCTATGGCATAAAGCAGCTCAACACTGTGGGGCGATAAGGCCACAATTGTCATGGCAGGCGAGCGCGCTGCCACAACTGGTGTATCAGCTTGGCTAGCTTCTGTGTCAACCACGGTTTCAGCAACTGCCTGCTGACTCATAAGTAACACTAATAAAAACACACAACGATTAACCAACCCTGTCATTATCTTTTCCATGATTATTCTTTTTTCAGCCACTTAACTGCGCAGCTCAACAACTGACACTTAGCAATCAATGCTTAGTCATCAATCCTTAGTAATCAATCCTTAGTAATCAAAGCCTGGCTGCGCCTTAATGCCATTATCAAAGGCATGCTTGACCGACTGCACTTCGCTCACAGTATCGGCAATCTCAATCACGGCGCGATGACAAGCACGACCAGTAATGATGACATGCTGCATCGGCGGGCGATGTTGTAGCGCCTTAATCACTCTATCAACATCAAGGTAGTGATAACTCAGCATATAAGTGAGCTCATCGAGCATTACGCAATCTATGCTTTCATCTTGCAGTAACTGCTCAGCCGCAAGCCAAGCCTCTTCTGCGGCCGCTGTATCTTTTTGCTTATCTTGAGTCTCCCAAGTAAAGCCTGTGGCCATCACATGAAAAGTCACCCCAGCGCCTTCCAGCAAATTACGCTCACCGCACTCCCACGCGCCTTTAATAAACTGCACTACCGCCGCGCGTTTACCATGGCCGACAGCGCGCGCCACAGTGCCAAAGCCCGAGCTAGATTTACCTTTGCCGTTACCTGTGAGCACCAATAAAATGCCCTTTTCATCTTGGGCGGCGGCAATCTTGGCATCAACGCCAGCTTTAAGTTTTTGCTGGCGCTGTTTATGACGTTCAGCTTTAGTGTCGGTCGTTGGCATTTCAGTCGGTTTATCCATAATGTTGTTGATTTCCAGTATCTAGGCAGAGTTGTAGCAGTGAAAAATCTAAGTGTTGCTCTAAGGTATCAGCCAAGCGATTAAGGTTATCTTCGCGCAGCTTGTCCATATCTATGGCTTGCTGGCTATTGCCAAGACCGGCCCATTGCAGCAATAAGTTAGCGGCCTCTGGGTTATCAAATAGGCCGTGCACATAAGTGCCGAGAATTTGTTTATCATCAGAAACCATACCATCAAGGCGCGCCTGGGTATCGCTTGTAGATTCAAGCGCTATGGCCTGCGCATTAGGGCGCAGTAATTGACTCACGCCGCAGTGAATTTCATAGCCGTTAACAGCGGCAGTTTGTCCATTTAATTGCAGCTCACCGCTAACATTGCGCAGTTGCTTGTGTGGCTTAAGCTCAGTCACCATAGGCAGTAAACCTAGACCATCACTGACCCCAGCCTTGCCTTCAATGCCTTGGCTATCATCAATTTCAAGCCCGAGCATTTGATAGCCGCCGCAAATACCTATGACCTTACCGCCATAACGTAAATGCCGCTTAATCGCTGTATCCCACCCTTGTTGATACAGATACGCTAAATCGTCCCGCACTTGCTTGCTACCAGGAATAATAATTAAATCCGCCGCCGGCAGCGTGCTTAGCTCACTACTGGCATGCACTAAGGTGAGGTTTACTCGCGGGTGCTGACGCAAGGCATCAATATCGGTGTGATTACTAATGCGCGGCGTTACTAACACCAGCACATTGATGCAGTCTTGCTGCTCTGTTGGCATAGGTAAATCGGCAAAACCATCTTCAGCATCAAGCTGCAGATTATCTAAATAAGGCAGCACCCCAATCACAGGTTTGCCGGTGCGCTCTTCTAGCATCTTAAGGCCTGGCTCTAACAGACTAATGTCGCCGCGAAAACGGTTAATCACAAAGCCTTTAATGCGCGCTTGCTCTGATGGTGACAACAGCATTAAGGTGCCAATCAACTGGGCAAATACGCCGCCTTTATCGATATCAGCCACTAAGATCACCGGGCAATCTACGGCTTCTGCAAAGCCCATATTGGCCATATCACCCGCACGCAAATTGATTTCCGCTGGGCTGCCTGCGCCCTCCACCAGCACCATTTCAAATTGCTGCTGCAAGTTACGGTACGAGCTTAAAATGGCTTCAAACACTTGCGCCTTGGCTTTAAGGCTATGGGGCCCAAAAAATTCTTTAGCGGCAACTGAGCTGAGCACTTGGCCTTGCACTACCACTTGCGCTTGAGTATCGCTTTGAGGCTTTAACAACAGCGGATTAAAATCGTTACGCGGCGCTTGATAACAAGCCGCCGCTTGCAAGGCTTGGGCGCGGCCAATTTCGCCGCCATCAATAGTGACAGCGCTATTAAGCGCCATATTTTGCGGTTTAAAAGGGGCAACCTTATGGCCTTGACGCGCAAAGACGCGGCATAAACCCGCAACTACTGTGGTTTTACCGGCATCGGACGTGGTGCCTTGCACCATTAAGCAGCGAGCTGCGCGCTTTTGAGAGCTTTGAGTCATAATGGGGGTCAATGCGTTCATACACAATCCTTTGTGTGTTTGGGATTTTGTTATCAGTGCCAAGGCCTTTTGGGCTCAGCGCTTACGTGTCGCTACTGTTAATATCGACACAGCTTTTATCGATAGGATGCTATCGATACGGTTTTATCACTGCTGTGCTATCACTACTGTCTTTGCGGACATAGCGTTAAGGCCTTGATTTAAGCGGCAAAGGCAGTCCTGCCACCACTAAAGTAACCTTATCAGCGCACGCGGCTATGGCCTGATTGAGCCAACCGGCTTCATCAGTAAAGCGGCGCGATAACTCGCCTAAAGGTACTATGCCAGAGCCCACTTCATTACTGACGATAACTAAGTGACCACTAAAATCTGTGATGGCCGCCAGCAGTTGCTGCTTAGCTTGGTTAAAATGCCCTATATCAGCCACTAGATGCTTAGCGTCATCACCAACATTAGCTTCATCACATAAATTAGCTTCATCACATAAATTAGCTTCATCACATAAATAGCCGCTTAACCACAAGGTTAAACAGTCCACCAGCACTAGTTGCTGGGGATGATTTAAGGCATGTAACGTCGCCGCTAATTCAGTGCCTACTTCATGGGTGTGCCACTTGATGGCGCCGCCTTGCCTGTCTTTTTGATGGCGCTCAATACGCGCGCGCATTTCATCATCCAGTGCCAAGGCAGTCGCCACATAATGGCAAGAATAGTCAGGATAAGTTTGCACTAAATCGGCGATACACTGCTCGGCAAAGCGGCTCTTACCACTGCGACAACCGCCTATGACTAAATGCTTCATATAAGTGGTATCCATGGCATTAATTGACTGCCAGTAATGGCAAGTAACAACAGATAAATCAACACTTCACTGAGCTGCTGCGCCGCGCCTAATGTATCGCCGGTATAACCGCCAATTTGGCGGCGAAACCATAAGACCAACAGTTGCCGACAACTGATAAGTCCTATGCCTAACACCATGATGGTGCTTAACGGCAGCGAGAATACCAGTACTAATGCCGTGAGTAATAATATACCTAAATCAATAGGTTGCTGCTGATTAGCCAGCGGCTTAGATTTACCTTCATCACGCACATAAGTTTCAGTGTAAATAAGACTCGCCGCTAATACGCGGCTTAAACCGTGAGCGAGCACGAGCGCCACGACCGCAGCTATTAACGAATGCTCAGCCAGTAAGGTTAAGGCTTGCCATTTCAGCAATAAAATAAGCAATATGGCGACAGCGCCATAAGTGCCAAGACGCGAATCCTTCATGATCGCAAGCTTATCGCTCACTTGCCAGCCGCCGCCAAAACCATCAGCAGTATCGGCTAAACCATCTTCATGAAAGGCGCCGGTGAGTAGCACGCTCAGCAGCATCACAATAATGACCACAACTGAAATTGGTAACCACTGGGCCAATATCACTAACGCTAGGCCGCACACGGAGCCCATTAAAATACCGACTAAGCCAAAGTAGCGACTGGCATGATTAAGCTTGTCACTATCAACCTGTATGCTGGCAGGCACAGGAATGCGGGTGAAAAAGCCGATGGCAACCAGCATTAATTGCCATTCTTTGATGAGACGCGCCATCACAGCGCGCTGTCATCGTTAGCATTGGCAGGAACCACAGCATCGACCTTAGCATCATCAAAGCTTGCCATCTGGTTATAAAAATTCACTGCGGCCTCAACCATAGGTAAACATAAGGCGGCGCCGCTACCTTCACCAAGGCGCATGCCTAAATCTAAAATCGGCTCAGCATTTAATAAGCTCAGCATCAGCTGATGACCACGCTCGGCGCTGTTATGGGCAAAAATTAAATAATCGCGGCACTCTGGGTGCATGTTCACGGCAAGGAGCGCGGCGGCGGTCACAATAAAACCATCAATAATCACCAGCATGCCTTGCTCTGCGGCCGCTAAAATGGCGCCCGTCAGCATGACAATTTCAAAGCCGCCCACGGCAGCTAAAATCGCCTTAGCATCTTTCATTTTTTTGCGGTGAGTATTTAAGGCTAATTGCACTAAACGCACTTTATGCTCAAGAGCATCATCGCTTATGCCAGTGCCGCGCCCCACACAATCTTTGGCTTCCAAATCGGTTAAGGCCGCTAAAATGGCGGCGGCCGATGAGGTATTACCTATGCCCATTTCGCCAAGCGCCAGTAAATTACAGCCTTGAGCTTGATAGTGATTCACTAAGGTGCGCGCCTGCGTTAAGCCTTGCTCCACTTGCTCTAAACTCATGGCATCACGCAAATGAAAGGCGCGAGTACCCGCCCCTAAACGGCAGCTAAAAAAATCCCCTTGATTGGTGACTTGCTCAGGTGCCGTTAACGGTTTAACTATGCCAGCATCCACTAAGCCCAGCTTAAAGCCCGTTTGCCGACAAAACACATTCACCGCGGCGCCGCCGGCTAAAAAGTTCTGCAACATCTGGCGCGTTACCGCTTGCGGCGCAATCGATACACCTTCATTGGCTATGCCATGATCGCCTGCAAACACCAACATGGTTGGTGATGAAATCGCTAACTTAGCTTGGTTTTGCACTAATGCCACTTGCAGCGCTAAGGATTCAAGCTTACCAAGCGCGCCTAACGGCTTAGTTTTTTGATTGATAACATGCTGAATGCTTGCTTGATTACTCTTATCTAATGACTTGATATTAAACATCGTGTTCCTGTTGCCGCCGCTTAAGTACAAAGAGAAAAAATACGCTACCTAGCGCGGCTGTAATAACGCCTACTGGTAACTCTTGATTAGGGATTAATAAACGCGCTAAAACATCCACCCACACCATAAAAATGCCGCCCGCAAGAGCTATCAGCAATAATGGCTGCCGCCCGGGGAGCAATAACCTAACTGTGTGTGGGATCATCAAGCCAACAAAGCCAATGCCGCCACAAGTGGCAACCAGCACAGCTGTAATTAATGAGCATAATAACAATACCTTAAGCCGTAAACTGGCGACGTTCAAGCCTAAGGTATGGGCAGTTTCATCGCCGCCTAACATGGCTAATAACTGGCGTTTCATGGCTAGCAATATGCCAAGGCTCACAAGCACCACCACGCTTGGCAGTAATAACCCTTGCCAAGTGGCAGCGCTAAAGCTGCCCAAGGTCCAAAACAGCACAGAGGCGGCAGCCATAGGATCAGAGAAATACAGCAATAAGCTCGCCAAGGCGGCAAACATAAAGGATGTGGCCACCCCAGCTAACAGCATGCGCTCCACCTGTCCATGCAAGCCCTTGCCGCTAACGCCTAACACTAAAAGCGCTGATAGACTCGCGCCAATAAAAGCGCCTATGGGCAAACTTAACCAAGACAATGCTGCGCTACCGAGCGCCGAGGTCATAACAACCACAGCCCCTAATGAGGCCCCCGATGAGATACCAAATAAATAAGGGTCGGCCAATGGATTACGAGTCACCATTTGTAATACGGCGCCCGCTATGGATAAGCCTGCGCCTGCGATAAAGGCGAGTAAAACCCGCGGCAAACGCAGTTGCCACCAAATTTGCCAGCTTAATGAATCCGGCGCGGCGCCCGAGATAAAACTCATTACATCCTTGATAATATGACTCATAGATAAAGGCACAGCCCCGAAACTACTGGCCAGCAATAAGCTCAATAATAAACTCAATAACAAGCCCAGTAACATCATCACTAAGGCAGCGCTATAACTGAGCCCACCCAGAGTGCTTGCTTTGATATGTGTCTTAAACAGCATGTTAGTTATTGACCTTGTGCTGATTAATCCCTTGGAGAGGTGATGGGCTAGATACTTGGTTAGGCGATCGATTCTGAAATTCATAACCGTAAAAATATTGAATACATGGGCGCGAATGCTGCGGATGCTTAACTAACTGACAGCACACCCCAAAGACATCGGCAATGCGCGCTTCAGTCAGCACTTCTGCGGGCGTGCCCATGGCCACTACTTGGCCGTGATTAAGCATTAATAACTGATCGCACAAGGCGCTGGCTAAATTGAGATCGTGAATCGAGGCTATGACTGTCATATCCAGCGAATGCACTAATTCCATAATTTGGATTTGATAGCGAATATCCAGATGATTGGTGGGTTCATCTAAGATGAGTAATTGCGGTTGCTGCAATAAGGCTCTGGCAATTAAGGCGCGCTGTTTCTCGCCGCCCGATAGGCCGTGATAAGGGCGCTTTGCTAATAGGGAAATACCCACGCGCTCAAGCACGGCTGCAATATTGGCTTTATCGCTGGCGGTAAGTGAAGCAAACCAACCTTTATGCGGCGTTAACCCCAGAGCCACTAGTTGCTCAACCGTCATATCCAGTTCAACAGGAGTATCTTGCTGCACCACAGCGACTTTACGGGCAAATTCCTTAGCAGAATACTGAGCAATCGGCTCGCCATTAAGCTCAATACTGGCCGCTGTTGGCGCTATATAGCGGTAAAGGCAGCGCAGCAGTGATGACTTACCCGCGCCATTGGGGCCAATAATGCCAAGCATTTGCCCTGTCTTTACAGAAAAAGCGATAGCATCGAGTAAGGCGCGATCGCCCACTTGCCAGTGTAAGCCGTTAACCTCAAGCGATGCCATGGCGCGCCCCGAGCAAATAAGCGGTGCGGCCAAACTGGGCGTCAAGAGGGGTGCGAGCCATTAAAATTGCGCTGTGATTCACTGTGTCTCTCCGGCTAGGTGACCCGCCTAGCATGATAAGTGGTTGTCAAAGGCAGGTATTCTGACTTGAGCCTAAGCTCTTACAGTTGCGGGTACAGTTCGGGCTTATGAGCTAACGCTCCCCGATTCCCTTTATCGCCAAGTTGCAGCATGCTGCCTTGGCACCTTTGACTCGATTGTGTGGCAAGCTTAGTTTGAGTTCGAGTTTGCGTTTGTATTTTTAGCGAAAGCCCAAGCCAAGCCGCGGGCAATTCTAACGTAATTTTTGCGCTCAAGTTACTGTTAAGTGTTGAGTGTTGAGTGTTAAGCGCTATCACCCTTAGGTGTTAAGCCCTGCACTGTTAGGTTGTAAACTCAGATACCACGCCCTTTTTAGCTTCAGCCAACCGCGCTTGGCCAAATCAAGCGTAAATGCCACTGGCCTTTATCTAAACAAGCCATGATTTCCACCTCAGCGCCATAGCCTAGCTGTAACTGACTATAAATACCGGCATGCTGCCCAAGCCCTAAGGCTTTAGCCATTAAGTAGCGCATTACGCCGCCATGAGTGACTAGCCACACACACGGCGTACTGTGATTATGACGATTATCAGGCGCATTCATGGCATGCGCACAAGCAGGCGCGCGCGTAAGAACACTGGTCAACACTTGCTGCCATAGACTATCAAGCCGCGCGGCAAAGGCTGCCATGGTTTCAGCATTAGGCGGCGTAAAGGCCCAAGGGTCGGCATAAAAATCTTCAACGGCGCTTGGCGTGTGCTGATAAATATCGCTAATTAACTGCCCGTCCCAATCGCCATAATTAAACTCACGTAATTGCTCAGTCACTTCAACCTTGGGCCCTGCGCCATTCGGCCAATGCTGCTGATAAAACGTCATTAGCCCTTGGCGGCAGCGCCCAAGATCTGAGCACACAATCAAATCAGGTGCGCCCAAGCGCTCATAGCTATGAGTCAGGGCTTGCTGCAATTGTTGCAGGCCAAGCGCGCTCGGCGCGACATCGCTATGACCACGAAAAATTGCGCCGCCATGACACTGCCCGTGTCGAAACAGCATAATGCGCACGTTGGTAAACTCAGTGCTATCCCCATCTGATTTTGTAGCATCAATGGTGGTGTTTGTAGCACTAGTAGTCGCTCTTGGCATTAGCCCCTCGCAGTTGCATAAAACAATCAATTAAAAACAGTGGTAGCCAAGTGCTATTGGCTAACAGCATTAGCGCCATCTCAGTGAGCTAATCTGACTAACTGATTTCGGTTAACTCATTCCGGAAAACTCACTTAAGCCAACTTAAGCTAGCCAGTCTCCACCAATTAAGCTGAGCTTGGCACTGTAATGCCCCTACTTGCATTAGCCATCAAAAAACATGATTATAGACGTCTATACGTTTAAACATCCAAAAAATTTTAGACCAGAGACACAAAACTAGGTCGGTAAGATTACCGATTAAGGCAATAACCACAACAAGATAACAACAAAAACTGGCATCTAAAGCGCGGCTCCCCCATAGTGGATTGGCCGATAACTATAAGATAAATAACAGTTAGCACGATAATAACTAGCAGGAAGATGATCATGGAACGCGAATCTCAAGCTCAACAAGGTAATTCTGTACGCGCGGCATTAACCCAAGCACTGACCGAGCGCATTTTGGTGCTCGATGGCGCCATGGGCACTATGATCCAAGGCCATCAATTACAAGAAGCCGATTACCGCGGTGAGCGCTTTAAGGATTGGCATACCGATGTTAAAGGTAACAACGACCTCTTGGTGTTATCTCAACCACAGATCATCAAACAAATTCATCGAGATTACCTGCTTGCTGGCGCCGATATTATTGAAACTAATACCTTTAACGCCACTACTATCGCTATGGCTGATTATGACATGCAGTCACTGTCGGCCGAGATTAACTTTGCAGGCGCGCGCTTAGCCCGTGAGGCCTGTGATGAAGTCACACTCGCAACCGGAGTTCGCCGCTATGTGGCGGGTGTGTTAGGCCCCACTAACCGTACTTGCTCCATCAGCCCTGATGTTAATGACCCTGGCTTTCGCAACGTCAGCTTTGATGAGTTAGTGACCGCTTACACTGAATCTACCAAAGCCCTCATCGAAGGCGGCAGCGATATTATCTTAGTTGAAACCATCTTTGATACCTTAAATGCGAAAGCCGCCTTATTTGCCATTGAAACTGTCTTTGATGAACTCTTTGGGGTGCATTCACCAAATCGCCCACCGGTAATGATATCTGGCACTATTACCGATGCCTCAGGTCGCACCTTAACCGGCCAAACCACAGAAGCCTTTTATAATTCGCTGCGCCATATCAAACCGCTATCTATTGGCCTTAACTGCGCCCTAGGTCCAAAAGAACTGCGCCCTTATGTGGAAGAGTTAGCGCGCATTAGCGAATGCTTTGTTTCGGCGCACCCGAATGCCGGCTTACCTAACGAATTTGGCGGCTATGATGAAACGCCCCACGACATGGCACGGGTAATTAAAGAATGGGCGGCCGAAGGCTTACTGAATATTATTGGCGGCTGCTGCGGCAGTACCCCAGAGCATATCCGCGTTATTCGTGACGCCGTGCTTAAACACCCGCCAAGACTGATACCAGATATTCCGGTTGCATGCCACCTAGCAGGTTTGGAACCACTGACTATCGATGCCCAAACCTTGTTTGTAAACGTCGGGGAGCGCACGAACGTCACAGGTTCAGCTAAGTTTTTACGCCTGATTAAAGAAGGAAAATTTGAAGAAGCGCTCGATGTTGCCCGCGAGCAAGTAGAAAGCGGCGCGCAAATTATTGATATCAACATGGATGAAGGCATGCTCGATGGTGCTGAAATCATGCATAAGTTTTTAAACTTAATTGCCTCTGAGCCAGATATTAGCCGCGTGCCGATTATGATCGACTCCTCTAAATGGGAGGTGATAGAAGCTGGGCTTAAATGCGTTCAAGGCAAGAGCATAGTTAACTCGATATCCTTAAAAGAAGGCGAAGCTAAGTTTATTGAGCAGGCCACCTTAGTGAAGCGCTACGGCGCCGCGGCCATCATCATGGCGTTTGATGAACAAGGCCAAGCCGATACCAAGGCGCGCAAAATTGAAATTTGTACCCGCGCTTATCGGGTGTTAGTTGATAAGGTTGGTTTTCCGCCCGAAGACATTATTTTTGACCCCAATATTTTTGCCATCGCCACAGGTATAGATGAGCACGACAACTATGCCGTCGATTTTATTGATGCCATTAAAGAAATTAAGGCCACCCTGCCCCACGCCATGATTTCTGGCGGCGTATCGAATGTGTCGTTTTCGTTTCGCGGTAATAATCCGGTGCGCGAAGCCATACATGCGGTGTTTTTATATCACGCCATTAATGTCGGCATGGACATGGGCATAGTCAACGCTGGGCAGTTAGCGATTTATGATGATATTGACCCCGAATTAAAAGCGCGGGTTGAAAATGTAGTGCTTAATTTGCCATGTAAAGTGGCGGACTCCAGCAATACCGAGCAACTGCTAGAAATCGCCGAGCAGTATCGCGGTGATGGCGCCACTGTGAGTAAAAAAGAAGATCTTGAATGGCGCACTTGGCCAGTTAAGCAACGCCTCGCCCACGCACTCGTTAAAGGCATTACCGAGTTTATCGACCAAGATACCGAAGAAGCGCGCCAACTTGCCACCCGTCCGCTCGATGTGATTGAAGGGCCATTAATGGATGGCATGAACATAGTCGGTGACCTCTTTGGCTCAGGCAAAATGTTCTTACCGCAAGTGGTTAAATCGGCGCGCGTCATGAAAAAGGCGGTGGCCTACTTAAACCCTTATATAGAACTAGAAAAAGCCGAAGGTCAGTCTAACGGCAGAATTTTAATGGTGACAGTAAAGGGCGACGTCCACGATATCGGCAAGAATATCGTCGGCGTAGTGCTCGCCTGTAACGGTTTTGAAGTGTTTGATTTAGGCGTTATGGTATCGGTTGATAAGATTCTAGAAGCGGTGAAAACCCACAAGATTGATATTATCGGCATGTCAGGCTTAATTACCCCAAGCCTTGATGAAATGGTGCATAACGTTAAAACCTTCCAGCGCGAAGGCTTAACTATACCGGCGATTATTGGCGGCGCCACTTGCTCGAAAATTCATACCGCAGTAAAAATCGCCCCCCATTATCCCCATGGCGCCATTTACATTGCCGATGCGTCCCGCGCTGTGCCTATGGTCAGTAAACTGATTAGCAATGAGACGCGCCAAGCCACCATAGATCAAACCTATGCCGAATATGCGGATATGCGCGAAAAGCGCTTAGCTCAGGCTAAACGCAAAAATATCGTCGCCATTGAAGAGGCTCGCGCTAACCGCTGCCAGCATGATTGGGCCAATTACACCCCAGTTACCCCTAAGGTACTCGGCCGCCAAGTGTTTGATGATTATCCGCTCGCCGATTTAGTGGAGCGCATCGATTGGACACCGTTTTTCCGCGCCTGGGAATTGCATGGCCATTACCCAGAAATCCTTACCGATAAAGTAGTCGGCGAAGAAGCCCAAAAACTGTTTGCCGATGGCAAGGCCATGCTTAATACCATAATCCAAGAAAAATGGCTGACCGCCAAAGGCGTTATCGGTTTATTCCCAGCCAATACAGTCAATTTTGATGATATTGAACTTTATACCGATGACAGCCGCACTGAGCTTGAGTTAACGACTCATCACCTGCGGATGCAAATCGAGCGCGTCGGCAATCATAACTTCTGCCTTGCCGATTTTGTGGCGCCAAAAGACAGCGGCATTGCTGATTACATGGGCGGTTTTGCAGTAACCACAGGCCACGGCATAGATGAGCATGTGGCGCGCTTTGAAGCCAATCACGATGACTACAATGCCATTATGCTTAAATGCTTAGCAGACCGTTTAGCCGAAGCCTTTGCTGAGCGGATGCACGAGCGCGTGCGTAAAGAATTTTGGGGTTATGCCAGTGATGAAACGCTTGATAACGAAGCCTTAATTCGCGAAAAATATAAAGGCATACGCCCGGCCCCAGGGTATCCCGCTTGCCCTGATCACACCGAAAAAGGCTTATTGTGGGACTTACTTAAGCCCGATGAAACTATCAATCTCAATATCACCGAAAGCTACGCCATGTACCCCACGGCCGCGGTTTCTGGCTGGTACTTTGCCCACCCGCAATCGCGCTACTTTGGCATCACCAATATTGGCCTCGATCAAGTGGCAGACTATGCCAAGCGCAAAGGCATGTCAGTGACAGAAACCGAGAAGTGGTTAGCACCTGTGCTTGATTATGATCCAGAGTAATAGCGAACTTTTCTAAGAGATCTAATGCTTGTGTATTTAGAGGATAATGAGACGAAGTAAGTGATTAAACCATGCGGTGATGATGGTGTGTTTTAGCCATCATCGCCTGCGGCGGGCTACCGTGTTGTCGATTTCTCGACTCACCGCGAGTACATCCTTGTAGGCTCAACTGCGGCATCCTTGCCGCAGATGGTCTCGAACTCGACAACACACTATCTATTCCAACCGTCCACTACCAAAGATTATTTTTGGCATTTCAAGACCCATTAATTTATGGACTTACAAGCTAAGCTCTAGGCATACCTTTTCACTTAGAGTGATAAATCAAAGGCAATAAACCTACACTAATAGCGAGTTTATGATTTTACTCAGTTCATCAGATAAATAGTTTTTATTGCATCCGTAAGAATATTAAGTCTTTTGCCTTCCATCGGGGGACAGTCAAGACCGCTAAAATGCCTATTTATTAAATCCTTCCAATATGTTCTTTGTTGCGGTTCTTTCAGTGAAAAAAGTGATGAGTTATGCTTGCATTCCATTCCCAGCATCACAGCTAAAACTTCATATGTGGTGGCTTGATGTACGGAAGCATCAATAACATCAGGAATATTATCGACGCCCATAAACGCACCAAGCTGCTTTGCATCTAATTCATTAGATAGTGCTGCATTGGCTAAGTTAGGCTTAATACTGACGAGTAATATACCGAGTAAGACTATTGGGTTGTAAATCGACATTTTTTTATTTGATAATCCATCGTTAGAAATGCTCTCATAGATTTCAAGGTATCTAATCAAGGTTTCGACTTCTCGCAGCGATAGTTTATTAATAGTTATAACCTGTGTTATCAGCTCAGAATATGAATAAGCGCTTAACTCTAACTCTTTAAGAATTGGACTATTCACCACACTATTTTTGTAATGTCGCGCTGAAGCTAAAATAGCTTCATGTTGATTTTGATTTGTTGTATTAGGCAGAGTGAAGGTAAATTTCAGGAATTTATCAAGATAGCGCTGCGCGTCAATACTTGTTCCATAACAATGGTTAATCGAAGCTTTTAGCTGGTCAGTATTGGTTATCAATACAAACTTAACGCCATTCACATCAAAAGTATGTTTAATAGTTTCCAGCATCAATACCGCGAAATCTGGGCGACAGCGATCCAACTCATCAATAAACAGCACGATAGGCTTTTTCTGCGCGATAGCGGCTAAAGCGTTTTTCAATGCCTTAAGGCTTTGATCAGCTTGCATATGATCCTTAAGTAGAGCTTCTACCGATGAATCTATGGCAGCATCAGCTACCTGTTTTACTTGCTCATCAAAGCCATCAATAAGGGAGTCAGTATCTTGGCGAAGAGCATGAGATACGCACGCTTTTGCAACTACTTTCAGCCCGTAACGCAGTGCTGGTATGGCCTTTTTAATAAGCCCGGCCTTATCCTCATCATTAGGTAGAACTTCTAGCACTTTTGCTAATACGGTAAGCAAAGGCTCATCAGCGTGATCGACTTTAAAGGCGTCAATGTAAATAAGATGATGAGTGTTATTTTCCTTCATTAAATTAATAAGTTTGTGGCAAAACTCGGTCTTGCCAAGTCCCCACGAACCATCAATCACTAATGGCGATACTTGGATATCAGAACTAAGTAGCTTAATAACTTTCTCAGCTATGTTTTTTCTATTGAATTCATCACGTTCTGTAAATGTGATGGGAGCTTCTTGAGGCATGATTAACCGCGGTGTTCTGATTGATTGTTCAGCCATAATATCACCAACATTCCGTAGAAATGATGATACTAATCATGCTGTAACACATTGGCATACAAGCTAAATATAACTAAACCACAAGCAATGAGGAGTAAACAAGTAACCACCAGTCTTGACGGTTGGAATAATAGTGTGTTGTCGAGTTCGAGACCATCTGAGGCAAGGATGCCTCAGTTGAGCCCACAAGGATGTGCTGGCGGCGTGTCGAGAAATCGACAACACAGTAGCCTGCTGCAGGCAATTAAGTAAACCGAGCTTACTGCAACATAAATGCTATTTAGCAGTGCAAAATCAAGGAATGCTTGGTGCTCATCGTCACCAACCACTCCTCTTAATGATTAAAGATAAAACGACCTTAATTCTGCTAATGCTTGCTGCAAATATTCTGGCTGCAATTTCTCGTTAGGAACAGGGCGATTATGATTGTCTAGCAGCTGCATTTGCCCACCGGCACCGACTTCTAAAATACGATCGGGCGTCATAATGGCATAACTGCTGTAACTGGAAGCCATCACAAATGGTCGCTCCACCACTGGGCCCAGTAAATCCGCGCCTTGGGCAAAATCTGAGACCGGATTTTGCACCCCTAAAAAGTGCTTAGCTAAGGTTGGTGCCACATCTAAATGAGTCGTTACAGTATCGGCAGGCCAAAACTTATCGGCACTGATATTAGGCGCGACCACAACAAAGGGAACATGCACTTGTACTGAGGTAAAGTTACTGTTGTGACCCCAAAAGTTTAAGCCATTGTCATTAATCTCTTGGCCATGATCGCCCGTGATAATCACTAAGGTATTCGCGAGATCGCCACTGCGCTCTAAGGTTGTTAGTACTTGCTGCACTAAGCTGTCGACATAATGAACACTATTCTTGTAGCGATTAATCAGCGGCTTAGGGTCAGAGCTGTTGTTTAACGCTAAGAAATTCACGCCACTGGCCTGCGGTTCATACACTAAGGGGTAGTCATCTGGCATATCAAAGCCATGGGGCGCATCATAAAATAAGAAGGAAAAGCTTGGACGCTTAACATCGCGCGCGCCATACCATGCTTGCCAATCTTGGGTGATGTCTTGATCTAATTCCGCAGGGCGACTGCCATCGGACTCAAGGCGTAAGTCGTTAATTTTGCTAAATACGGTTTCATTAAATTCAGGCGAGCGTAAATGGGCGGCAGCAAAAATACCGGTTTGATAACCCAATTGCTGCATTCTATCGACCAATAATGGTGACGTTTGGTTGGCTAAAAAGCTGTGCCAATAGGTGCCATGCACGCCATAAAACAAGCCAAAAATACCAGTGCGGGTAGAGTTACCGGTGGCGTAATGCTGGTTGAAATTCTGCCCTTGCTGGGCAAATTGCCACATATGCGGCGTGTTTTGCGCGTTAAAGGTATCAAAGCGCCATGAATCAACCACTATCATCATGATATTCATGGGCTGTTCTATGGGTTCAAGCAGTAATGGCGCTTTCGGGTAATTAAGATCGCCCTGACGCTTAATATTCAGCGCCTTTTGCGCAGCAATTTCATCTGCATTAACTAGTCCATACTTAGCCAGTAAGCCATTGGCAGTTAACGGATAAAACAAAGGAAAATACCGTTTTAACACAGTCACAGGTTGATAACCGTGGGCAGCGGCCCAAATGTGAATGCCATTACTAGCCAGCAAACACACAACACCTATTGCAGCTAAGATGCGAAAACGAATTTTTTGCGGTTTGGCTAATCCTTTAAGCAGCAAGACTTCAGCCACAAAAATAGCGGCTATGGTGGCGGCGGTCGCCAGATACATAACGATTGGAAAACTAACCACTTGCCCAGAGAGCACTAATTCTAAGACCACGGCATTAATATGAAAGCGATACTGAGCAAATACAAAGGTATCTATGATCAAGGCCGTCAGGAGTAAGGTCGCTAACAATGCCTGACTCAATAAGCGCGCTCGAGCGGGCAGTAATAATAACGGCAGGCCCACTAGGCTTAAGCCTGCAGTTAACACCATGAAATGGCTGATGTTGGAGCTCACCAAGAACACTTGCGCCAATAACTCTGCTGGCCACTGGGGTAAATAAGCCAAATAATGACACGCTATGACCATAGCTATTAGCGCATTCACCATCACAAAGCGCCCATAGTTACTTAATTTATCTTGCACCGCACATCCTCCAAGCCAAAATCAATATCTGCAATCTTATTAAAATCGCGCGATTATGGATTGAAATGACTGACAGGTACATTAATTTTAGGATAAGAATCAATAGTTAATTCAGGATGAGCTAGTGTTGCTATGGTGCCGTTAGCCGTAAAACTAACCGCCCAATCAAACGAAGAACAAGCGATAAACAAGCGTAACAGCAGCCTAAGCGCTGATATGCGCCTGTGCTTAAGCTGTGATAACATCTGGCGCAGTTAAGATTAACCCATTCACTATTGATAACGAGTCCGCGATGAATCCCATTATTGCCATGTTAAAAGAACACCAAGTCAGTGATAGCCAAATTCAGTCATTATTTCAAACCTTGACCGAAAACCCATTAATGGCCATGGGTGTGATCAGTCAGTTAGGCATAGCGCCTGAAAAACTGCAGCAATTAATGGCTATGGTCATGCAAAACCCAGGCTTGATTAAGCAAGCGGTGGAAGAGCTAGGATTAGATTTTGCCAAGGTTGAAGCCGCAAAAGCTCAACTGCAAAAGTAAGCTCAGCGGAAAAGCAGCGCTGCAGTAAATAGGCACGCCTAGCTAAGCCGCGCCCCATAAAACAAGCCACTCAATTGAGTGGCTTGTTGTTAATGACCAAGACCATATTTAGCGCGCTTTTGCCTGCTATTTTCCAAGCTCAGTAGGAAATGCTGGCGCTTGCTGGTGCACGACTGGCTTAGCGGTTTTTAGCTGCAAGGTTACTTCAGCTAAGGCGCTATCAAGCTGTGGATCGCGGCCTTGATTGACTGCGACAGGGTCTAACTCCACTTCGATATCCGGCGCTACCCCTTCGTTTTCAATACGCCATTCATGATCTGGGGTAAAGAAGCGGAAGTTAGGCACAGTGACTGTGCCACCATCGACAAATGGACGGTTAGCATAAATGCCAATCAAGCCGCCCCAAGTGGTTTTACCAATCAAGGTGCCAAGCTTTAAGCGTTTAAAGGCGTATGGCAAAAAGTCACCGCCAGAGCCCGCATCTTGGTCAATCAGCATCACTTTCGGGCCATACATGGCGCCCGATGGCGTAGAAAACATCATCTCATCAGAGCGATATTTCCAGCCAGATAAATACTGGCGACTCAAGACATCGGTAATATAGTTGGCCGCTTGGCCGCCGCCATTACTGCGCTCATCTAAAATCATGCCTTGCTTGTCGACTTGGGCAAAATACATGCGGTTAAAGCTACTGTAACCCGCGGTCGTGGTATTAGGTAAATACACATAACCTATCTGACCTTTAGAGGCTTCATCCACATACTGGCGGTTGGTTTCGACCCAATGCACATGGCGCAATTCGCTCTCGCTCGCTATGGGTTCAACCACTACCACTTTGCTGTTAGCAAAGCTGCCATCACGACTCACGGTAAGGCGCACTTGCTTATCGGCCTTATTGACAAAATAAGAGTAAAAACTCACGTCTGTATTTAGGTTTTTACCATCCACCGCCAAAATATAATCGCCGACGTTAACATCTAAGCCAGGCACGGCCAGCGGCGCTTTTAAATGCGGATTCCAGCGCTCACCGTTATAAATCTTAGTGAGTTGATAAAAGCCTTTGTTAATAGCGACATCCGCGCCTAATAGCCCAACCTTAACGTTCGGCTCTTGATGAATATCGCCGCCCACTATGTAGTTATGGCCTACCTGCATTTCAGAAATCATGTCGCGCATTAAGCTGTTTAAGTCTTCGCGGCGCGCCACATGCTTCACTAGCGGTTGATATTTATGGTAAACCGCTTGCCAATCTAGGCCGTGCATATTGGCATCGTAAAAATAATCCCGCTCGTTCCGCCAGGCTTCATCAAAGATTTGCTGCCATTCATGGTGTGGATCGATAAGCGCTTTAACATCGGTAGTGACTAACACTTCAGGTTTAATGGTTTCACCAACGGCAGCCGTCGACAGTGTCTTATCCTTACTGACTAACAATAACTGTTTGCCATCACCCGACACGCTTACGCTTCTAACATCCGGCGCTAAGCTTTCAACCTTGCGCTCGGTCAGATTAAAACGCTTAAGCTCTGAGCTCGCTAAACCTTGGCCATCAACTTCAATACTGGCGCCAGCCTGCACGCCTTCAATAAAGTAGAGATGATTATCATCGGCGCTGACTAAATCCCAATAATTACGCTGGGCGACAGGAAGCGCGACTATGCGCTGCGCTAAGTTGTCGGTATCGATAACCACAGGCGCTGCCGCTTCTGGAGTTTTAGGGCTAGCACTTGGCTCAGCAGTTTTGCCTGCAACCGCTGGGGTTGCAGGGGTTGCTGGTTTTTCAGTGGCATTAATGTCAGCTTCATCGCTAAGCTTAGGCAGTAATGGCGACTTGCCGTCTTGCTGCAACACTAAGGCGTATAAACCATAACGCCTTGGCTGCTCTTGGCTGGATAAATCTAAGTCAAAGGCTGACGGCCCTTGGTTAGTCGATGAGGCAAAATACAAGTACTGACCATCACGGCTAAACACAGGCTCGCTGTTATCACTCATGCCATCTGTGACTTTAAAATGCTTGGCCGACTTAATGTTATATAAATATAAGTCACTTAAATAATTAGGATTAAGCTTGGTATAGGCTAACCACTGGCTATCGGGCGAGCTAGCAACGCCAGAGGCTTTAATGCCAAAACTCTTAGCCACTAACTGGCTTTTACCTGAATTGATATTCAGTAGCCATAATCCCGCTTCGGCGTCGCCATAAACAATATGATCGCCATCATTAAGCCATTCAAACAAGAAGGCATCACCGAGATCGCCGCCAAGATTAACGGTTTTGAGCACCTTGCCAAATTGGTCACTCAATACCAGCTGATAACTGCGGCTCTTATCTGTGATGTAAGCGAGCTTATCGCCCTTAGGTGACCACAAGCCGTCGCGCTCATTGGCGGCGGCATTATTAGTTAAGTTATAAGTGCTGCCATCTTTGACTGGCACGCTATACACATCGCCGCGCGCGCTCACTAACACTCGCTTGCCAGTGGTAGACAATTGGCTGCTCGTTAACGATTTCATCGCATCTTTCCACTGCGGCCGGCGCTGGGGTAAATCTGCTTGAATATCTATGCTTATGGCTTTACTTAGGCCAGTGACAGTATCAAAGATGAACAGGGCGCCGCCCTTTTCAAACACAATTTCAGTGCCATAGGCATCAGCGTTGGCAATGTCCCAATCGGTAAATTCTGTGACTTGACTGACTTTACCCGCGCTATAGCGGTAGAGGTTTTTATGGTTATTACGATCTGAAATAAAATAAATATCATCGCCCACCCACATAGGATAGCTGTCACTAAAGTTGCCGTGAGGGATTTCGGTATAACTGTGTAGCGCTAGGTCATAAATCCAAATGGGCGGCGTAGTGCCGCCTCTGTGGTTACGCCAACCGTTTTTGCCGCCATGGGCTAAACGTTCTGGATTGTAAGCTAATTTTTTACCGTCGCTGGATAACTCACCATCAAATACCGCGGCTTGCATCACTTTGGCTGGCATGCCGCCATTAATGCTTACGGTAAATAGTTGGCCAGTGCGGTTATGGGCGATATCGCGGTGCGAGGTAAAGAGCACTTGCTTGCCATCGGGCGACCAGCCTTTCACTTCATCAATGCCGGGGTGCCATGTTAAGCGCTGCGGTTGCCCGCCAGCCGTTGGCACTATATAGACGTCTTGATTACCATCATAGCCACCGGTAAAGGCAATCCACTGACCATCGGGAGATAAATGCGGGTTAGTTTCGCTGGCAGCGTGCGACGTGACGCGTTTGACTTGCAATCCTTGCTTATCGGCCACATAAATATCACCACCATACACAAAGGCTAAGTTGCCTTTAGCCAAACTTGGCTCTTGCAATAAAAAGGTCTCAGCATGGGCGCTAGCCGCCAAACAGGCCGCCGCCACCGCACTGATAATAAAGCGCTTGTTCTTCATCATGATCCCCTAACTTCTTATCACTTAGGGCCAGTAGCCGCTAAGCTGGTATTGCAACTAATGAGTCGTTATTGATCTATGTTGGCTTTGGCTCATTAGTGGTGCTTATTCTTCAGCCCACACTTTGAATTGATAACGACAAATCGTCAAGCCAACAACTTGTTAGTAACAAGATAAATACAGTGAATTCATCATTTTCGTGATGACCGAGCTAATTAACAGACTTATGACGATTCATTGCTGCCATTAAGTGACTAGGGCTCGATAAATACACCTTAAAAAAAAGACCTCGCAAGCGAGGTCTTTTAGTTAACAATCACTGGTTAACAGTCACTAATTAACAGCGACTTACGCCGCAGCGGCAGCCGCAAGCTTGTATTTTCTATCCACTAACACTACGGCTATCAAGCAGACAATAGCGACAGCAATACCTATGGGTCGGCTTAACTCTTGGGCTAATCCAAGACCTATGCCTGCGGTCATAATGTAAGAGAAGGTAACGCTGGTACCAATCACAGCCGGTAAGCTCACTATCCAATGGAAGGCATTGCGGTCTAATAAATACTTAGTGGCCAACCACAAGACGCTGGTTGATAACAGCATGTTAGAGAACGCGAAGTAACGCCAAATTAAGGTGAAATCGATTTTAGTCATAAAGTAAGCAATGACTAAAATAGGCACTGACAACAATAAACGGTTGCGCAGATTTTGAGGAATATTAAAGGCGTCTACCATGGTTAAACGCAGCGATCTAAAGGCGGTATCACCCGAAGTAATAGGGAATACAGCCACGGCAATAATCGCCATTACGCCGCCCATTACGCCTAAATAACTCGTAGCAATCTGATTAACCACTAAACCTGGGCCACCTTGGTCAAGCACTTGCTTTAATTCAACATAACCACCAGGGAAAGCCGCAATACCAGCCAGTGCCCATACGCAAGCCACTACGCCTTCAGACATCATGGCGCCAAAATACACAGGGCGCACATATTTTTCGTTGGTTAAGCAGCGCGCCATAATTGGCGCTTGAGTTGAATGGAAACCACTGATGGCGCCACAGGTAATGGTCACAAATAACAAGGGCCATACAGGTAAGCCATTCGGGTTGGGTTGCAATAACTCTTCGTTGTAATGACTGTGATCGAAATAGGCAAGAAAATCAGCCGGCATAGGTAAGTGCGGTGCATTAAATAATAACGCCACAGCTAAAGACACTGTCATCACTATCATTAATAAACCAAAGGCTGGATATAACTTAGTAATGATTTTATCAATCGGCAGTAAGGTGGCTAAAAAGTAGTAAAGTAAAATCACTAATACCCAAAAAGTGTTGCCGCTTAAAAAGGTACCTTCAAAATAACTTAAGTTACTTAACAGACCCGCTGGGCTCATGATAAATACCACGCCCACAAAAAACAGCAGCATGGCGGTGAACACTAACATTAAGCCTTTAAAGAATACGTTAAAGTAATGCCCAGCAATTTCCGGCAAGCTTTTACCATCTTCCTTAATACTTAATACGCCAGAGAAGTAATCATGCACTGCGCCGCCAAGAATATTACCTATCACAATCCACACTAAGGCAATCGGGCCGTATAACGCGCCTAAAATAGGACCAAAGATTGGACCCACGCCAGCGACGTTCAAAAATTGAATGAGGAAGGCTTTTATCGGACTCACTTCCACATAATCGACCCCATCATTAAAGCGTTGCTGCGGGGTTTTGGCATGTTCATCCATCCCCGCTTGGCGCTCCACAAAGGGGCTATAAAACTTATACGCTACAACTAGCAAGGCAAGGCAACCAAAGAAAATCAGCATGATTATTATCCAGTGTTATTGGCTATGTATTATTTGTTCATTTTTTTTTGGATATTCACTATCGCCAGCCTTTAACTTGTCGGGGCAAGGTTGGCAAAGGTAGTCAGAAACTAGACATTAACTATTAAGGTAAGCACCACAGAGCCATTATAAAAAGTTGGCCTAGTGTTAACGACTTGCTGCATTTGGTCAATAGTTTGGCCATTAGACTAAAGTCTATATTAGCAATAACATCTAAGATATTGATGTAAAAGGCTTATGTAGCATGTGCTTATACACTATTCATCAACCAAGCTTGCATTAAATGACAGCATAGATAACCGCGATTAAATACTGCCAATTGCATTAATAACGCTTATTTATCTCGCCCAAATACTGATAAACACTGCCACTCAATTAGCCAGCGTTCATATCACAACACTAATTGCTATTAATTAACATCTTCCGCTAATGCTCGGCATTTTTCCGATAGTTTGCGGCAGAAATTCGCTAGTTTTGATGGGGGTAATCTATAAAGATGAATTCCAGCCAAAGGAATATAAGTACATGAATTCTAGTATTTAGATGGCGTTCTGCTGCATAAGAATAAATACAATGAGGACGAGCTAATGTTTACCAATTATTGGACGTTAGATGCATTTATTATTGCCAGTTTACTGCTTTGTATTTTTGTCATAGTGATTTTTGCTTACCATGAATATCACGGCAGCGGAGAATTGGCGCCCTATGTGGCCAAGGAACCAGCATGAATTTCTTACTCAATTGGCTGCTATTACTGATCACAGTCGCCATCATGTTAGGCTTATCGGTTTATAGCAATCGCGTCATGCACTCAGGCAAAGGTGAAAGTGGATTCTTATTAGCCTCAAACTGTTTAGGGCCATTTATCGGCGCCGCCACCATAGTCGCTACCGCCTTTTCTGGCTGGGGATTTATGGGCTCACCTGGGGTGGCCTATAAATACGGCATGATAGAACTCTTAGGTAATTTCTTTTTCGCGCCCGCCATAGTGCTGGCGGTATTATTATGTGCGCGCTTCTTACATCAAAAAGCGCAATCTATGGGCACCCTCACCATAGCTGAATATATTGCCAATAGTCACGATGGCCCAAGCCATATAAAACGTATTACCCAAGCGTTTGCCGCCATTATTATTATTTTATTACTACTGGTATTTCTGGTCGGGCAAATTAAAGCCTTAGGCTTATTAGGCAGCCAATGGTTAGGCATTAGTCCCACCACAGCCTCGATTATTATGGTCAGTATTATTATTTTATATACCGCCACCGGTGGATTAGCAGCGGTGGCATTTACTGATACCTTTATGGTCATAGGCATGTGTATTTCGGCGGTTATTATTGTCGCCACAGTATTTAGTGATATTGCCCCGCTAGACTTATTTAATCAGCTTAACGCCATCGACAGTGATTTACTCGCCCCCGATCATTCTGGCCCCTATGGTTCAAGCCGCTGGCACGTACTTATGGTGTTGCCCTATGCCTTTATTTATAGTGCGACCCTGCCTTATATGTCATCGCGCTTTATGGCTTTTGCCAATACCACTAAGGTGCATCACGTCGCGGCTTACATTACCCCGATGGCATTATTATTAAGTTTAGTGCCGATTGTCGGCTGCTATATCCGCCTTAAAGTACCGAATTTAGCCAATCCCGATGATGCCATGCCGGTATTTTTAACCCAGTTTTTATCACCCGGCCTAGCGGCAATCGTCACCTTATTTATTTTGTTCGCCATGAAATCTACCGCTAATTCAGTACTGCATGCCATAGCAAGCGCTGCCTCCCACGATTTGCGCCAAGCCATTTGGCCGCATAAAAAGCTTAATAGCACCCAACTGTTAGTGCTTAATCGCAGCGCTGTGGTCACCCTTGGCCTGTTAGGTTTTGTGTTAATGCTGTTTGCGCCGCCTGTCATGCTCTCTATGTTAGCGATTTTAGGTTCAGGCACCTTAATGGCCGCCTTAGTTGCCCCGACCTTATTGGCGCACTGGCTGCCAGGTAATATATACGCAGCGCTCACCTCCTTGCTTACCGGCTTTATTAGCGGCGCCATCCTATTTACTTGCTTTGATTTAGGCTGGGTTGAAGCGCCGTTATATTCATCGCTACTTGCTTGCCTAAGTTACGCCTTAGTGGTTAAAGGCTTTCAATACCAAGTCGCCACTCAATGTAAGTCGTAATTGAATTAGCCTTTACTTAAGCTGCCAATGTTCAAATCGCTATCTAATTGAGCTAAAGCTTGCATTAACTCAATTCTGCTAAAAATGAGCTAACGACAGAATTCTTATTTAGAAGGATTTGCTAGTTTTGATATACAAAAAATAATGGATGGTAAGAAGCAGAACAACCATTGAGTGTGCATTAGGAAGTATTAATACAAATAAATATATTTGATATGGTGCAAATTCACCTGATACGTATTAACATCCCAGCCATTAACGTAAATTTGATCAGATATGAACATCTCAAAGAAAATAAAGAATAGCAGTGCTATAGCATCATGGAGCGGCTTTATATACCAAGGGAAAATTGCCCTCTACCATTGTATACATTTACTCATAAGTGACAATTCTAAAGCAGATCATTTAAAAGTTGAGACTTTAGACGATTTCGTGATTTATGACTTGGCAGGGAAGGCTTTAAGTCTTCATCAAGTTAAAGCTAGGAACAATAAAAGTCGCTCTGCATATAAGGAGGCGCTTAATCAGGCCTCTGAAATATCTACAAGCAGCATAGATAAAAGTACCAAGCGTTGGTTTCATGTTTCTTGTGAGCTGGATGATTTCTCCCCCTATAGCCCGACTAATGCAACTCATAACCAAGTAGATTTCTATCGTTACAGAGATGATAATAAGTACCTTAGACTTGATCATGTTAATGTGCAATTAGAACAAATAGTCGCTGAATATTTACAAAAAGTTAAACTGAACTGCTCACCTTTACTAATCCAGTACAAGCTCGGTCTTCTATATATTCTACTTGATACAAAAGTTATTTATGCACATGCCAAAATTCATAACAATAGTGAATTAAAATTTGATGCGGCAAATAAGACACCTATATTCCTAACAGAAATTCAGCAATGCTTAAAATCGGAAGTGCTAGATGAAAGTGATGAAATTGTTGTTTTAAACCGTTTTAGGCGCAATATTTTAGATAGAACAGACGAATTGATGGAAAGCTATGAAGCGTCTGACGACATATCGCTTATAGACATATTTTCCTGTCGGAATACTATAGCTCAAATGAATTCAGAAACACTAAAAAGACTTTACTACTCCAAAAAACCAAATCTTAATTCAGTTTCCATTAATGGGTTTAACGATGATAGTGTCGACAGTTATATGAGCATTATTGCAATGTTAGAGCAACTAGTTGTTCTTAAGGATCTCCCTCATTATCACCAGCCACAATTTGGTACTTATTTACCAACAGCCATCCAATTAAAAAAAATTAATGAAAAGCTCTCTCTATCAGACATACAGAACAATGTTGAGGCGTTACGTGAAAACTCAATTGTTCAGGATGTGTTATATGAATATAACAACTTGATCGTTGATATGAAGCATTCACCTTTTCAACTTAGCGAAGCCTCAAAATTAACAGGTAAGTTTATTGATATTTCAGATGAAGACTTAAGCCAAGGCCGCCTAACCAAAATTCATAATGTGAGATTCATTTCTCCAGATGATGTTCAACGGGAACTAAATGATTAAAAAAATTATTCAGCAAGTGGTAGAAGGCTCACCTTGCCAATTCGTGCAACTTGATACTCCATTAGAAAAGCTAACATTTTATAAAGCAGCTCATTTAAACTATCAACGTTTTCTCGTTGTTTTAGAGTCAGATAAGCTAAGCACCCCTTCCGAGCTAAATGAGTATATACAAGGAAATACCCCTCAGAGTCTTCTAGAAATTCCAACCTTCGCAAAAAACACTGATTTAGTAATCCTGTTTAGGCTAGATACTCTGACTGAACTTAATAAATATGAGCACAAGATCTTTGATATAGAAGAAAACGCATACAGTCTCAAAAAACATGTTCTCTACTACACAGAGGCCGAATCAGAAAAGCTAAAGCAATACTTAGATTCAGAGGAAGGTATAGAAATATTACTTACAGAACCCGAGGCCTTTAATCACTATAAGCAAGCCCCTTTTAATGAGTCAGCCTTTAGTTTGGCTTGTCGCCTTTACGTTAAGTTTCCATTCCTAGCTGTTCCAGCAAAAGAAGAAACATTAACAAGTGCAAATGAACTTGCTGATCAATATCTAAGAGAGCAGCAGTTATTAGGTTTTTATAACTCAATAGAGACACAACTGACCGTTAGTAATGGATATAAAGAAGTCATGGAGGCATTAATTAATGAACAAATGGCGAATTAATCGACTGAAAATAAATGGCTTCAAAGCGTTTTCTTCATACGAAGAACAATATAACAGCGATCTCATTATCTATGATGGTCCAAATGGGTTTGGAAAAACATCGTTATTTGATGCTAAGCAATTATTGTTTCGTGGTCAGCTACCACGAATTGCTGCTAGGTTAAAACCTGTTACACCCAACAAGCATAGCTTTAAAAGCAATCTTTACCGTCACTATGGCTACGCTGGCGATATTCGTATCATCGCAGAACTGACAAATGGCAGTCAGACAATAAATATTATGCGCAAAGCTGATGCCAAAGATATGAAAGCGAAAATGAACAAACCAAGTGAATTTTCTATCTTTAAGTTATATCAATTAAAAGAATTTGACGATTGGTCATCAGCAACAGAAATTTTAGATGAAAATACGTTCTGGAAGCAATATTTCGGAGGTAATTTTCAAAAAAACTTTGATGTATTGAACTATCTACAACAAGATAGTAAAGCGCTGATAATTCCAGATGGTTCTTGTGAAGATACAACAAGAACTAAACAAATAGAACACCTCATCAACCTTGACGAGTTAAATACTCGGCTGGACAATATGCGAAACTTAAAAGTCGCACGAAAGCAGGCTTATGACAATGAAATAAAAGTACACGAATTTTTATATGTAGAAGTTGCACAACTTAAGCAGCAATTATCTACGCCAGGTCAATCTTTTGAATATTTTCGATTAACAACTAATGAATTAATTCCAGTTTGGGACTCTAAGACTCCATTAACAGTCGAACGTCTTAATGATTATCCCAATCAGTTAGCTTCAGTTAACTTGCTTAAAACACTTGTTGAGCACTCTGATGAGGTGACAAGACGAATACAGAACCAGAAAAAGAGTGAATTTTTAAAAACCGAAGAATTCGTGCTGACAGTTCGACTTGCTTCACATATTGACAAACTAAAATCATTAAGGGCTCTGCGCGAACAAAGAAAGCCATTAGAGAAAGTGATTATTGTTGCACAAAAGAACGCAATTGAGCTAACAGAGGTTGATTTACCTCTATTAAAGCAAGCGTTAGCGGATGGTTTTGATGATTTTTCAGAGTTAGTTAAACAAAAAGAACAACTTAAAACCTATCAAAATACGATCGGTGATACTAAAACCAAAACGTTGGTATTACGTAATCGATTAAAAACAACAATAATCGAAAATGAAAGCAGTTGCCCTCTTTGTGGTTTTGATTATACCGAGCAACAACTATTAATTGTTGCGATAGATGCGCGAACCAAGCAGATAGAGAGCGAACTGGATCTTAATGGAAATAAAATTGCTGAATGTCTAAAAAAAATAGACTTAACCTTACAATCATTATTACTCCACCTTCAAAATCAGCTTAAAAAAATCGATAAAGAATTCAATTTAAAGCTACTGCAAGATATAGAAGCTCATGAGCATCAAACCAAACGATTATTAGCTATTTCCCATCGAATACGACAGCTAAACATTTCACTTCCTGAAGAATATGCAGAAACAATAGAGCAACAAAATGAACAAGTAGAAAATATTCGTCATAAAATACTACTCACATTTGAACCTGAAAGTGATTCTCTACCAGAACAGGCTTTAGCTATATTCTATAGCGCTTTTAATGCCCCTGAAGAACTTAAAAGAATTACTCTCGAATCCATAGAAGAAAAACTTAACTATATACACAACGAATATAGAAAATTAGTTAGTGTAACTCATGGGCAGAAGCTAAATGCGCTTAATCTATCTAAAGCTAGGCTTAATGCCATTAATGGGGTAGAAGAGAAGCTAAAAAATACCGAGAAGCAACTCAACCAGGCTCGAAATACCTATATAAATCGAACGCTTGGTGAAATTGAACTGCTTTTTCATATCTACAGCGGCCGCTTATTGCAAAATATGCAAACTGGATTAGGGATATTTTTAGAGCGAGCGGATGGAACTCAAAAAGATACCCCGTTGCAGTTTAAAACCGCTAGAGGAAACGAGCATGATGCAGTACTTTCTATGAGTAGCGGGCAAATCAGTGCGCTTGCATTGTCCTTATTCTTAGCACTTAACAAAAAATATGCGGAAACTGCCTTTGTTTTTATTGATGATCCAACACAATGCATGGATGAAATTAATATTGCCTCACTAAGCGACTTGTTAAGAGTAGAACTGAGAGATCGGCAAGTTATTATGTCAACTCATGAGCAAGATATAGCCAATTATTTAATCTACCGATATAGTAAAGCTGGATTATCTCATCATAAAATCAATATGTTAAAAAAACATAGAGACATAGTGACATAGTGACATAGTGACATAGTGACATAGTGACATAGTGACATAGTGATAAACTAAATTTTGCCACTTTTTTATATTTTCCCAATACAAACGTTTAAGAGTGACTCGAAATTCGTTGCATCTAGTACTGTGAAGAAGTTTACATATTGCGTTGATCACTCTTTAATAAGGCCTTATCCATAGAAATTTTATTAGAAACTCACTCATTCGTGCTAAACGTCTCACTTGGAAATGTCCACAAATAAGCAGTGAGTGGCGATGGTATGATTAAGTCACACCATCTAAGCCAGCACTAGTGCTGGCTTAGATGGCATGACCTAGATAGCTTGGGCTAAATGATTTGCGTCGCAAGCAATAGCTTTGTCTTCTTTTTCTTTTGTTTTGTTTATTGTGCCATCAATACATCAATGGCTTAAGCCTGTTCAAAGGCCAGCACTCGTTTTTCGATGCGGCTCATGCTTAAGGTAATCACCAGATTTAGGCTTAAGTAGAGTAAACCTGCGGCGGAGAACACCACTAAAGTGTCATAGGTTTGCGAGTTAAGTCGCTGCGCCCAGCCCATGATATCCATGATGGTAATGGTGGAGGCTAACGATGAGCCTTTAAGCAATAATACCACTTCATTGGAATAGGCAGGCAGTGCGCGGCGCAGCGCATAAGGCATTAATACGCTTAAGGTTTGCTTATGGCTCATGCCTAAGCTGGCGCAACTATCCCACTGGCCTTGATTGATGCTGTTTAACGCGCCATAAAACAATAAGGTAGTGTACGCGGCGCAGTTTAATGACAAGGCGAGCGCGGCGCAGAAAAACGGTTCAGATAACCAGTACCAAAACACGCTATCGGTTAAGCCAGCAAACTGACCTGGGCCGTAATAAATCAAGAAAATCTGCACCAATAAGGGCGTACCGGTAAAGACTGTGATGTAGCCCTTAACGCTAAAGTAAATCAAGCGATTACTTGAGGTTAAGGCTAAGGTGCATAACAGGGCAAGTAAGCTGCCAATCAGCAAGGAAATCGCCGTCAGCCCTAAGGTCATGACTAGGCCATGACCTAAGACTTGCAAATATTCGAGTAAGTTAATCAGCATATTAATGATCTCCGCGCTCATAGCGAGTGACATAGCAGCTGGCGCGCTTAAGGCCGTATTGACTCACTAAGGTGATGATTAAATAAATTAGCGCGGCGCAGGCAAACCAAGTAAACGGCTGCCAAGTGGAGGACGCCACCATTTGCGCTTGCTTCATTAAGTCATTAACGCCAATCAGTGACACCAGCGCAGTATCTTTTAATAACACTAACCATTGATTACCTAAGGCGGGCAAGGCGTGGCGCCACACTTGCGGCAGTAAGATAGTAAAAAATATCGATAACCGCCCCATGCCTAAGGCAACGCCGGCTTCCCACTGCCCAGCGGGAATGGCAAGTAACGCGCCGCGCAAAATTTGCGACACGTACACAGAAAAAATGGTGCTAAGTGCTAACACGCCGCAAACAAAGGCGCTCACTTCAATAAAGACGCCAGTGGCTAAAAACAGCAAATGACTTGAGCCGAAATACACTAGCAGCACCACTAACAGCTCAGGCAAGCCCCTTAACACCATGATATACAGGCGAGTAAGTTTGCCAAGCCACACTATGGGGGTGGATTCTAGTAAGGCTAAAATAATCGCCATCACTAAGCCGAGCATGGCTGAAACCACCGCCAGCGCTATGGTAGTTAATGATGCCAAGAGTAATAACAAGAGTAAGTCATGCATAAGTAGCCACTCGCTTAAAGGTAATAACTACCCGCTTATTGAAACCAGCGCTGATAGATTTGCTGATAGGTACCATTGGCCATTATGGTGGTGAGCGCCTGATTTAATTCATCGCGCAGTGCATGATTTTGCAAGTTAACGGCTATGCCATAACCGCGGCCAAAGTATTGAGTATCATTGATAATCTCCCCTACCCCTTCATAGTTAGCGCTGCGGGTTAACCATTGTTCAACCACGGCAGTATCACCAAATACCGCATCGACGCGGCCGTTTTGCAAATCAATAAAGGCATGCTGAACACTGGTATAAGCGGAAGTCTTTTGCTTTGGGTAGTTATCGTGAATGTATCTTTGATGGGTCGAGCCGTTTTGCAGGCCAATTTTGTGCTTGGCTAAGTCCGCCATGCTGGTAAAGCGGTCTTTCGCGGCCACCACTATGGCGGCATTTTGATAATAAGGCTCAGTAAACAGCACTTGTTTTTCGCGATCGGCGGTGATATCCATGCCCGAAATTGCGGCATCGAAACGGCGAAACTTAAGGCTGGCAATTAAGCTGTCAAACGGCTGAATATGAAAGCTGCACTGCTTGTTGAGCTCAGAACACAAGGCTTTAGCTAAATCGACATCAAAGCCTATCACTTCATTTTTATCATTGGTAAATTCAAACGGCGGATAGGTGGCTTCCATGGCAAAGCGGATTTCTTGCGCCTGTAGCGGCGCCCATGACAACAGCATAGTGATTACTAGGGTTAATGAAATTTGTAGTCCTTTGTTCATGTCGTCACCTTTTTATATGTAAATCAATTAACTAATTGAGCTGCTAATAAAAAACCTAGTGGAATAAATAGCGCGTTAATGCGGGCGTCATCGGAGTGGTTAATACGCTCACCCCGCCTTGCTCGACGATGCGCCCAGCTTCCATAAACACTACCCGATTGGCCACTTTGGCCGCTAAAGCCACTTCATGGGTGACTATGATTTGGCAAATACCCACGGCACTGAGTTCAGCCACTATGTCGGCAAATTGGGCAGTCATTTGTGGGTCAAGGGCAGCGGTAGGTTCATCGTATAAAATCACTTGCGGCGACATCATCAAGGCGCGCGCTATCGCCACGCGTTGCTGTTGCCCGCCGGATAATTGCACTGGGTATCTGTGCTCTAAATCATGCAAACGTAAACGCAGCAATAACGCCATGGCCTGCTCGATGGCGGCGGCTTTATCTAACTTAAGGACCTTGCAGGGGGCTTCAATCAGATTTTCTAGCACAGTGAAATGCGGCCACAGATGATATTGCTGAAACACCATGCCGACATTGGTGCGCAGTTTACGCACCGCATCACGGCTGGGTTCGTCATTAAAATTAAAGCGGTGTTCGCCTGCTTGATAGGTGCCTGCGGTCGGTATTTCCATGAGGTTAAAGACCCGCAGCAATGAGCTTTTACCCGCGCCGCTAGCGCCTAGTAGCGCAATCACATCGCCAGATTTAGCGGTAAAATTGATATCGAACAGCGACTGGGTTTGGCCGTAAAAACAATTCACTTGTTGCAGCTGAATATTGGTCATAGTGACTCCTTAATGGCGGCGTAAAAAACATTAACCCGCAGATGCGGGTTAATGACTCACCATTAGATGGCTTTAGCAGCGGCAGCTTGCTTATTGAGATAACCCTTAATGCCATTGACCGCCATTTCACTGGTGCCGCCCAAAATAATTAAGAAGCCCCCCACAAACTGCATGGTCGATAACGGCTCGCTGAACACCACAATCCCAATCAGGGATGCCACCACACACTCCCAGTAAGAGATAGTGGCAAACTCCACCGCTAATAGATTTTTAGTGGCTATGGTGCATAAGGTTAAGGCGCCAAAACCGCACACTATGCCAATGGCAATCCACCACATCCAATCACTGGCGGTCATTTGCGCTATGGTCGGTTGACTGAAAATAAACAAGGCGCCAATGCCCACTAGCGCAAATAAGAAGTTCCAGAACGAGCGCACATCGCTTGGTACATCTTGACGATAGCGCCCTAAAAATAAGAACAAGCCGTAACCGACCCCAGAGGCCAAGGCCAGCATGTCGCCAGCAAAGGTTTTAGCATCAAAGGACAAGCCCACAGTAACCGCGCCATCGTTAAATTGCACTAAGCCCACAATCAGCATCATGCCTGCAAACACTATGCTAATGGCAAACATGGTGATCGGCTTAAAGGGCTCTTTGAGGAAGATAATCGCCAAGATAGTGGAAATGATGGGGCCGATATAAATAAAGAACACGGCATTAGCAATAGAGGTTAATTGAGTTGCGGCGATATAGGCTGATAAACAGGTGCCCATAAAAATGCCACTAAACACCATAGATGGCGAAATGCGGTAGCGAGTTAAGTCTTTAAGACGCCCCATTCCCAGTAAAATAAAGAAGAACAATACTGCGCCACACAGCATACGCGAGAAGGCAATGACATCACCCTGGGCATTAATATGACGGGCAAAAAATCCAACAAAACCCATCAGAGTCGCTGCGCCAAAGGCAGCCAATAAGCCATTTATTTTGGTTTTATTCATAATAGAATTCCTAGCATATCTAGGCCGAACTCTATGAGCGCAAAAGGCTTAGATACTCAATGAGGCAAACGCATATCGATGAGCTACACAGTCATAAAAAAGCCGCCACAAGCATGTGGCGGCGACTGCTGAGCTTACGAACCTAAAGTAGCAACCATCACAGCTTTGATGGTGTGCATGCGGTTTTCGGCTTCATCAAACACGATTGAGTGATGTGATTCAAACACGTCATCAGTCACTTCCAAGCCTTTCATGCCATAAGTTGCAGCAATTTCTTTGCCCATGGTGGTGTGCTCATCATGGAAAGCAGGTAAGCAATGCAGGAACTTAACTTCTGGGTTACCGGTTTGCTTAATCACTTTCATGTTGACTTGATAAGGAGTCATCACACGGATGCGCTCTGCCCACGCTTCTTTTGGCTCGCCCATAGACACCCATACGTCGGTGTAAATGAAGTCAACACCAGCAACGCCTTCGCTCACATCTTCGGTCAGAATGATTTTAGCGCCAGTGGTCGCGGCCACTTCCATGCACTGCTTGACTAACGCTGGCTCTGGCCAGTAAGCCTTAGGAGCCACTAAGCGAATTTCCATACCCATTTTCGCTGCGCCCACCATCAAGGAGTTACCCATGTTGAATCTGGCATCACCCATATAGGCAAACTTGATTTTATTGAGTGGCGTGCCTGGTAAGTGCTCCATCATAGTCATAAAGTCGGCCAAGATTTGGGTTGGGTGGAACTCATCGGTTAAACCATTCCATACGGGTACGCCGGCATATTTACCCAGCTCTTCCACGATTTCTTGTCCAAAACCACGGTACTCAATACCGTCATACATACGGCCTAATACGCGGGCAGTATCTTTCATGGATTCTTTATGGCCAATTTGCGAACCGCTTGGCCCTAAGTAAGTCACTAAAGCGCCTTGGTCAAAGGCCGCTACTTCAAAGGCGCAGCGAGTACGAGTTGAGGTTTTTTCAAAAATCAGCGCAATATTCTTGCCAAGTAATTTCTTTTGCTCAACGCCGGCATATTTAGCTTTCTTTAAATCAATCGACAGATTCAATAAGAACATGATTTCGGCTGGGGTATAGTCTAATAACTTTAAGAAATTACGATTTTTTAAATTAAAAGCCATGATAAATATCCTTAAATAAAATAATAAATATGAACTAATGAAATATCACTCAATGAATCGCTAGGTAGTCATCTACTACTCGCTTTAGGTTAAGCTTTTAGCAATAGGTTTAGCCGTGATCAGCGTCCCCTTAACCCCTTTTAAAATAGCGGCAGCATCTTTTAAGCAACCGATACCTACCATGCCCTTAGTGGCATTAACAAATTCACAGGCGGCGCTAATTTTTGGCCCCATGGAGCCGGCATCAAACTCCATAGTTTCTAATAATGCTGGCTGAGCATTGCGCAGCGCTTCTTGCTGATCTGTGCCCCAATTTAAATACACGGCATCGGCATCAGTTAAAATTAATAAGGCGTCAGCCTTAATTTGCTTCGCTAAATAAGCGGCTGATAAATCTTTATCGATAACAGCTTCAATACCAACCATCTTATTATTCTTACGTATGACTGGAATACCGCCGCCGCCTGCGCAAATCACTAAGCTTCCGGTCGCAATTAATTGCTTAATCGATTCTGATTCCACAATATTAAGTGGCTTAGGTGATGGCACGACTCGGCGAATATATTTACCGTCTTGCTTAAATTCCCAGCCCTTATCTAACGATAATTGATTGGCTTCGGCTTGGTCATACACAGGGCCGATATACTTAGTTGGCAATAAGAAGGCGGGATCTTTGCTATCCACTTCTACCTGAGTCAGTAAAGTGACGACATTGGTCTGTGGCAGTTCGTTTTTCAGTTCCTGCATTAACATGCAGCCAATCATGCCTTGGGTTTCGGCCACTAAAATATCTAATGGATAAGGCTTAACTGCCTTGTACGCCGCATTTTGTAAGGCCAGTAAACCGACCTGTGGGCCATTGCCGTGAACTAATACTACGTTCCAGTCTTGAGTCAAAGTAGTGATAGCCTTAGCCGCTACACCTACGTTTACCCGCTGTACATCAGCTTCTAAAGGCTCGCCTCGGCATAACAAGGCATTACCGCCTAAAGCAACTACCAGTGTTGGTTTAGTCATTTTTCAATTCCTCTAACAATACAATTTATGATTAAAAATTAAATGCCGTCGCGCTCAATTGGGCAGCTCATACAGCGAGCCCCGCCGCGTCCACGTCCTAATTGATCACCTTCAAAACTTAAAACTTCGATGCCAGCTTCCAGATATTTATCATTGGTTAAGGTGTTGCACTCGTAACCAATCACTACCCCTGGGCGAATCGTCAGTACGTTGTTAGCATCATTCCACTGCTCGCGTTCTTGACCGTAAATGTCGCCGCCTGTGGTAATCACTTTCAGATCGCTTAATTGCAGCGCGCTCATAATGGCTTGGCGATAACCTAACTCTTGCTTAATGCCTAAGCGGTTATTCACGCCTGGCGTTAACGTCCAGCAGCGGGTTGAATCATTAATCACTGCGGGGTAAGCAGAGAACACATTGATATCTAGCTGAGTCAGCACAGTATCTAAGTGCATGCAGGCTCTATCTTTGGGTAGCTCAATCACGACCACTTTCTTGGCTTGGCCGGTGTTAAATAACGACTGGGCTAAGGCTTCAATGCCTTCTGGCGAAGTGCGCTCTGACAAACCAATTAATACCGCGCCGCGACCGATAATTAAGACATCGCCGCCTTCAATGGTGGTGTTGTCGTAATTAACGCTTTCATTGCCCAAGTAGTAATTGAAATCTTGCTTAACAAATAATGGGTGCCAGCGATAAATGGCTTTTAAATTATTTGATTCACGGCGACGAACCGCTTTCGCCATGGGGTTAATAGAGACACCGTTATATATCCAGCATGAGGTATCACGGGTAAATAAATGATTGGGCAGCGGCTTTAATACAAAGTGTTCCCAATCATAGGAATCAAATAACGGCTTAAAGAATGGCTCTGGAATTTCGCTATAAGCTAAACCACCGGTTAAATAGCGCGCTATCTGCTCATGGGGTAATTCACCTAACCAGGTTTTGACACTGTGCGCTAAACTTTTGCCTAAGCGATAATCACTGAGCTGCGTATCCAATAACCACGCTTTGGCTTCTGGAATATCTAAAGTTTCACCCAATAATTTATTGAGGTATAAAACGTTAACGCCTTGCTCTTCTAAGATTGTCGCAAATTGATTATGTTCTTCAGCCGCTTTATTGACTGACAAGACATCATCAAATAATAACTCGTGGCAATTTGAGGGCGTTAAGCGCTCAAATGCCAAACTATCGTAGTGAAGTAATACACTTCGTAGTTGACCAACTTCGGAACCCACATAATGTTTAACCATGATCTATTCTCTTTTTATCGACTAAATTGAGTAATTACAAGATTAAATAGGTAGCATGAATATTTGCCCTTACCGACTCAACTCATAACCTTTTATTCATTTTGCCTGTTCTGGCGGGGGTTAATATCGAAATTACGCTGGCAATTAACGAATTTCTGCCGAGTGTAATGGTTAAATTGGAGCCATAAAAAAGGCCCCTAAAATAAGGGGCCAGATGACATGAACACTATTAACGCTTAGGCATTAACCACTATGGATTAATAGGTCCAGTGATCGATATTGTGAGCGCCTTTGAACTGGCTACCGAAGTAATCTTCACGAGTACCTTCACGATGTACGTCAGCAGTCGCACAATGTAAGCCGCCGCCGAAGGCATAAGCATCACGCAAGTTAACAGGTAACACTTCAAAGCCAAGCTTATCAAACTGTTCCATTTGCGCAGTTTCAGTGGCTTCAACACACACTGTCTTATGGTCAAGAATCAAGGTATTCATTGATAACCAAGTACTTGAGTAGCATAGTGGTGGCGGGGTATCCCACGCTGGAGCCACAGCTTCCACAATCTGCCAATCATTCTTTTCAAAGATTTCACGCTGGCCATCAAACAGTGGACGGTGTGGGTTCAACAGCATCAAACCTGGACGCAGTGGGCAGAAAGTCGCGTCGATATGGATTGGGTGGTTATCCTTAAAGCTTAAGGTATGAACGCGGTATCCTTGTGGCTCATACTTACGCTTAATCCAACGAATACCGGCTAAGTTAGTGGTTAAGCCGTGCTGAACGAAGATGTCTTTACCTAAACGCATAACGTCAGCGGCATCAAACAGAATATCAGTTTCTTTAGTTGAATATTCCTTACGGCATGAACGCGCCATAGTTTCTTCGTCTGACAGGAATTCGTAAGCTGCAACATAATCCATACGGAAGCTGTCATCAGATAGACGTGGACGTGGCGCTTGCTCAATTAAACACTCAGAGTCAGATTCAAAATATTCACGCAGTAAGTCAACATAGGCCAGATATTCAAAATAACGGCTACGGAAGCTCATTGGCGCCATTAAAATGCTCTTGCCCATAGTTAATAAGCAATCACGTGGTGGCATAACGCCAAAGCCTGAGCTGATGCTGAAATCTGGAGTAGTAATACGAGCATTCCAATCTACAGCGCCTGGACGGTCAACAATAATGCCGCGGCCTTCAAGCATTTTGGCAAAACCATTTAAACACTCATTGGCTTGGTCAATACTTTCTTGAGTACGACGACCGGCTTTACCACCACGCATTGGTGAATCAGCAGGGATTTTTTCATTACTAGCAGGGCAAGCTTCTGGAATATGCTGGTTATCCGCAATACCAACAATCACGTGCTTTAATGGATCAAAATCATTGTATGATTCAACTTTCAGCCCTTTACGGACCAATGGAACACCAGATTCTTTACGCTCTAGTGGGGCTGAAGCATTTGGGTATAGATCATTAGAAACGCTCATTGCAAACTCTCCAAAAGAAGGAAACATAGTAATAAAATAATTGATTGATATATATCATTGAATTATTCGCCATTCCTGTTTAGCAAGAAGTAATCATTTGCATATCAGCATCAAACAATGGCAACCAATAATTCGATAGCGCTATATCTCAATAAAGTAGATTGAAAGGGTAGATAATATTTTCCGTTTCAATGGCGACTATCATCATCCTAAAAAATCATGGTTAATATCGGAAAAGCGCTAACTATTACCGAAATCCTGCTAGCCATGAATTAGCGTTAATCACGATCACTTTTTTGAGCTAACCCGCGGGCTTGGTTGAGGCATTAATGACGATAAGATTAACCCAACAAACGTATAATTCGAGCGAGCAATCCAAGCTAACATCATGAATTACAAGGTAATATGATTTGCCAAATATATTTATTCCAGCAACCTAGTCGTATTTTATGGCCATGAATGTCAGCAAAAAATAATTAATTAATTTAGTTGAAATTGACTTATTCAACGCCGGTTTGTAGGGAGCGCTAATAATTAAGTAGATATTGATGTATCTCGCAAAAAATACACAATAAAGGTGCGATAACTCACACCCTGAAAGCGTAGAGCATTGCATTAGTGAAATAAGGATTTACACTCGCAAGAGTATCAAGGAGGGATATCATGACTACTAAAATCGTCGCTAACACACCTAAGTTTGTGGTATTTGATTTACAGAAGTTATCTGAAACGCAGCATCTTATTTTTGGAGCCGACTACGTTCTCATCAGGCCCATGACTAAGGGCTGTACGCTCCATTTAACCAATACCAAGTTGCGACTCAGCCAAGGCCAAGTTGTCCTTTTAGCGCCGTTTAATCCGTTTAGATTGTCTCTTGATAAGCGCACCTCGCGCGATGCCCAGGTCGATTGCGATGTATTGCATTTTAGACTCAATGGCATAGGCCTCACCTTTGTGGATAGCCCGCAATTTCGCGAAATCAAAACCATGCTCGATGATGCCAAGCTTGGTCTCTTGTATGAAGGCGATGCTATTGCTGAGATAGGTAACATCTTTGATTCAATCGAAAATTCCTTTGATTTCTGCCAGATACTTAACGTTTTAACCATACTTGAACGCCTATCTAAGCAAGCGCCTAAGCAATTGCTAGAGGCTGCGACTGATATTTGTCACGTTAAAAAGACCGAAGATAAACTCAATACCAGCTTGGAATATATACAGCAGCATTTAAATGAGCCTTTGACTGTGGCTATGGTCGCAGGGCAAATTTACATGGCCGAAAGCACTTTTTCGCGCTTCTTTAATGCCAATATGGGCATTACTTTTTGGCAATATGTGATTGAACAAAGGGTGCGCCAAGCCGCGCGCTTACTGATCAATACGGATAACAGCATTTCCTATATCAGCGCCGAAGTGGGCTTTACTTCAATTTCATCATTTAATACTAAATTCAAAGAGTTGCTTAACATTACCCCCAAGCAATATCGCAAAAACCACTTAAATATGCGCAGTGACAGCGTTAGCCCTGAAACCGTGAATCTCAAAGCCAATATGCTCAACAATCAAGGCATGCAGGCGCGAGCTGAATCTCACTAAGCCCCCGCCCTTACCATTAGTTAGATGTAGACTCAGGCCTAGCCTGAGTCTTGCTATCGTTTGCATTAAATTGATTAATTGAGCAAATTAGTTAATTGAGCGCATTTTTAGCCCAGCGATTTTTTAACGAGTAACAGGCTCAATACACTGGCCATAAATTTCAAATAAACATCTACTAAACTCGCCGCATACTAATAGCGCACCTTAAAAGCTTATTATCATCGCCAGCAGAATTTCGGCAAAACTTAGCATGATTTCGATATTCATCATGCCATTTTCCAGTAATTATAATCAACATTGAAAAGGCGAACCGTTCCAATTCAATGCTATCCATAGACATGACAAATAATGGCCAAGCTCGGCCATTATTTTATGTTTAGGTGGCCATGGCTATTTATGCCTAATGGCTTTTATTACTCATGGTTATTAACGTTTTTTAAATGATACCAATAACAGCCAGGGCAACTAATTAATATCAAATACTCGTTACTCTCGAAATGCATTAATCATTCTTGATGATAACTTATTAACGATTAATGGCTATTTCATACTGACCAATAGGAAATAATACTATGAGCGGCAATATCATTAAGTTTTCAAGAAATACCGAGCGTGCGCCACAAAGCCCGTTTTCAACCCAAACGGTCGCCTTCTCGCATTATAATAATATTTCAGCGCAATTACCCATTGACCCAGTCACAGGTAAAGTGGTGATGGGCGGAATTACCGCGCAGGCTAAACAGTGTCTCAATAATATTAAAGCCATAGTTGAGAGCATTAATCATGTGATGGACGATGTGGTTAAACTCAATATTTTTGTTAAGCATATCGAAGATGTTGAAGCAATTAATCAGGTTTATAGTTCATATTTCGAGGGGCCACTGCCAACCCGTACTACAGTTGCGGTTGCGGCATTGCCACTGCAAGAGGCCTTAGTACAAATTGATGCGCTGATTTCTAACGGCGAAGGCACGACCCCACAAGCGCCATGCCCACTGATTAAAATCTCCAGAAACACAGATAAGGCGCCGCTCGGCTTATATTCACAAACTGTGGCTTTCTCTCATTACAACAACCTTGCCTCACAGCTACCACTTAACTCTCTGACCGGCACCTTAGTGAGCGGCGGCGTAAAAGAGCAAACTCATCAGTGCTTAATCAATATCAAAGCCGTGCTGAGCAGCATAGATCACTCGATGGAAGACATAGTGAAGACCACTATTTTCGTGCGCAACATTGCCGATATTGACGTGGTTAATCAGGTTTGTAATGCCTTCTTCCCAGCTTATGTTCCAGCGCGCACCATCATTAATGTCGCCGCCTTACCTATGGATGCACTGGTGCAAATTGATACTGTGGTATCTCATGGTGATGGCACCCCGCCGCAGTTACCAGAAGATACTCGCTTCTTAGTGATTGAAGCCAATAACACGCCTAAAGTGCCAGCTCAGCCTTACTCCCACACTGTGGCTTTCTCGCATTACAACCATATTTCTGGCCAGTTACCGCTGGATGTTAAAACCGGACAATTAGTCAGTGGTGGCGTCAATGAGCAAGCAAGACAGTGCCTTAACAACATTAAGACCATTATTGAAAGTGTTGATCACGTCATGGACGATATAGTCAAAGTGAACATTCAAGTGAGAAATATCGCCGATATGGAAGCCATTAACGATGTATATACCACCTTCTTTAGTGGTGATTTACCCGCGCGCACTTGCTACGCCGTAGGTGCTATTCCTATGGGCGCCTTAGTGCAAATAGATGCGGTAGTATCTAACTGCGAAGGCACGCCGCCACAAGCGTAAATCGCATTTGGTTAAGTTACGCGCCATCAACTCCTGCACTGGTGACGCGACTTAACCATTTGCGACCTTTATCGTCCACCGTCTGTGTCATTCCACTTTCATGAACAACAAAGGAATGACACAGATTTTTTTTGCCCCGCCGCCTTAATTAGCGGCGCCATGGCGCAAAATATCGAAATGAGTGGTTTGCAGCACCAAATACTCACCCACCTGCGGATTCATATAAAAAGGCTGTTTCACCACTAAGCTTTCGCCTTTGCTGCCATCAGGCTTGCGGCTTGAAAAGCGATAACGCACTGTGTGATATTGAGGCGCAACATCAGTTAACTCAGCCGCCTTAAAGTCTGCTGCCATGGATTGATACCAAGCATACGGCATGCGAAACACTAGCGGCATGCTGCCATGAGCCGTAGTTAAATGATAACCCCCAAGATCTTGCACGCCCTCAGGACATAGACTGGCATCCCCTTTACATGGCGCGACCCAATCAGCGCCCTTGCTGCCAGGGCTAGTGCCACCAGTATCTTGAGTCGTACCAACAAGATCGCTCAGGGTAATAGTCTTAACTGGCTGCGATAATGCCGTTAAATCACCATCTTGTTCATGGATAAAATATTCCATAGTTACGCTGATAGTTTCTTGGGTTTCAGCCTTATCAGCTTTAGCAATTGGGCTGACAAAATCAGTATTGAACTTAACTGACACGCTCTGGTTATTCTGACTTAAGGCAAAAAATGGATAATAACCATGGGATGGGTGCATGGTGACACCCGTTGGCGTAGCGCCTACTGGGTAGCTATCAAAAATAGCTTTTTGCTCAGCGCCGCCTAAACCAGCGCCATCATTGGCCATAGGGTTACTTCCCCAAGACACCCAAGTATGAAAACCTGCCACTAAGCCAATCCCCACATCGCGCCCGGGAGCAAACATAAACGAATTACGATGACCTAGGCCTGCGATACCGTCCCACTCACCTTCATTCCAAATACGGGTCAAATCACCATTACGCGGTAATTGTTTCATGACCTCATAATCAGCGGTTTTATTGACCTTGCCGCCCATTAAGTTGCCACTTTCACGGCCAAAACGCGCCACCTTATAAAGCTCAGTGCTAAGACCTGCTGCTTGTCCCATTTCTGCTGAGGGATAATGCCCGCCCCCCAAATCAGACCAAGAAGACGCCTGCGCCGATATTTGCTTATAGCCCGACATATAAACGCGCTGAGCACCGAATAAGGCGCGCATAAAGTTATAATAATCGAGGGCATTTTCAGCATAAGGCTGACTAAAGACCCCAATTTTATGGCTAGTCTCCCAGCTTGGTACTTCACGAAACACGAAATCGGAACCATCAAAGTTACGGAAAATATCACTGTTATCGCTATGGCGAATGGCGAATGGCGTTATACCAAGTGATCAAATCTTCTTTTTTGGTACTGCCATTATCCTTGCCTTTGCTTGACTCCAGATTATAAGAATCTGAGGTTTCACGGGCAAAGCTTAGGCTGTCAGTCGCCACCTCTGGCAACTCAGTTAAGACAGTGTCTTTATTATAAAAAGCGCCGCCAGACGTATTGCTATCGTCATTACTAGCACTACTGCCACCACAGCCATAAAGTACTGAGCTGCACATAATGGCAGTCACTAAATTTGATAATTTCATTCTATTCCTAAGGAAGTCACAACTAAAACAGGGAGGTTCTTGCGACAAGCATGTCAAAGCTCACCCATAAATGGGCGCCATAATAACTAACTTGCTAGAAAAATCAGAGAGTAAAAGCTAATTAACCACAGATGAAAAAGCCTTAAGCGTGGTGCATAGCAGGCAGAATGAAGGGTTTAGGCACTATGGGTAAGTGATAAAATGCTCGGAAATAAAAAGTTAGCTGCCGCGGCGCTTTAGCATTAATACGCGCCGCCTTGATTTAATACTTACAGAACAATGTTCATCGAATGATATCCCTCTCACTCCAGCAAACTTTCAAGCGCTTGCAGCAATAGCTTACGGTCATGTAAACCATCCGTTGTCGATTGCACTAATGGTCGGTAGTAATAGCGGCTGTGCTCGTGTTGGCAGAGCTTTGGTTGCCAAGGCTTTGGCTGGCAGAACTCTGGCTGGCTGGCCATTGCTTGTGTGCCATGGCACAAGATTTTATCAATAGGGCGGCCATTAAGCAGATGCTCAATAAAGTCGACCTTTTGGGCGGTGCTGAGCTTATCTACCTGTGTGTGTTCAGGTTGCAAATTATCAATAAACACTAAAGTTGCGGGACTTAACGCTATGGTGTTAGCCACTTCGGTTAACAATAACGGCGGCACTAAGCTGGTAAAAAAACTGCCGGGCCCCAGCAAAATCAGCTCGGCTTGTTGCAAACGCGTCACCACTTCTGGCGTGGCGTTAGTTGGTGGGGTTAAGGCCAATTGCTTGGGTAACGATGTCATCTCATCCACGGCGACCTCACCAAAAGCGCGCCGCCCTTGGCTATCTATGGCGGTTAAATGGCAGGCTTGTTCGGCCATGGGGAGCAATTCCACGGTGACATCGAGCATTTTAGAAATAATCCGCACGGTTTCTAATGGCCGCACCGATAACTGATCTAAGGCGTACAGCATCAAGTTACCTAAGGAGTGGCCATGCAATTCGTTGGCTATGGTGAAGCGATATTCAAACAATATGGTGTTTATGGAGGGGTGCTCGCTGAGTTGCGATAGGCAGTTGCGTAAATCGCCCCACGCAATACAAGCATCGGCGGCGCGCAATTTACCGGTCGAGCCACCATTATCGGTAGTCGCCACTATGGCGCTTAAGCGTGATTGCAGCTCAGATAAAGCGCTGACTACGCGCCCGAGCCCATGGCCGCCGCCTATGGCCACTACCCGCGTCATAGCATCTAACTTACCCATCCTTGCCATAATTCCTCCTTTTCTTTCCAACTAAGCATAGATGCCAAGCCGCTTTAGTGCAGGTTACGACGCAGATCAATGCCTTGTACCCACCTTCATCATCCTTGCCATTACGCTCGATGATTTATCTAGGCTGCAATGCAAAATGCAATTGCCAGTCAGTTTGCGCTTCAACTTAGTCACTCAAAAAAGCCATGACATTGAAAAACAATGATTTTATTTGTTGGCACGATAATCGCTTATCTATAAGCAAGAAAGCAGAACCCAGCAAAACCGACAACGATGGCACTACTGATAGCGAGGCACGCATATGAACATTACACTCGACAACCAAGCAGACCAAGGTTTCAAGGTAGCAATCAGCGGCGATATGGATGCCATCGGCTGCAAAGAAATCAAAGAAGTGGTCGATCGCATAATTACTATGAATTTCAATGGTGAAATCACCATGGATCTGGAGCAAGTAAATTTCATGGATTCCTCCGGTATTGGCGCAATAGTCTATCTTTATAAAAGGTTAAAGGAAGTTGATCGGGTAATTAGTCTGCATAACGTCTCAGGCCAGCCTTTAGAGTTAATGCAATTACTTAGAATCGATAGCGCGATAGCCATACATAGCAAACATGCTAATGCTTACAGGGATTGTTTATGAAAATTTGGTTCTGTGGATGTCTATTGATATTCCTTTATGGATGCACCGCCTGGCCAGAGCACGGCCAAGGCGGAATGGCAGAGCTGTACAGCGCCGAACTTTATCCAGTCAATAACCAGCAAGATTTAGGCCCAGAGCAAGGATTACGCTTTGAATGGGAGTTAAGCGGTCGCAAGCTTGACGTGCTCGTGCTGCAAGGCGCTGAGTTATGCTTCCCTGCCACCATAGTTCAAGCTGAGCTCAATCAAAAACGCATAGTGCGGCAACTGCAAGGTGGCCTGTTATACGATGCTGCCACCGACATCATAGCCCAGCGTCAATTACTCGCGCGCCTTGAACAAAGATTAGACATTGCCACCACAGAAGGTAAATGTATTCTGCCCGACACGGGCGAATTGGCTGAGCTTGATGCCATTGATAACACTAACTTGGCAGCGAATAATGTTGCTAATGAACTCAGCAATTTACTTAATCACGACAATCAATTTGCGGTTAACTCCTATCAATTAAACCCCAAGTTTATTGGCAATTTAGCTAAAGCCGCGGCGCAGCTTACTGAACTGCCGCAGTATTCACTCCTCATTACCGGTCATGCCGATGACCAAGGCAGCTTGGAATATAACTTCCAATTAGCCAATGCGCGCGCTGAGCAAGTAAAACGCTACTTAATGATTTTTGGCCTGAATGGCGAGCAGATATCCCTAGATTCTGTGGGCGAAGATGAGCCCCTGCTAAAAGGCACCCAAGAAGAAGTGCGCCTCACCAATAGACGCGTCACTATCGCTGTGATTGATAGCGAGCTCACGCCAGCACAAGCAACCAGTGCCAAGAAGCCCGCAAAAAATACAAGAGCAAATTCCAAGTCTAATTCAACGTCAAATTCATCGTCTGGCTCAACCCAAAGCTATCCAGCGACCCCTTTACCACCTGCCGCTACGCTTAAGGAGGATAGACAATGAACCTTTGCCGCAATCTTTCTCTTAGCTTAGCTATCATGATGTTAACGCTCATTATGTTAGCCTCAAGCGCGCACGCCAATGAGTACCAAACCCAAGTCGGGGATGAGATTAAAATCTTACTGCCAGGGGAAGCTGAGCTTAATCAAAACTATCAAATAGATCGCCAAGGCCGAATTATTTTGCCGGAAGTAGGCGCAGTGCAAGTGGTCAATCAAACCGAGCAGCAGTTAGCCGAAACCGTAAGACTCGCGCTCAGCGCCATTTTTCGTGATTTAACCAACCTGCAAGTCTTCATCAATAAGCGGCAATTACTGATAAGCATTCAAGGCTATGTCAATCAGCCGGGGGAATTTACCCTGCCGGCCAATTCCACGGTGCAAACGGCGCTTCATGCCGCCAGTGGTTTAAGAGCGGGCGCGCAGCTAGATAAATTGCAATTACAGCGCAATGGCGAAACCAATATTTTCAATTACAAGGCGTTTCTTGATAGCGGCGATATGAGTTTATTGCCTGAGCTTAAACCCTTAGATGTGTTGTTTATCCCAGCATCGCCGATTATGGGCAATGTCGAGCAAACCTTTAATCCTCTCAATCTTGCCGATGGCGGCGATGCCGCCGATGATGTTGGCGCCGTCAAAGTCTTTGGCGAAGTGAACCGCCCCGGCAGTTTTTCCTATAAAGAAGGCGTGACCTTAGTGGATTTATTAATGCGCGCGGGCGGCGTAACCCGCTACGCAGGCGTTGAGCAAATCCGCGTTATCGCCGATAACGAACCCACTATTTTTAACCTTAAGGGCTATTTAGACAGTGGCAATGAAAAGCTGCTGCCCAACATACATGCCGGCACCACCATCTTTGTGCCGATTCAAGTGGAAGAAGTGAAATCGGGCGCCAATACCGTCTATATCATGGGGGAGGTCGATAAACCCGGCGCCTTTGAAAATAAAGCGGGCACCACTTTTATGGATATTTTGGCCAATGCCGGCGGTCCGACCCGTTTTGCTGAATCGCGCCAAATTCGGGTTATTAAGGCCGATGGCACCATTAAAAGCTTTGATTTAGCCGGTTACACTGAAGGCACAGTTGTGCAAGAAATGCCGACAATCGCCGCGGGAGACGCTATCTTTGTGCCCGAAAAAACCGATATGAATGAAAAGTCGTGGCTAAAAATTGCGCCCAATCGCGCCGTACGAGTGTTTGGTGAAGTGGTAGCGCCGGGGCGTATCGAATGGTCGGCGGAAATGAACTTGCTGGAATTGTTAGCTCATGTGGGCGGCCCCAATCCCAAGGCTGATACTGCCAATATTGAAATTTTAACGCCCGATGATAATGGCAATATCACTCGCACCCAATTCAACTTAGATACCTTTATGAAAGAAGGGCAGCCTGATTCCGCCCTGCCCTTTATTAAAGCGGGCTCCACCATTCGGGTATCAAACCTGCCTGATGACCCGAGCGACAATAAATCGCAGTGGGTGCGCCAAAGCAGTGATAGTTCGATTTACGTCTTTGGCCAAGTGGGCGCTCCTGGGCGCTATCGCTTTACCGAAGAACTGCATTTTCTTGATATTCTCGCCGCCGCCGATGGGCCAACGGGTAGCGCTGACTTACACAATATCCGCATCACCCACAGAAGCGATGGCCATGCCAGAGTCAGCCAATTAAACCTTAATCGCTATTTTGATACTGGCGATGAAAGCTTGCTGCCCATAGTCAAACCCGGCGACACTATATTTGTGCCAGAAAAAGACAAGCAATGGCTTGATGAACCGAGCGCCCGAACGGTTAAGGTCTTAGGCGCAGTGAATCGCCCCGGCCGTTATCGCTTTGACGATACTATGACGCTGCTGGATGTGCTTGCCGAAGCGGGCGGCACTAACTCCAACGCCTATATAGAAAAAATTACTGTGGTCAATATGAGCTGCTGCGCCGATCAAGCCACCAGCTTTAACTTACTTAAGTTTGCCAAAACCGGTAACTATCGCATGCTGCCAGTGCTGCGGGCGGGCGATACTGTGTTTGTCCCTGAAAAGAGTGAAACCTTCTTTGAGTACTTCCAAGACTCGTTGCAAGTGATCCTTGGCATTGCCGTATTAGGGGCGCTGTAATGTTATTGCCGCCGACCAACAATGAAGTCGAGCATATCTACAGCCATCTGCATCGCCTTGAAGCGCGCTCAGTGGCGGTAACTTCGGCCAACCCTGGCGAAGGTTGCACTTCTGTGGTCATAGCGCTAGCTCAGCGGCATTTGTTATCGGGTCACTCTACCTTAGTGGTGGATTTTAATTTGTTTCGCCCGACCTTAGTGGATTTAGAGCTGCAACCAAAACATGATTACCGTACCCCAGTGTTGGTCAGCCTTCGCAACGAAACATTAGCATTTCAAGGAATTACTGCGCCGCAATGCAAGGAGGCCGTCATGTCCCTGCGCCAAAGCGAATTTTTAGGTGAGTTAATCAAGCAGTGGCAGCAAGACTACAGTTTAATCATTTTTGATACCTCGCCCCTGCTGAGAAATAACGCCAATAATATCTCGGCCGATGTAGTGGCTGCGGCTTGCGATCAAACCTTGCTGGTGATGATGGCAGGTATCACTACTAAAGCTATGTTGACTGAGTCCTGCAATGCCCTTAAACAAGCCGAGGCCACCTTAGGTGGCTGCATCATCAATGACTGGCATAATCCAAGCTTAAGAACCGAAATGCTACGCGAAGCCGACCGCCTTAAAAACATATCCCCCACTTGGCAGCAACGCATAAAAAAGTGGTTGTTTAATAACAAATTTATTTCCATGGGAGTCTAACTCATGGATAAATGCCTGATTAATGATACTCGCCCCGCCAGCCTAGAAGCCGTGCGCGATATGCGCCAATTACTGCAACGGGTATTAACTCAGCAGTTGCAACATCCACAGCAATTGCAGCGCATGTTATTGTGCTTTTCGGAGCTCGCCACCAATATAGTGCGCCACAGCGCGCCCCCTGCCCGCGCCATCGGAGTGCAGTTATGGCTTAGCAATCATCAATGGCAAATTCATATCACAGATGATGGCGGCAGTTGGCAAGCCTGCGACATAGTGCCGCTTGATGAGCACGAGGTGAGCGCTACTGGCGGGCGCGGCCTGTCGTTAATTACTCATTATTGCGATAACTATCAATACATTGCTGGAAAACTAAATCTATCTAAATTGCAGTGGCCACGAGTCTTTAGCCAAAACAAACCCCATGTATTGATAGTCGAAGATGACAGCAGTCAGCAGCGATTGCTGCGCGCCTATTTAAAAGATGAATATCAGGTCGACTGCGTGTCTGATGGCGAGCAAGCTCTAGCCCTGCTAGATAGGCTGCCCATAGATTTGATTCTCTCTGATGTAAACATGCCAAAAATGAATGGCTTAACTTTACGGGAGCGGCTTAATCAAGCGGGCAATCGCCGCCTCATTCCATTTATTTTTATTACCCAAGACACTAAGCGCACTAGCATGAATTACAGCTTAGGTTTTGATGACTTACTGACTAAACCTGTGACTAAAAGTCAGCTTCTGCAAACTATCACCCGGGTATTAAGCCGATCGGCGCAAGTGTATACCAGCGTCAATGAGCATATTAATCAGCAAATTAGCC